>JBDNIL010000182.1:0-7551 GCA_041688355.1 Verrucomicrobiales bacterium | reverse complement strand
GAAACTCCTTAACCTCTCCAAAGTAAGTTTGGCCATCGCGGTCGGGATGCGCTACTCTCCGGCGATGTTCTGGCTACGCACGATCCTCTTTTCGGCGCCGCTCTTGCTGGTCTTCGGGGGCTCCTGGCTCTTCGAAAAAGTCAGTGCGCTACAGTTGTCGCACGAGACCGGGGCTCTCGTCTGTGCGATCAGCGAACCTGTCGGCTACCTCAGCCCGCTCACGCCGTCGATCGGAGTGACGGGCGAGATCACCGATCTGCTCTTTGACCCGCTCCTCGCCCGCGACGATGACCTGAATCTGCGGCCCCACCTCATCGAGAGCTGGACCTCGCAGACGGTCGTGACGATACGCTGCTCGAGCGAAGAGGCGGCGGGCGAGTCCGAGGCAAGACTGCTCTCGGGGGAATACCTCGACGGGGAGTGGAAGATGCTCGCTCTCGACCGCACCGGATCGGTCCTCACGGTCGCGCTGAGCGGCCTCGCGGCCGGGCTCGATGAGAGACTCGTCGGGAAATTTGATCCGGGGAATCTGGGCGATTATCAGCTTGTCAGGATCGGTCTGGACCACTCCGTCCACGACTCGTTCGGGGCCTTTTTGAAAGGCTCGGTGGAGAAAACGCAGATCCGCATGATCGAGTACGTCGGTGATCGCGAGGTGAATCTCTTCGTGCGGGGAGACACCGACCTGTTCCTGCGGGAACTATCGCTCTACTACGAGTCGAACCGCAGCCTCGACCCTCGCATCGAGGTGCTGGGCGAGCGATGCTACACGACGGCCCGCGAGATGCTCATCGACCTCGAGAGCGGCGTGCGCTGGCACGATGGGCAGCCTTTTACCACGGCGGATGTGGTCTTTTCCTACACGGAGCTGACGAGGCCCGATTCGCCTTTGCCGCTCGCGGCGAGTTTCGGATTTGTGGAGAAGTTGCAGGCGCTCACCCCGCTGCGGCTCAAGGTGGAATGCCGCGACGTGCCCGCCACGATGATGGAGAGCTGGGAAAAGCTGCCGGTGCTGCCGTCGCACCTCCTCCGCAGTCTCGGCGAGACGAGTGCGCTCGAGGCCTTTTTCACCGAGCCGATCGGGACCGGTCCCTACCGGCTCGCCTCGAGACGGCGGGACGGCGGTGTCGAGCTGATCGCGCACGAGGCCTACTTCGGCGGCGCTCCGCTGGAGAAACGGATCGGCTACCGGCGCTTCAGCTCCCTCGAGTCCATCCTCCTCGCGCTGCGGTCGGATACGGTCGATGTCATCGTCCCTGATGAGCGCTTCACCGACTGGGCGAGTCGCAATCCCGGGGCCGTGATGCCGCTGCGATGCGAGCCCCGGATCCAGCATATTGTTGCTTGGAATCTGGAGCGGGCCCCCTTCGACCGCAACCCCGTGAGGCTCGCTCTCGCGAAGGCGGTAGATCTCAGCGAGGTGCTGCGGGACACCGCGACCGGGTTCCAGCAGCCGGTCACCGGTCTCTTTTATCCCGGCATCGCCTACTGCGACAGCCCCATGCAACTGCCGCTCCACGATCCCCGCGGGGCGGAAAACCTTCTCGACGCCGAGGGCTACCGGCGGAATGAGCGTAACGGAATGCGCGAGGCCGGGGACGGGGGTGCGCTCACTTTCACCCTCGCGGTGAACGAGGCGAATGCCGAGCATCGTCGTCTCGCCACCGCACTCGCCGAGCAGTGGGCCGGGATCGGGGTCAGGGTCGGGGTGGAGGCGGTGCAATGGAGCGAACTCCTCGCCGGGCGTCTCCTCACGCGTGACTTCGATGCGGTGCTGCTGAGTTGGGAGATCCCCTTCGAACGCGACCGTTTCCGGGTCTGGCACTCTTCCGAAGCGGGAGCGGATGGCGGGAATTTTTCCGGGCTGCGAAATCGGGTCGTCGACGAGATCCTCGAGAAGTTGCGCTACGAAGAAGACCCGGCGCAGGTGATGGTCTATACGGCGCGGTTGCAGCAGTCCATCGCCGATCTCCAGCCCTGCCTCTTTGTGTGTGACACGGGACGCATCCTCACCGTGCGCAGCGGCGGGCTCGAGGTCATCCGGCCCGGGGGCGCGAGCGGGGGAGGAGGGCGGGCTCTCGCGATAGGGAAGTCGGGGTTGGAAGGGGTCCGTCCCTGGTGGGTGAGGCGCGAGACCGCGGCGGCGCACGGGCCCGGCCCTGCGGAGCCTCAATAGAAGAATAGGAAAATGGCCCGCATCGTCCTCCAGCGTCTCCTTGTCTCAATGATCCGTTTTGCGGCGGCGGGCATCGCACTCATCGTGCTGATCGAGTTCGCTTTTTGTGTGATCGGCGGGTCCGATCTTCATGTCTGGAAACCCGATTCCTACGGTCCCGTGCCGCCAGAGCTCTCGCCGCGACCGGTGAGCTGGGCGGGCCTGCTCGAGGATCGTGTCAGGGTGAGTCTGCCCGTGGTCGTGCTCTGCGTCCCGGGGATTCTCCTGGTTGGCTACAGTTGGGGGTTGCTGGGCGCGCGGCTGAGGCGTTTTCGCGGGGCGCGGCTCCTCGCGTCCCCTTTCAGTCTCTTTGCTTGTGTCCCGGGATTCTGGTTTGTCGGTCTCGTCGCTATCTATTCCTATTTCCACTGGAGACGCCCCGGTTTTGCCAACGATCTCGTCGTCGAGCGCGGACCCGACCTGCTCACCTGGTGGCACGCCGCGATCGTCGCGCTCCCGGCACTGGCGGCGGGCGCGGCCTGGCAGATCCGCGCCGTCTCGGACGTGCTCGAGAAAGAAGTGACGCGCCCCTACCTGCGCGGGCTGTTCATGGCCGGCTACTGTGAGGAGGACATCTTTTACCGGAATGCCTTCCGGCGCGCCCTGCCGCAGCTCTTCGCGATCAGTGGCAGCACCCTCTCGAGTGTGGCGGGCAGCCTCGTCTGTCTGGAATACGCCTTTCGTTATCCGGGGATAGGGTCGCTCCTCGTCGAGTCGGTGAAGCTGGGGAGCTACGGCGGCATCCTCCTCAGTGCCCTGGCCCTCGCCGCCGCTCTCTCACTCGCGGTGCTGATCGGTGAGGTCGCGGTCAAACTTATCAGGCCGGAGGGTGTCGGCGGATGAATCGGCGCAACTCCAGAATCCTCCGCGGACTCGCCCGCTTCTTTGTCCGGCTCTGGCAAATGCGCCGGGTGCTCTTGCTCGTGGTTCCCTACCTACTGCTTCTGGGATGGCTCTTCGTGGGTGGCGGCCGCATGGATGTGCGCCCGGCGGAACTCTATGGCATACCGGAGGAACCGGCCTGGGAAAGTCCCGACGCAGAGCACTGGTTCGGCACGACGGGGAATGGGGCCGACCTTTTTGAACTCAGTCGACTCGCCATGGCCACGTCGGTCTCGGTCGCGGTGGTCTCGGTGTCCTTCGGGATCGCCCTCGCTCTGCTGCTCTCGATGCTGTTTGTCTTCGATCCCGGGGAAAGGCGCTTCAAGCTCGTCAGGATCGTCGGGCAAACAGGCTTTCTCGTGCCCTCGATGGTGGTTCTCGTGATCCTCACGGGAGGCACCGGCGGTAGTCTCGGGGTGGCGATCCTCGGGCTCATCCTCGTCATCGCCTTTCACCTCTGTCCCGTCCTCGCGGACTGGTTCCAGGAGGGGGAAAGCGGCTTCGATGTAGTCGCCGGCTACGTCCTCGGTCTCTCGCGGCGGGAGATCGTCATGAACCGCATCCTGCCCAAGATCCTCCGCCGCCTCGTTGGGGTCTTTGCCGGCTATGTGCCCGTCGTCGTGCTGGTGGAGATGACTCTGTCTTTTCTCGGGCTGACAGGGGACAGGCTCAGTTGCGGCGCGATGATCGCCTACGGGCAGGGGCTCATCATCGAAGCTCCCTGGATGTCGATTTATCCGGGGCTCATGGCCACCTTTGTCGTCTTTGTCCTCGCCCTGCTCGGCTGGAGAGTCTCGGCTGCTCTGCGCACCGGCCCACTGCCGCGCCTTTTCTAACACATCATGGAGACCGGAGACAGCCCCTTGCTCGAAGTGAAAGACGTGACGGTGGAGCGGCCCGCCGTACTCGGGGAGCAGCGTATCGGCCTGCGACGCGTCTCCCTCGATCTCTACCCCGGAGAGATCGTCGTCCTCGCCGGCGAAACCGGGAGCGGGAAATCTCTCCTCGCCCGTCTCATCGTCGGCGTCGCGGGACCGCAGGTGAAGCGGCTCGCAGGCGCCATCCATTTTGAGGGGCGCGATCTCCTGCTCTTGAAATCTCGCGAGCTGCGCGAGCTGCGGCGCGGACCGGTCGCGATCGTTCCCGGCGACCCCGCCGCCCAGCTCAATCCCGATCGCACGGTCCGTCAATGGCTGCGCGATTCCATCCGCATGGCGCGTCGCCAGCCGGCCATGCCTGCGGAAAAAGCGTGGAGCGACTACTTTTACCGGGTCGGCATCATCGAGCCCGAGCGCATCCTCCCGCAGACGCCGGGTGACCTCTCCCCCCTGATGGTGAGGCGTCTCCTCGTGATGCGGGCGATCATGGCGGGGGCGCGACTCCTCATCTGCGACGAGGTCACCGCCGGGCTCGACCGCATCTCCGCCAATCAATACCTCGAGCTGCTCTGTCAGGTGCGCGATGAGACCGGCATGGGCATGCTCCTCACTACCGGGAGCCTGCGCGGGGTGGAGCGATACGCCGACAGCGTCGCGGTCTTTTTTGAAGGCGCCATCCTCGAGTCCGGCCCGCCCGCCTCCATTCTCGACCGACCGCAGTTTGCCTACACCCGCGAGTTCCGCGCCTGCGATCCCCGACTCAGCGATCTGGCGCGCGACCTCCCCACAATCAGCCGCGGAGCCGTGAGCGAGGCCGAAGAGGCCATTCACGCAACCGCCTCATCCCTCGCCGGGGGGGCGACCGGATAGTCGAGCAGGCGGGGGGACAGGTCCGTCGGCTCATTCGCCGTGAGATCGCCGCGCCGTCGCAGCAGCGCCGCAAATCCACCCGCCCCCGCGATGCGATGCGGGTAAAATCGATAGCCGGGAAAGGCGGCGAGAGGGGAGAGCCACTCCGCCAGATGCGGCACCGCGATCGCCTCGAAGTCGGTCTCTCTGGCGAGGAATTTCCCGATCACGCCTTCATTCTCGCGCGGGGCAAAGGTGCAGGTCGTGTAGAGCACATAGCCGCCCGGAGCGACGGTGCGGGCTCCCGCTTCGAGGATCCAGAGCTGGCGGCGGGCATTGCCCTTCACCACCGAGGGATGAAAGCAGCCCGGATTCTCAATCCCCTTCGCGAGGAGCGACTGGCCCGAGCACGGCGCGTCGATGAGGCAGAGGTCAAAGGCGAGGGGCGCGAGACCGGCCAGCTCCTCGGGCCCGAGTCGCTGGGTCCAGGCATTCGCAACGCGGCAGCGGCTGAGGTTGTGCCGCAGGATTCCGAGCCTTTTCGCCTCGACCTCGTTGGCGAGGAGCAGCCCCGGATTTAAAAGTACACTCGCGAGGAGCGACTTCCCGCCCGGCGCCGCGCAGAGATCGAGGACGCGAGGAGACTCCGCGAGCCCCCCGCGAGCCGCGAGCATCGCCGATCCCGTGAGGACCGAGGAATAATCGAGGGAGTAGACCTCGCCCGCGAGATAGGCCGCCGCATGGCCGATCTTCACCCCCGGTCGGAGCAACTCCACCTCGTCGGGGAGCCAGGCGGGCAGGGACGAGCGATCCACCGTCTCGAGTTCGCCGGCCCGGCGCGGCACCGTCCAGACTACCGCATTTCCCCGCAGCGGTGGATCGAGCAGCGCCGAGAGAAAGTCCCCTTGCTCCGTCGCCGAATCCGCAAAAAGAGCGGATGCGGACTTGCACATCAGATTGCTCGGTTCCTTCTTTGTCATGAATAATAACGCCTAAGTTGGACTTCGCGCCGTATTGGCCTATCGGAAAGTGCCAACTGCAACATTACAATGATTACGGAAGATTTAGTTCGGGAAAAGCTGAAGAAAGTCAACTACCCCGGCTTCAGCAGGGACATCCTTTCCTTCGGATTGGTCAAAAAAATCGATCTCCACGGGAACGACATCACCGTTTTCATCAGCCTCGCGACCCGCGACCCCGCCGTGCCGCGCGGCATCCACGAAGGCGTCGAGAGCGCCCTCAACTCCCTCGAGGGCGTCGGCAAAATCACGATCGAGTTCGATATCAAAGACCCGCCGGATCCCGTCACCGGGGGCAACCCCGCCGCCGGCCAGTCGAGCATCCCCGGGGTGAAAAAAATCATCGCCGTCGCGAGCGGCAAGGGCGGGGTCGGTAAATCGACCGTCTCGACGAACCTCGCCATTGCCCTCAGCAAGACCGGGGCTCGCGTCGGTCTCTGCGACTGCGACCTCTACGGGCCCAGCGTCGCGCTCATGCTCGGGGCGACCGACCAGCAACCCATGGCGACCGACCAGAACGAGATCGTCCCGATCGAGGCCCACGGCATCAAGGCGATCTCGATGGGATTCCTCCTTAGCGAAGATTCCCCCGTGATCGTGCGCGGACCGCTCGCGACCCGCTACACCCAGCAGTTCCTCCGCCAGTGTCTCTGGGGCGAGCTCGACTACCTCGTCCTCGATCTGCCGCCCGGCACCGGCGACATCCAGCTCACCATCGTCCAGACCGTCGCCATCGACGGCACCGTCATCGTCACGACCCCGCAAGAGGTCGCCCTCATCGACGCCCGCAAGGCCGCCGCGATGTTCCGCAAGGTCAACGTGCCCATCTCCGGCGTCGTGGAGAACATGGCCTGGTTCGAGTGTGATCACGGCGTCAAATATCCCATTTTCGGCACCGGCGGAGGCGCCACCGAGGCCACCCGTCTCGGGGTGCCGCTCCTCGGGCAGATCCCGCTCGACATCGCGACCCGCGAACGGGCCGATCAGGGCCAGCCCATCGCGACCCTCGATCCGGCCGAAAATTCCATCTCCGCCGCCTTCGCCGACCTCGCCGGGAAGTTGATCCGCACCCTGAATCCGTAACTCCACCGGACCGGAGGCAAGGAGGGTGGAGTGACAGGCTCCACCCTGTCTGCTCCCGTCCCCTCGGCCCGCCGGCAGGCATGGTAGGGAAAGCCCCAGCTCAGGCTGGGGGGAAATCGGCTAGTAATAGGAAGACTCCTTCTCAAGCAGAGTCTTTGAACCATGAAAGCCCTCCTCCCTGTTTTTGTCCTCGCCGCAGCCGCTCTCACCGGTACCTCGTGCACCACCCTCGAACAGACCAATACGGAATTTTCGAGACCCTACCGCAAGGCCCCGACGAGTTCCGATTACGCCTCGCCCCGGGTTGACCCCTACAGCGCCGCCGGAGCCTGGGACGTGAGACAAGGCGGCGGCTCCACTGATATCGCGTATCGCAATTGAGGCGTCGTCCTTTCCCGTAGAGCCGGGGACTGCGGGCGTCCCGCCCGCTTTACATGTCTGGGCATTTTCTGCGTCCCGTCGCATCGAGCTGCGCAGGTTATTCCTAAGCGTCTGTAGGCGGCCGTTGGTCTGGCAGTTCCCGGGGTGGCCGAAGCCCGGGCAGCGGTGGAGACGCGTGGGGTGGCGTGCTTGTCGGGTTGCAACGGTGCGGATCGGGGAATCGGCGAAAGATCGGTCGTGGGAT
>JBDNIL010000181.1:0-3241 GCA_041688355.1 Verrucomicrobiales bacterium | reverse complement strand
TGCTGTAGGTCGGCGTCGTGCTGTAGGTCGGCGTCGTGCTGTAGGTCGGCGTCGTGCTGTAGGTCGGCGTCGTGCTGTAAGTCGGCGTCGTGCTGTAAGTCGGCGTCGTGCTGTAAGTCGGCGTCGTGCTGTAGGTCGGCGTCGTGCTGTAGGTCGGCGTCGAGGTGTAAGTCGGCGTCGAGGTGTAAGTCGGCGTCGAAGTGTAAGTCGGCGTCGAAGTGTAAGTCGGCGTCGAGGTGTAAGTCGGCGTCGAGGTGTAGGTCGGCGAGGAATCGTACGTCGGGCTTTGCCCAAATGCACTAAAGGCAGACATTCCAAACACAAAAATCGCCGCGGAGAGGCGGAGAGGCGGAGAGGCGGAGACGGTTCATGAAAGCGAGGATAGCGAATTTTATCGTTGTTCCGCAAGATCTATTTTCGTTCGCCGAAAGTTTTATTTCCCAGTCATCCCCAAACCTCCGATCCGTGGATCACCTCCCTATGTTCTATGGCCAATCCGGTCCTTTGTTGTTGAACCCTGCCTCCCCCTCACAACTGCCGAGTCCACTCAAAAAGCGCAATGGACTCCAGGGTGGCGTGCATCTCATCCTCCACCATCGAGACACTCACATCCTGATTCTGCTCTGAGCGCACGCGCAACTGGATCGAACCGGAGCCATGCAGTGCCGTCGCCGCCTCGGAGTCTTTGGCGTTGAGATAGGTTCCCACGAGGGTATTGAGCGCTCCATCGGTCCTGTCACGCGTGGAGGAATCACCGGCCCGGCAGGCCACGACAAAGGGGCGCTCCTGCAAGTCGCCGCGCACATAGATTTCTTTCACCGGGGTGAGGTCCGTCTTCGCCACCCAGGCAAAAAGCCGCAGGAAATACTTCCCTTGAGGATCGCGCGTGAGGAGGATGGATCGGCTGTAGCCCATTCGCTTGGAATCCCATCCCGGGGGTAGAAACACCGTTATCCCGGCAGAATAGAGGTGCTTCGATTTTCCAAAGGCTTCCTCAAGCCGCTTCTCAAAGAGACTCTTCCGCCCCTCTTCGGAGATCTCCGCAAAAGGCGCACTTGCCAGTTCGCCACCCCGCCGCCGCACCACCACCTCGGTCCCGAGAAACCCGACTCCATCGACGGCATCCGCGCCCCACTGGAGAGTTCCGTATTTGTTCTGCGCGAGGCTTTTTCGAAACGGATCTAGCGGATCACCGGCACCAGGCGTCGCGGCCGCCGCCGTCGTCATGGCCGTAGCGGGAGCCTGCCCCCCGGCAGCTGGTCCCTGGTCGACGAGACGGTCTCGCTTGAGAAAGCCTTCGGCGATCAGCTTCAAGGCGTGACGATAGGTCGCCACCGTCTCGCGCAGGCCGTTCCGCTCGGGCTCGTCCAACTCAAAGACGTGCTCCGCCGCTCCCCCGCCCCGGGCGACGAAGGTCAGGGAATTGGCGGCGAGCCCTTCCTCGACGGCCTTGAGGACCGCTTCATTTTCGCCGACGACAAAGGAAACCCGGGCATAGACCTGCTCCTTCCCGTTATTGGTAAATCGACGGATGTTGGATTCGCGGAGCACATAGACCGCGTCCGGTTTGCCGTTACTCCCGCGGACGACGACTTCTTTGCACTGTCCGGGATCCACTCCCGGCCTGATCAGGGCAATCGCCAGATTGAACCGCCCCGGACCGAAGGCAAGGAAGCTGTAGACCTTGTCAGTACGGCGGTTCGCGGGGATGTGCTTCGAAATCCGTGTTGTTGTCCGCCGAATGACTAAGCACGAGCTGGGAGTTCAGGCGGACCGTGGGAATCGCGACCTGATCCCGCATCGAGAGCCGCTCGTCCGCGATGACAAATCGCCGCCCTTCCGGAGTGCGGAACTGTCCCTGCCCCTTTTCAAATCCAATCAGCGAGGCCCGCAGCAGCTTGCCCTCGTCGCTCGTCCAATCGCGCATCGGGATGAGCTCGGCATCCTGCGAGGTGCCTTCACCAAACGTGAAAAGCACGAGTGCGAAAAAGAGCGCGATGGGGACGGGGAAAGGCTTCATGCCATTTAAGATCTGCATCTTATTGAATCTCTCCACCCGCATCAAGCCCTTTTCATTCGTGATGCTGGTTCGCCATACTGCGGGATTGGTGACAATTCCCCTTCCTCGCCTCCCTCACTCCACCAGCGCAAAACTCACCTCTACGAGAGCCTCAAGAGAGTCACGACCTCCCGCTTCGCCAAACATGGGCGTGCTAACGTGATTCATGGTGAACCAGCCCGAATTCAATCCCGCACTCTCGCTCATTTTCAAGGGATGCCCGACTTTCCGCCCCTAGACCGCCGCCATGGCCCCGGCTTTTTCCAAGGCGGCCCTTAAGGCAATTTTTCGCAATTCCTTACGCACTTCGATCTCGTCCTTCCGGGAAAAGCTCGTCTGATTTATCTCGATCTCGGCGTTTTCAGCGAAGCTGCCCTGGACGATTTCAAGCAGGCTCGGGTCGTCCAGCTCGATGCTAAATTTCCGCCGGCTGAAAAGCCCTTTTGCGATACGCTGTCCATCGCGTCCGTTCTCGTAATCGCGCCCGAGGGAATGATTCTATAAATCAATCTTCTCCGAGGGAACTCCCAGCTCGCCGAGGCTCTTGACGACGGAGGCAAAACCCTCCTGCGACGCGTTCCGCGCGGCGGCGAGGTCGTCGCGCACGGAACGCAGGGGACCCGAGACACGGACACGGTCGGCGGGCAGGATGCGCTCGGCGTTGCCCGTGACGGTGATGGTGCGGGGTGCTGCGGCCTCCTGCGCAGAAGCCGAAAAAGAGGCGAGGGCGAGAAAAGCAAAGAGGGTCCTTTTCATGCGGCAACCCTATCGGATCGCGAAGCTGTTGGGGAGAGCGAAGTTGTCAGGAATTCGTAAGCCCGGCAGAGACATCTCAGCGAGCGTTGCTATTCGATACCTAACTTTTTCCTCAACAAGCTGATTCGCTCCGCGACGATTTCCGGCTGAAATTCGGGATATTTTACACGTAGCGCTTCATACAGCGATAGGGCCTGGAGACGTTTGGACTCTGCTTCCCTGAGCTTTCCACCTTCTTCGAGACGTTCGGCTTCCTGAACCCGTAAAAAGGCGACATACCAGATATCCGACCCCTCGTCAGCATGTTGCCCCAGAAGACGGAACGTCCCGATCTCGACCGAACCGCCCTGGTAGCGAACATCACAACCGGCAGCCCGGGCGGTGTAACGAATAGCCTCACCGAGGGGCACATTGCTGAGCCTGAGC
>JBDNIL010000180.1:0-2277 GCA_041688355.1 Verrucomicrobiales bacterium | reverse complement strand
CGTAGCTCGATTCTGATTTCGGTGATGCTCCCGGGCGCAGTCCTCCTCACCTTCCTCGGGATGAAGCGCTTCGGGGTCGATGCGAACATTGTTGCCTTGTCAGGCATTGCCATTGCCATCGGGACGATCGTCGACATGGGAATCGTCGTCTGCGAAAACGTTCTCCGGGCCCTCGATGAGGCCGACGATGACGAGCCTCGCCTCGAGGTCATTTACCGGGCCTGTGCCGAGGTCGGGAGTGCCGTTCTCACCGCCGTTCTCACCACCGTGATCAGTTTCCTGCCCGTCTTTGCGATGGAGGGGGCCGAGGGCAAGCTCTTCAAACCGCTCGCCTACACCAAGACCTTTGCTCTGATCTCCTCGGTCGTTCTCGCGCTCGTCCTTCTCCCGCCCCTCATCCATCTGCTCTTCAAAAAACGCTTCGACCGGGTTCGCGTAGAGCGTCCCCGACTCCATCGAGTCGCCCTCTTCGCGATTGCCACGTTCGTCGCGCTCTATCTCGGCAGCTCGTGGGAGCCGCTCGGGCCTTCGTATGGATGGCTCAATCACGCTTTTGTCATCATTGTCGTCGGTGGACTCATCGGACTGGCCTACGGATTCATCCTCATCTACGAGCGCATCCTCCGCTTCTTCCTGCGGACCAAATGGCTCCTCATCGGGATCGTCCTCGTAGTCGTAAGCTTTGGCGTGTGGATTTGGCAGGGTCTCGGCAAGGAGTTCATGCCCTCGCTCAACGAAGGTTCCTTCCTCTACATGCCGACGACGATGCCGCACGCCTCCATCGGCGAATCGAAGCGCATGCTCCAACTTCAGGACAAAGCGATCGACGCCATCCCCGAAGTCGATCTCGTTGTCGGGAAGATCGGGCGCATCGACAGTTCGCTCGACCCGGCACCGGTCTCCATGGTCGAGACCATCGTCACCTACAAGCCCGAATGGATCACCGACTCCGATGGAAATCGGGTGCGGCAGTGGCGCGATCACATCAAGACAGCAGACGACATCTGGCGCGAGATCGTGAAGGTCGCCGAAGTGCCGGGGATGACCTCGGCCCCGAAGCTGCAACCGATCGAGACGCGCATCATCATGCTCCAGACCGGGATGCGCGCCCCGATGGGACTGAAAGTCTACGGACCCGATCTCGAAACTCTCGAGAAATTTGCCCTCGAGATTGAAGCCCTGCTAAAAGGCGTCTCCGGCATCGATCCCGCGACGGTTTTCGCGGACCGGGTCGTCGGCAAACCCTATCTGGAAATCCAGATCGATCGCGAGGCCATTGCCCGTTACGGCATCAGCATCCAGCAGTTTCAGGATGTCCTCGAAGTGGCCGTGGGCGGGCGCCGTATCACCACCACCGTCGAGGGGCGCGAGCGTTATCCCGTGCGGGTTCGATATCTCCGCGAGCGACGCGACTCCATCGAGGAACTCGGCGAGATCCTCATCCCCGCACCCGACGGCAAACAGATCCCCCTTCAACAGTTGGCAAAAATCGAGTTTGTCCGCGGACCGCAGACGATCAAGAGCGAAGACACCTTTCTCGTCGCCTATGTCATCTTCGACAAGGAGCCCGGGAATGCCGAAGTCGAAGTCGTCGAAGAAGCCTCCCGCGTCATCCAGGACCACATCGACCGCGGGATCTTCAAGGTTCCGGCCGGAGTCAGCTACCGCTTTACCGGCTCCTACGAAAACCAGGTCCGCGCCGAGAAAAGGCTCCTCCTCATCGTGCCGCTCGCCCTGCTACTTATTTTTCTCATCATCTACCTGCAGTTCCGTCGCGTCAGCACCTCGCTCCTCGTCTTCAGTGGCATTTTTGTGGCTTGGTCAGGGGGGTTCATCATGATCTGGCTCTACAATCAGCCCTGGTTCCTCGACTTCACTCTGCTCGGGATCGACTTCCGCAATCTCTTCCAGATCTCGCCGATCAATCTCAGCGTCGCCGTCTGGGTTGGCTTCCTTGCCCTTTTCGGCATCGCCACCGACGACGGCGTGCTGATGGGAACCTACCTGCAGCAGCGTTTCCGGGAGAACCCGCCCGACTCGATCGAGGCCATCCGGGAGCGCACGATCGAGGCGGCGGTGAGACGGAACCGGCCCGCCATGATGACCACCGCGACGACCCTGCTCGCCCTCATCCCCGTCCTCACCAGCAGCGGGCGCGGGTCCGACGTCATGGTCCCCATGGCCATCCCCACTTTTGGCGGCATGACCGTCGCCATCCTCACCGTTTTCGTCGTGCCGACACTCTATTGCGGGATCGAGGAGATCCTCTTTCGGTGG
>JBDNIL010000179.1:0-6129 GCA_041688355.1 Verrucomicrobiales bacterium | reverse complement strand
TGACTGAGGGGATGAGCGGAGAGTCCGGCGCCGTAGTTGGTGAGGCAGGAAAGGGCGACAACCCGCATCCCGAGGGCGCGGGCCTGGATCGCCTCGGGCACGGTCGACATGCCGACGGCATCGGCCCCGAGCGTGCGCAGCATCCCGATCTCGGCGGGGGTCTCATACTCGGGGCCGTTCACCCAGGCATAGATGCCCTCGGGCAGGCGCACGCCAGTGAGCTCGAGACTCTCGGCGCGGAGCAGTTCTCTGAGCGGTTTGGAATAGACTTCGGTCTGGTCGATAAATTGCGCCGATCCGGTGAGAGGCGACTGGCGGGCGAGATTGAGGTGGTCCGAGATCAGCATCCAGCGACCCGGTTTCAGATTCGCATTGACGATCCCGGCGGCATTGGTGAGAACGACGGTGCGGATGCCGAGTTCGTGGAAAAGGCGGATCGTCGCGGCGACTTCTTTCGCGCTCCAGCCTTCGTAGAGGTGGACCCGGCCCTGAGCGACCGCCACTTCGACACCGCCGATTTGTCCGAGGTGGAGACGTCCGGCGTGGCCCTCGACCCGGCTCACGGGCAGGCCGGTGATGTCGGCGTAGTCAAAAGTTCGTGCGTCTTTGAGCGAATCAGCGAAGCCGCCCAGTCCCGATCCCAGGACCACCCCTACCGCCGGAGAAGTGGAACGGAGTGCGGCGGGAAGGGTGAACTCGGACATGCCCTAAACTGCCCCGCTTCCCGTGGCCCTGCAAATCTCAAAGTAGAGCTTCTCGAGTTCGGGCACCGCGACGTCGTGCTCTGTGGCGCGGCGCAGCGGTTCTCCCCAGATCGCCTCGACCTCGACGGCGTTTCCCGCGAGGAAGTCGACGAGGCTGGATGGTTGGTAGGGGCCCATCTCCTGCGTATTGCGAATATTGCTCTCGGCAAAGGCGGGGGCTATCACATGCCCCAGGGCCGCCGCGACAGCGATGATCTCGTGCATGAGCGCACGGGTGCGCTCGAGGAGGGCGGGCGCGGCGAGGATCTGCTGCGTATCGATCCCGCCGGCGGCGATGGAAAGCCCGTTGAAAGGCACGTTCCAGATCAGCTTGCGCCAGCGGGCGAGCCCGAGGTCGGGGAGGACGCGGCAGTCGAGCGCGGCATCGGTGAAAAGGGTCGCGACGGAGTGGACCACCTTCGTCGCGGTGAACTCACCCATTTCCACCCGACCGTGGGCGAGATGATGGATCACGCCCGGCTCCCCGCGATTGATGCAGACAAAACAGAGCCCGCCGAGGACAGGATGCCCGGGAAATGCGGTGTGAATAAATTCCTCGTTGCCGAGTCCGTTCTGCAGGGTCAGCAGGATCGTGCCGGGCTTCAGGAGCGGAGCGATCAGCGAGGGCAAGGCGGCGTTGGACGTGGTCTTCAACGCGATGATGACGAGATCGACGGGCCCGATTTCTTCTGTTGTGGCGAAAGCTCTGACCCTGTCGAGATGGAAGTCGCCCGCGACGCTGTGGATCGTGAGGCCTTTTTCCCGCACCGCGTCGAGGTCGCGCCGCATCAGAAACGCGACCTCGTTTTTGAGGGCGAGGCGGGCGCCGTAGTAAGACCCGACGGACCCGGAACCGACGATGGCGATGGTGGAGAGCGGAGGCATGTGCAGAGATACTCCGAAGCCCGGCCCGGATCAATTAGTTCAATCACGACTTGCCCGGGGCGGCTGCATGGTGAGTTGCACGATGGCCTCCGGCGCGCGGGCCTACTGGACGGCGGTCAGCAGTTCGCATGCGCCCCGGTCGGCGAGGGTGTGGCATATCGCGAGGGCGAGGACGTCATCGACGTCGCCGGTAATGTCGGTGTCGAAGATGATCTTCACCGGCTCGGCGGCGGCGGTCGTCAGCATGAGCGCGGCTGGCGAGGAGGAAGGGGATGAGTTTCATGGGGAGAGGATAAGAGGAAAGGCTTCTCAGGGCAAGAGCCTGGCGGCCTGTCTCACTGACATGTCGCTGGAGCGGCCGGGGAATCAGGATCCTGACGAACCTCTATTTCTCTAAAGTTCACGAAGATCGGGCCGGGACTGGTTCAGTGGGCGGTGACTTTCTCGAGCAAACCGGAAAACTGTTCTCAGCGTTCACTGTGGATTCCCCAATCCACCGGCGGGTTTTGGAACCCGTGTTCTAATGACTCATCCTTCTGCCTGAAATCAAAGTATCCCCACGAGACACCGTTTTCGATGCAGGCAATCATGTTGCCACCTTGAAGATTGATGGTAAAGGCCAGCAGTCCGTGGTTGCGCCAGGATTCCATCGCCTGCACGAACTCATTGGTATTCCGCTCCGGATCCCATTTACCAGTGTCTTTGTAGGACCACATGTCCCGCGTTTCCGGATTCAGATCATCAAAAATCCCCTGAACCAGGCGCGCGTTCATCAGCAGTCCCTCCGTCGGGATCTCTTTTCCCGCCTTCGTTCTCCAGATGACGCCTTCATAGGTGGGTGTGCCATTGATGAGGAAATCGGAGTTCTTGATCGTGACTTCGGTGTTACGCTCTTGTGCTTGAAGGTGGAAGATGGTGAGGATCGCGAGGGTGCCAAACGCGATGCGCAGTTTCAGGTTTTTCATGCTCCTGTATGTATGTTTGTCAGGACAAAAGTCCTTTGACAATGTTGCCGTGGACGTCGGTCAGCCTGAAATCCCGTCCGGCATGGCGGTAGGTGAGCCTCTCGTGGTCGATCCCGAGTTGGTGAAGGATCGTGGCATGGAGATCGTGTACCTCGACGGGATCTTCGACGGTGTATTTCCCGATCTCGTCAGTGGCTCCGTGGACGTGGCCGGGCTTGAATCCGCCACCTGCCAGCCAGACGCTGAAGCAGTCACGGTGGTGGCCGCGTCCGTTCTTGCCCTCGCGGCCGGGAGTGCGCCCGAACTCGGTCGCCCAGAGCACGATGGTGTCGTCGAGCATGCCGCGCTGCTTCAGATCGATGAGCAGGGCCGCGGTGGGCTGGTCGACATTGCGGGCGAGATCGGCGTGCTCTTTCATCTCGCCGTGCGAGTCCCAGTTCGGCCGCGAGCCGGTGTCGATGAGCTCGATGAAGCGCACCCCGCGCTCGGCGAGACGTCGGGCGACGAGGCACTGCCAGGCAAAGTCGGACCCGGGCCCTTTCACTTTGCGGTCGAGACCGTAGAGCTCGCGAATGGCGGCCGTTTCCTTCGAAAGGTCAAAGGCCTCGGGAGCTGCCTGCTGCATGTGAAAGGCGGTCTCGAATGACTTGAGGCGGGCGGCGAGGTCATTGTCGTGCGGTCGCGCGCCGAAGTGTCGACGATTCAATCGGCTGACGAGATCGAGTTCGAGATCCTGAAAAGGTTTTGCGGCCCCGGGAGAGCGCAGGTTGGGGATCGGGTTGTCGCCGGGGATAACGCGGGTCCCCTGATGGACGGCGGGGAGGAAGTCGCTCGCATACACCTGGGTGCCGCCGTAGGGCAGATGCGGGGCGATGACGATGTAGCCGGGGAGATTCTGATTCACACTCCCTAGTCCGTAGCTGATCCACGATCCCATGCTGGGGCGGGCAAAGGTGGGCGACCCGGTGTGCATCCCGAGAGTGGCTTCGCTGTGATCGAAATGCGAGGCATTCATCGAGCGGATGAGGCAGATCTCGTCCATGACCTCGCGGACGCGGGGGAAAAGATCGCTCACTTCGGTGCCGCAGCGCTGGTTCTGACCCGACCCGAAGAGATTTCCCATTAGTTTGTCCGGGCCGGTTCCATCGCGTCCTTTTCCAGGCGATTTCGGGTCGAAGGTATCGATGTGCGAGACCCCGCCGGTGGCGTAGATCATGATGACCCGCTTGGCGCGGGCATCGGGGCGGGGCCGGTAGATTCCTTGAGCGGGATCGTCAGCGGCGAGCATTTCCGAGAGCATGCCGGGCATGAGCAGGGAACTGCCGAAGAGGGAGCGTAGTGCGGTGCGTCGGGTCGTCATCCTAGTCGAGGTAGAGGAATTCATTCAGCCGGAAGAGGGTTCTCGTGAGGCTCGCCCAGGCATCGCGATCACTGCCGCCTTTGGATCGCACGGTCTCGAGGTGATTGAGGAGGAGGACGGATTCTTCCCCGGCGGGAGGACGGCCGAGAGAGGCGAGGAAGGCGCGCCTGAGACGGGCGGCATCTTCCTCTTTACCATCGAGGAGCCGACCGGCAAAAGCGACCGCCTGTTCGTGGACAAAAGGATCATTTACAAAATAAAGGGCCTGCAGCGAGGTGACCGAGCTATCCCGTGTCGCGGTGCAGGCGTTGGGATCGGGTCCGTCGAAGGTCTGCTCGTAGGTGCGGGCGGTGAGGCGCCGTGTCATCTGGTAGACCGACCTTTTGTGGTTCGGGTAGTCGTCTTTAAAAGGGTGGTGCTGGGTGTAATTCCAGTCTTTGGCCGGCGGGATGGGATAGGGTTCTGTCTGGGGAGAGAGATCCAGTTCGCCGCCGAGGAGGAGGAGGGTGTCGCGGATTGATTCGGCGTCGAGACGCTGACGGGGAAACTTCCAGTAGGCAAAATTGCCGGGATCTTTCGCGATGTTTTCCACTGAGTCTACGCTGGCAAGCCGGTAGCTGCGGGAGGTGACGATGAGGCGGTGGAGGTGCCGGAGCGACCAACCGTGACGCATGAAGTCCGTCGCGAGCCAGTCGAGGAGTTCGGGATGGGACGGCGCCTCCCCGCGTGTGCCGAAGTCACCGTCTCCCGGGACGAGCCCCTTCCCGAAGTGTCGCTGCCAGACGCGATTGACGATGACCCGGGCGGTAAGGGGATTGTCAGGAGCAACGATCCAGCCCGCCAGTTCGAGTCTGCCGCTTCCCGATCGGGCAATGTCTTCGGGCAGGGTCGCGCCGCCGAGGACAGAGGGGAAACGGCGGGGCACCTCCGCTCCGGGGCGGTCGGGCTCGCCTTTGATCTGAACGCGGGCATTGACGGGCGCCGCATCGCGGACGGCGTAGGCGGTCGGGAGCGGCGGAAGGGTCTTGAGATGTGCGGCGAGTTTCTCGCCTGCTTTGCGCGCACGGCCGAGCTTTCCATCGAGCGCCTTCTTCGCGGCTCGCTGTTTGTCGAGACTGAGAGAGGATTCTTTCGCGGCGTTGGCGATGGCGTCGGTTTCGCATTCCGCGAGGAGCTTCTCCAGCTCGAATGTCAGTTTTTCCGTTTCCTTCTCGAAAGGTCCCCATTTTTCCGCGATCTCTTTCTCCGGCACGAGAGGGATGAAATCGCGTTGCGTCTGGAAAAGCTCGATCCCGGGGAACGGGTAGCGGGTGCTCGCAAAAAATCCGTAGAGGCCGTAGTAGTCCCGGGTGGAGATGGGTTCGAACTTGTGATCGTGACAGCGGGCGCAACTGATCGTGAGTCCGAGGACGGCGCGGCCGAGATTGTCGATCGTGTCTTCGATCGTGAGATGCTGGGGGTAGGTCTCGACGAGGGAACCGAAGCGACGTGCTGTGGCGAGATAACCGGTCGCGATCGTCTGACGGTTTTTTTCCTCCCGGTTCGACGCCGGGAGGAGGTCTCCGGCCAGTTGCTCGGTGAGGAAACGATCGTAGGGGACGTCGGCGTTGAGTGCGTCGATGACGTAGTTGCGATAGAGATAGGCCTGGGGTATCGGAAAATCGGAATTGTCCCCTGCGGTGTCGGCGTAGCGGGCCCAGTCGAGCCAGTGCCTCGCCCATCGCTCTCCGTGGGCGGTGGAGGCGAGAAGTCGTTCGACGCTGGCTTCATACGCGTGGTCGAATGTTTCAGGCGTGTCTGATACCTTGAGAAAGATCGCGACTTCCTCCGGCGCGGGCGGCAGGCCGGTGAGATCGTAGCTGACCCGGCGGAGCAATGCTGTAGGAGAGGCTGCGGTGACGGGTGCCAGTCCGTCGGCTTCGCGCCCGGCCTGGAGGAATCGATCAATGGGATGTGACCACGTGCCGTCTTTCACGGCCGGGAGTTTAGGCTCGCGGATGGGCTGGAAGGACCAATGATCTGACCCCGGAACCGGTGCGGGGGATGGTGCGCCGGTCCCGGCCCAGGGAGCTCCGGAGGAAATCCAATCCCTGATCAAAGCGATCTCGCCCGCCGCGAGTCGATCTCCTTTCGGGGGCATGTGCTCGTCTTTATCCGTCGAGGTGATTCGGTAGAG
>JBDNIL010000178.1:0-2715 GCA_041688355.1 Verrucomicrobiales bacterium | reverse complement strand
TTGAGGTCGTTGAAATTCCATCCGACCCAGTCGGGAGACAGCTTCTTCAGGTCGGCGAGATGTTCTGCGGTGACCTCCTTGCTCCCGAGCGCTCCGATGAGGACTCCCGGCATCTTCTCTTTGAACTCGGTGAGGAATTTCCAGTCAAAGCTCTGCACGATTACTTTTTCCCCGACCCCGAGCGCCGCGATCACCGCTGCGTAGGCCTTGGCCGATCCGGTCTTGTGCTCGATCAGAGGAGTTGCCCCGCCCTCGAGACAGAGGGTGATGGCATCGTCGAAGCGCAGCACCTTCTCACCGGCGAACTTGCCTCCGGTGAACCACTTCCCGACATCGAAGGTCTGCACCGCCTTCCAGTCGCTCGCCTCGATCGTGCCGGGAAGCCCGGCGACGCGGTCGAGTTCCTTGTCGTGGAAGAGGACGAGTTCGCCGTCTCTGGTGACCCGCACATCGAACTCGATCACCTTCGCCTCGAGCCGGATCGCCTCGCGGATGGACGAGGCCGTGTTCTCGGGAGCGATCGCCGAGGCGCCGCGATGGGCGATCACGAGGGGGTCGGGTAATTTCACGTCGGCGTGGAGAAGAGAGTTCATCAGAAGGAGTTGTGCACTCAGAGACACTGCAGTGAGGAGGTTCGGGGAGAAAGCTTTTCGGGTCATCATCTTCATGAATACTCGCGCCACCGGGGCATCATGCATCCGCATTCTTCCCGGGAGGCCACTACCTGATCCCGCCTTTTTTGGCGTTGTCATCGCCGCTGCCTCCCGCCAGATTCGTTACAATAAGGACCCATTGTTATGAAGCATTTCCTCCTCTCCAGCGCATGCCTCTTTCTCGGCACCATCACCCACGCTCAGGAAGGCCCGGAGGTCTCGGCCGACGAATTCCCCCGCGCTCCCGCCACGGAACCGGGCAACGCCCTCGCCACCTTCGAAGTGGCATCCGGCGTTACCCTTTCCCTCGCCGCGCACGAGCCCGATGTCACTGATCCCATCGCGATGAGCTTTGATGAAAAAGGGCGCGCCTACGTCGTCGAGATGATCGGCTACTCCGAGCGACGCGAGGACGCCGTCTGCCGCATCCGCCTGCTCACCGACGCGGACGATGACGGAGTCTTTGAAAAGAGCATCGTCTTCAAAGACAAGCTGAAATGGCCCAGCGCGATCCTCTGCTACGATGGCGGAGTTTTTGTGGGGGCCACGCCGGACCTCTATTATTTCAAGGACACCGACGGCGACGGTATCTGCGATGAGGACCGCACTGTCTTCACCGGCTTCGGCGGGGGAAATGACATCCGGCTGAACATGCAGGCCCTCTTCAACAGCCTGCGCTGGGGTCCCGACAACCGCATCTGGGGAGCGACGGCGGCAAACGGCGGTACCGTGACCCGACCCGATGATGCCTCCTTTGAAGCGGTCGTTCTGCGCGGATCCGATTTCTCTTTTGACCCCGAAGAGCTCGACCTGCGTCAGGAAAGCGGCACGGCCCAGTATGGGATGAGCTTTGACTCGCAGGGACGCCGTTTCGTCTGCAGCAACTCGCGCCACCTCATTTGGGTCGCCTATGAGCGCCAGCAGGCAAAGACGAATCCCTGGTTCAGCCTGCCCGCGCCTCTCATCGACGTTCCTGCCGATGGTCCGGCCCCGACGGTGTTCCGCATCAGTCCGGATGAACCCTGGCGCATCGTGCGGACCCGCTGGCGCGTCGGCGGTGTCGTCAAAGGCATCGTCGAGGGAGGGGGGCGCGTCTCCGGTTTCTTCGTCGCCGCTACCGGCATCCATATGTATTGGGGCGACGCCTTCCCGCCCGCGTTCCGGGACAATGCCTTCATCGGCGACGTGGGCAGCAACCTCATTCACCGCAAGGTCATGACGACCTCTCCCGGCTCGGTCCAGCCAGTCGGAACGCGTCCTGATCCTGATGAAAAGACGGAATTCATCCGCAGCAGCGACTACTGGTTCCGCCCCACCAGCATCACGAGCGGGCCCGATGGCTGCCTCTACGTCACTGATATGTACCGCGAAGTGATCGAGCATCCCTGGTCGCTCCCCGAGCCGATCAAGAAGCACCTCGACCTCAACAGCGGCAATGACCGGGGACGAATTTACCGCATCGCTCCGGCGGGATTCAAATCTCCGACGATCCCCGATCTCGGCGCGCTCTCCGATGACGAACTGATTGCCCTGACACAACACCCGAACGACTGGCACCGCACCAGCGCACGCCGTCTCCTCTACGAGCGGGGTAAGCCGGCCGCGCCGATGGCTCCCCATGCCCCCTTCCCCGCTGTTCTCGCGTCAGAGACCCCGCTCCTCGATGAGATCAAATCCAGCGCCGGAGATCCCTGGATGGAGGCTGCGGTTTTAAATTCCCTCCGCACTCCCGCCGACCTTGCCGCCGCGTGGAAAACCTCGACTAACGCGCCCGCGCGCTTCCGCGCCGAACTCGCCGGCATGGTCGGTCGCAGTGGTGACGCCCCCCTCCTCGCCACCATCGCCGCAGACCTCGCCACAAAAGAACCCGGCTCTGCCACCGTGGCCCTGCTCACGAGCCTGCGCGAGGGCATCACGCGGGCGAAGGGAGACTGGCGTGCCTTCGCGAGCGACACCCGCTGGAGCGCGCTCACCGATAGGGCATCGCAGAGCCTGACAAACCCCTCGTCCCCCATCGCGGCCCGGGTCAGCGCCGTCCATGTGCTCTCGCTACTCCCCACGG
>JBDNIL010000177.1:0-13874 GCA_041688355.1 Verrucomicrobiales bacterium | reverse complement strand
GCAATAGGTGACGACCCGCACGCCCATGAAACGCTCCAGATTGCGCATGATCTTGCGAAAGACCTCCTTGTCCCGACCCTCAAAGACCTTGCGGCGGTCCACGATTCGGGAAATGCAATGATAATAGGATTTTCCATTTCCTAATAATCTTAAATACCTCATAGTGAAATAATACAGATTTCTTTCCGATCTGCAAGAAAATTATTGGCCTGGCCATTAATATAGCGTGAAGGGCCAGGCCCGAATGGCATGGAGTTAAGGCGGTTTTTCGATGCCTAGTGGCTTTCCAGCGACAAGTGGTAGGGACGGTTCGCCGAACCGTCCGCCAAAGCCAGTGAGCCCGCCGAACACGGACACCCCGGCGGTGCGTCCCTACCGGAACAATCCGGTGGCCAACGATTGGGCGGCGGCAAATTGCGCCTATTTCCGTGCCATTCGGGCTTGGCCCTTATTTATTCCTTTTTATTTCGGTGTGGGTGTAGGCGGTAGTGCGGACGACCACTTTTAGAGGCGCTGCAGAAGGCTCGGCCGCCTCCACCGAAGCGCCCGCAATCACGACGGAGAACAAAACTGAGAGAGTTTTCCGATTTCCCCGACATCGATACCATTCTCCCCGAACATCCTCAAGTGGCGGACTGCAGGACCTCCCACCCCACCCACATCAGACCGAGATCGATGATCATGTGGCTGACCCAAGCGCCAAAGAGGCTGTTGTAGCGATAGGACAGCCAGCTCCAGATTGCTCCGCCGATCCCAACACATGCACCGAGGACGAGAGCCCAGCCAATCGGGAAAAACTGACTCAGGACGACAATGTGGTGCGAGGCAAATCCGGCCGAAGCCACGAGATAGGCGAGAGGTAGTCGCATGACGTTCTGAGCCTGGCCGAAGACAAACCAGCGCCAGTAGAACTCCTCGAGGGCGGCATGGGCGAAGGAGATGAAAAGAGCGAACCAGAGAAAATGCTCGGCGACCCCGAGGTCGCGGATGCGCCCCGCGATGCGGTCACGGTTCTCGTCGAGGATGAAACCGAGCGGCGTCGCTTCGAGCAGGAAAAAGATCAGCCCCACGACGAGGAGCCCGAATCCCACGGCCGGGAGCATCCCCGCGAGATGTCGCTTCTCGCGGGAACGATCAATCATCTTCACCTTGAGAATGAGGAGAGTGGCGACGATAGGCCAGACAAGGAGGAAGACTTTGACCCCTTTGTAGAATCCGTTCCCGAACGCCGTCCCGGGGAAGAGGACGAAGTAGAAAAACGACGCGACAAAAGGGATCACGAGGGCGGGCACGAGGACGAGCCAACGGCGGCGGCGCAGGACCGGATCTGATTCGATGGTATTCACGCTTTTACTCTCGACCGGCGGCGACGGCGCTCAAATCGTTATTTCCGATCTTGTGATCGAAGGAATCGATGGCAATATTCCTGTTCACCCTGCAAAATTAAGAAACCTTAATTTACAAACCCATTTTTTATCATGGCCATCGTCGCAACCAACCTCAAACGCGGACAGTGCATTAGCTACAAAGGCGAAATCGGGATCGTCCTCGGTCTCGAGCACCGCACCCCCGGTAAGGGCAACGCCCTCGTCATGGCCACGATCCGTTCTTTCAACTCGGGCAAGACGAAGGACATCCGCTTCGCATCGAGCGACAAGGTCGACATCGTGCAGTCCGAGCGTCAGAAGCTCGACTTCAGCTATTCGGACCAGACCGGCTACCACTTCATGGACTCGAGCACTTATGACACGATCACTTTCCAGGAGGCCTTCATCGAGGACAGCAAGGATCTCCTCATCGATGGCATCTCGGTTGAGGTGCTCTTCGTCGACGGCAAGCCGGTTACGATCGAACTGCCTTCGAACATCGAACTCGAAGTGACGGAATCCGCTCCCGGCGTGAAAGGCGACACCGCCACCGCCGCGACGAAGGAAGCGGTCCTCCAGACCGGTCTCCGTATCCAGGTCCCGCTTTTCATCAATCCGGGAGATCGCATCAAGGTCAGCAGCGAAGACAAAAAATACGTCAGTCGCGCCTGATTCAACCCCGGCCAATCCACGCGCTTGCCCCGGAACCCGAAGAACCCTCGCGCCCGGAAGCGGAAATCTCCTCCGCCGCAGGGTCTGTCGGCCTTCCTCCCGGCCTCTGCCGCCTCTGCCGCCTCTGCCTTTGACGATCCCGAGGGACCGGCCCTGCGCTGGGTGAAACGCCTCATCGGGCTGCTCCTGATACCGGTCTGCTGGCTGATGCTGGAGGCCTTGTTTGTCCTCCTCGAAGCGGATACTCTGGCCGGCGCCTACTGGAAGTCCTCGGGTTTCCTTTATTTCGGCGGCGGATGCCTGCTCTGGCTGGCTCTCTTTTACGGAGCCCGCTGCGCCCCCATGATGTGGCTCTACGTCGCGGGACACGAGTTGACCCACGCCCTCTTCGTGCTGGTCTTCCGCGGCCGTGTCACCAGGGTCCACATTTCCGCCGAAGGCGGGCACATCCTGACGAACCGGAACAACTTCGTCATCTCGCTCTCGCCGTATTTTTTCCCCTTCTACACCGCCGCCGTCATCGTGGGGTGGAGTCTGATGGAGTGGACCATCGCCGAAGTGAGCAAACCCGACACCGTCTGGCTCTACGGTCTGATCGGCTTCACCTGGATGTTTCACCTGACCTTCACCCTCTGGATGATACGGCGGGATCAGCCCGACGTGGATCAGAACGGGCGGCTCTTTTCTTTCACGGTCATCTTCATCGCCAATGTCCTCCTGATCTGTGCGATGCTGATCGTAGCCTCCCCGACCGCGACTTTCCGGGGATTTGGCCAGTCACTTTGGGAGAATGCGAGGACCCTCTACCCGCGGCTGATCGAGTCGTTCAGCGAGATGTCTGCGGCGTTGCCGT
Organism: Verrucomicrobiales bacterium; assembly: GCA_041688355.1. GTDB lineage: Bacteria > Verrucomicrobiota > Verrucomicrobiia > Verrucomicrobiales > DEV007 > Arctic95D-9. The sequence continues at coordinate 10,982 of JBDNIL010000177.1, read as the reverse complement.
TTTGAGAGCTACTCGGGAACGGCTGCCGGTTCGGGAGACACGGGTGCCTCGGGAGTAGCCCCCTCCACCGCCGCCTTCGGCCCTTCCACGATCTCCAACAGCAAGCCGTGCGCCTCACGATAGCGCGGCGAATCGGCCAGCGAATCGAGCAGATAACGGCGCGCTTTTTTCTCGTCATCCGTCTTCAAGAGTCGCGCGAGGCGGAAGCGTAGCTCCGACGGATTCGCCGGATCGAGGCGCAGGGCATTCTCAAAAGACTTCACCGCGAGCACCGGTTCTGCTTTGGCCTCGTGGGCACAGCCGTTGCAGTAATGGATGCGCTGATTGAAAGGGTTGATCGCGAGCCCGCGCTGCGCGTTGGCGAGGACACCGTCCCAGTTCCCCTCGTCAAAGTTCACTTCAATGAGCCGGGTGAAGGCGTTGAGCGCTTCGGCAGACAAATTCGCGAGAGTCTCGAGCACGACGGCTTCCCCCGCCGCGTCTTTTTTCCCGCGCAGGGCGCGCGCCTTGAGGATGTATCCGTTCCGCTCTCCGGTGTAGTCGGGAAGGAGGGCGATGAGGGCATCGGCGGATTCGGCGGCCTGGTCCCACTTCTCCTGATCGAGGAGGAGACCGGTGAAGATTTTCCGGGCCTCGAAGTTAGTGGGATTTGCCTTCACAAAAGCAGCCACGCCGAGGAGGCTGCGCGTGTTCAGCTGCTCCGGATCGGGCTTTTTCCAGTCGATCTTCGCCCCGTATTCTTCGGCCATCCTGATCGTGCGCAAAGCAAATTCCTTCTCCAGCTCATCGAGCGGTTTGGTGTGCCGCTCGATCGCGTCGTTGATCAGGACGCCCCCGGCGAGATCCGCCAGGATCGCCCGCAACGCCTCGAGCCCGTGCTGCTCGACGAGATACTCGACCACGAGCATTGACTGGTAGTAGGCGAACATGAGGTGCTCGCCGCTCTCTGGTTGAAAAAAGGCGCGGGTCATGTCGCGGATGGGCGTGAGATCGCCGTCCTCGATGATCATGCGGCGGTAGTCGGGCGTCATCTTCTGTCCCCAGTTGGGATGGCGCTGCTTCTCCTCGTAGACCGAGATGCCCTCGCTGAGCCAGCGTGGCATTTTGTTTTTTGTCGCCGTCAGGGTGATGACGTGACAGTACTCGTGCCAGAGGGTCGCCTCCCAGTTGCTCTTGCCGGCGGTAGCGCTGCCGGGGCTGTTCATCGTCACGACGGAACCGAAGCACACGCCGAGGAGCCCCTCTCCACCGAGGGAACCGAAGGACCGGATCGCGAAATCCTGCTGATTCGGGTAGAACTCGACGAGGGTCGGCTCCTCGATGACGAGGCCGTATTTTGCCCCGAGGACCTGCTTCGCCTCGGTGAGCAACTCGACGACGCGGTCGCCGTAGATCTCGGCCTCTTCGGGAGGCAGGCGGATGATGAAATCGTCGGTCCGGACCGAGGCAAAACTCGCGATTTCTTTTTCGAGGATGGCGAGATTGTAGGCGAGGACGTTGTATTGATCGGCCTCGGCGACCTCCTGCGCGAGAGGCCAGGCTGCGTCGATCTGCCCGAGGCGCAGGTAATCGAGGGCGAGCTGGAGCTTCGCCGGGAGGAACTGCGCGTCAAAAGCGAGGGCGCGTTTCTGGCTGTCGGCACCCTCCTGGTAGCGGTATTTCCGGGAGAGGACCCGCCCGATGAGGTAGTCCACTTCGGGATTATCGCGCCAGACCTCGAGGGCTTTTTCCCGCTCGGCGGCGAAGGCGACCATGTCATTACGCTCCAGCTCCGCGAGGATGGCGCGGTAGGCGTGGGCCTTCGGATGGCGCGGGTTGATCTCCTCGACCCGGGCGAGATACTCCCCCGCCGCTTCGTAATCCTCGAAATTGATCGCAAACTCCGCCTGGAGGAGGAGCGCGCCGAAGTGGTAGGGGGCCAGTTCAAGCGTTTTCTCGAGATACCCGACCCCCGCCTTGCGGTCTGAGGGCAAAAACGCCTCGGCCAACCCGAAGAGAGCCTCGATGTTCTCGGCCTCGTAGTTCAGCGCCTTGCCATACTCCTCCCCGGCACGCTTGAGGTCCTCCTTTTGCAGGGCGAGTTTTCCGGAGACGAGATGGGCTTCGACGAGACCGGGCGGGATGTCCTGCCCCTTCGCCTTGACCGCTTTGGCGGGGCCGAGATACTGCTCGAGGACCTTGCCCGGATCAGCCCCGAGGACCAGAGCGGCTTCGCCGAGATGGACGAGGTCGAGAGTGGTCCGCTCTTTCTTCGGGACAGCAGTGGCGGCGGCATTGATCGCCTCGAAGGTGGAGGCGGCTTCCTCCTCACGTCCAGTCGCACGGAAAAATTCGTGAATGCGGAGCTGGGCCCCGAGGGCTTCGGGGAAAAGAGCGGCGGTCTTTCCCGCTTCGACGGTGGCCTCCTCGTAGCGGCCCATGCTCGCGAGGGATTCAAAGCGCAGGACGCGCCATTCCCATGAGGGCTGGCCGCGCTGCAGAGCGTAGTCACAGATCTGGAGGACGATATCGTATCGTCCCACGTTGAAGATTTCGCGGACCTTGGGCAGATTGTCCTCGTCGTAATAGCGTTTGTAGTCCGCCTGGCCGCGAGCGGCGGACGGGGTGAACACGATGACCACCGTGAGGAATGTGGCGGCGACGAGCAATCGGATCATTCTGTTAATAGACAGGCGTTTCCCCTCTCCGTAAAGTACGCTGACAAGGCGGAAGTCCGCTTTCCGCAGTGACGGGGAAAATCGTATTCGGGCAAAATATTCGGGAAAGGCCTTGGCTCTCACCTTGCAAAGGGGGGAGCGAGGGGCTTTGATGGTCCCACCGAAACACCGTGACAGATACCGATCCAGAAACCGCTCCGACGACAGCCGAAGCCCCCCTTGCTCCCGCTGCCTCCGCCGAAACGGCGAGTCCGGAGGCGAAGGGGGCGCTGCCGACCCGCGCGCGCGGTGCCCGCGACTCCCTCGGTGACGACGAAGAGTTCGACGACAGCGCGCACGATGAGAACACCTACAAGGTCTCCCTAGACATCTTCGAGGGTCCGATGGACCTGCTCCTCTATCTGATCAAACGGGACGAGATAGACATCTACGACATCCCCATCGAGCGGATCACGAAGCAGTATATGGCCTACCTTGAGACGTTCAAAATACTGAACATCGGGCTGGCGGGGGAGTTTCTCGTGATGGCGGCGAACCTCTGCTACATCAAGAGTCGGATGATGCTGCCCAAGCACGTCCAGCCGCCGGAAGAGGACGCCGATGAGGAAGATCCCCGCTGGGACCTCATCCGGCAGCTCATCGAGTACAAGAAATTCAAGGAAGCAGCCCGCAACCTTGGCGAGCGGGAGTCGAAACAGCAGAATCACTTCTCTCACAAGCCCGCAAAAATCGTCGCAGCCGAGAGCGAATCCCGTCCCCTCTCCACCGAAGTGAATGTCTTTGACCTGATCCGGGCATTTCAGAATATCCTCGACCGGTTCAATGACGAAGGGCTCGGCGAGATCGTCGATGATCAATACACCGTCAGCGACAAGATTGACCAGCTCCTCGCCACGATCCCACCGGGCGGATCGATCGCTTTCACGTCACTCTTTAAAAGCGCGACGAGCAAGCACGAGATGATCATCACTTTCCTCGCTGTCCTCGAACTGATGAAACTCAACTATTTCCGGGTCCGGCAAGAGGTCGTGCTCGGCGAGATCGAACTGCATCGCAACGAGTTCTAGGGAAAATCCTCTTTAAATTCGGACAAACCGAGTCAGTTTACGCCCCTCCCCCAACACGCTCCATGCAGCTGATTCAGATAGTCGAAGCTCTCATCTACGCCGCGCCCGAGCCCGTCACCTCGGCCGAGATTGCGAAGGCGGTGCGCCGTGCCGCGACCGACAGCGTGCTGCCGCAGGCCCGCGACTGGGAGATGATCAGCTTCAAAGACATCGAGTCGGCCATCGCCGAGTTGGGGGAAAGACTCGCCGCAGCGGGCCACGCGATCGAGTTGCAGGAAGGGGCGAGTGGCTGGCGTTTCGTGACCCGGGCCGACTTTGCCGACTGGATCCGTGCGCTCCTCCCCGAGATGCGACCTGAAAAGCTCAGCGCCGCCGCCCTCGAGACTCTCGCGCTCATTGCCTATCGTCAGCCCATCACCAAGGCCGACATCGAGGCCGTGCGGGGCGTCTCGGTCGACGGCACGATGCAGAAGTTGCTCGAGCGCCGCCTCGTCCGCACGGGAGGTCGCGCCGACCTCCCCGGTCGGCCGATGCTCTACGAGACGACCGATCAATTCCTCGAGCATTTCGGGGTAAAAGACCTCAACGATCTCCCCAACGCGTCCGAGCTGCGCCTCGTCGCCCTTCCCAGTGCGGAAGTCCCCGCCGAAGACGAAGCGGAAACGACTCCCGAAGTAGCGGAAGCCGAAGAGCCGACCGAAGCGGAAACGACTCCCGAAGTAGCGGAAGCCGAAGAGCCGACCATTGAGGCGGCCATTGAGGCCGAAGCCGAGACCGACCCAGACGAGTCGCCGCGCTCCACGATCGATCTTTCCAACATCGACTTCGACCCCCGTCCGGACGAGGATGAGGACGAGGACGAAGAGGAAGAAAAGGCCGAAGGAGAAGCCGCTCCCACTTCCGACGTTGAGCCCTACGACGACGACACCGACGTCAACTGGCACGTCGAACCCTGATTTTTTCCCATGAGCCTCGAAGAAAACCGCACCAAGATCGACGACATCGACACCGACATCATTCGTCTCCTCAACGAGCGGGCGGACGTCGTCCACGAAATCGGGGTGATCAAAAAACGTGAAGGCCTCGAGATCTACGCGCCCGAGCGAGAGGAAAAACTCCTCCGCAGCCTCATCCTCAAAGGGGAAGGCGGACGTCTCCCCGAAGAATCGATCCGGGCGATCTACCGTGAGATCATGTCCGCCGCCCTGGCTCTCGAAGAGGATCTCAAGATCGCCTACCTAGGCCCTGCCGGCACCTGGACCCACCAGGCCGCGATCGGGAAGTTCGGCCACAGCGTCAAATACCTCCCGCAGCCCAGCTTCGGCGACGTCTTCGAGCAGGTCGAGCGGCGCATCGCCGACTACGGCGTCGTCCCCATCGAAAACTCGACCGAGGGAGCCGTGACCCACACCCTCGACCTCTTCGCCGATTCCCCGCTCAAGATCTACGGCCAGGTCATGATGGGGATCGAGAACAATCTCATGGCGAACTGCCCCCGCGAGGAGATCCGACAGATCTACAGCCATCCCCAGATCATCGCCCAGTGCCGCGGCTGGCTCAGCCGCCATTTCCGAGATATCCAGCCCATCGAAAAATCGAGTTCCGCCGCCGCCGCCGAGGTCGCCTCCGAAGAGCCCGGTGCCGCGGTCCTCGGGGGCTCGCTCCTCGGCGAACTCTACGGGCTGACCACGCTCGAGACCTCGATTCAGGACCTCGCGAACAACACGACACGCTTTCTCGTGATCAGCCACAAGACCTGCCCGCCCACGGGCAAGGACCGTACCTCGGTGATGTTCTCCGTCCGCGACGAGCCGGGATCACTCCACCGCGCTCTTGAGCCTTTTGAAAAGCTCTCCATCAACATGTCGAAGATCGAGAGCCGCCCCTCGAAGCGACGCGCGTGGGAGTACTATTTCTTCGTCGATATCGCCGGCCACTGCGAAGATCCGGAGCTGGCTGTGGTCATTAAGCAGCTTGAGAAACACTGCTCTTTTGTGAAAGTGCTCGGCAGCTACCCGGCCTGACAAATTACTAAAAAAGGCGTTACCGCCGGAACGATGCCACCCTTTTCCAAAAACTGAAGTGGCCCCGGAAAACGGAGCCAAAAGTGAGATGAAGGATTGAGGCTGTCGGCGGTGCAACCCGCACTACCGAAAAATGAAGAGAAAAAGAAGACACCTGACGGCCGAGGTTAAAGCTCGGGTAGCCCTGGACGCGCTCAAGGGCGAGAAGGCCGCAGCCGAGATCGCCCGAAAGAACGAAATCGCACCCGCACAGATTAGCGAGTGGAAGAGACAGCTCGAGGAGCGCCTTAGCGAGGTGTTCCAGAGCAAAGGCGAACGCTCCAAGGAACTACAGGCTCAGGAGAGAACGGAAGCGCGACTCGAGCGAAAGATCGGCCAACTCGTTATTGAGAAAGACTTTCTGGTAAAAAAGTGCACGCAGCTGGGGGATCGATACAAGCGAAAAGCCATGATCGAGAAGCACCATTCCCAGCTGTCGGTGCGCAAACAGTGCAAAATTCTGAGTTGCCCGTAAATCTCATCCCGATATCTGGAAGAAATCGACACCTTCTTATCACTTTTGAAAGTAACCTGAGTAATCGACTCTCTGGCAATTTCCCACTTTGGCGGTTAACTGACTGAGTGTCCCCCGTATTTGGCAAGGGATCCTGTGCAATATACGTCCTGGATCTCCTCAAATGGCTTCGCAGGGATAATGACGGGAAGCTCATCTTTTATCGGGAGGTCTGCGGCAGTGAATCCGAAGAGCCCGTCTTGGATAGACTCTGGACTGTTGTCACCGCCCCGCGTTTTCTCATGGAGCTGAATAGCGTCTTCTTCCCAACGGGCAAGGCTCTGCCGAAAATCTTCCCAGATCGATAGAACCTCGATTAAGAAAGGTGGAACTATTCTCATTGCCAAGCGTTGGGCATGGCAACCCGATACCGGGGGCGCCCGCACGAATGCAGGCTAGCGAATCGAGCCACGGGAGTCAACCATCTCCGAGCGGGTATCGTCTTGCGAGTTCCGCCGCACTTCCATCGATCCCAAGGAGGCACGACATTCCTGTCGTGCTGTTCGGCAATCGCGGAGTCTTCCATCCTCCCGCGGCGAGACAGTCGGGCTGGAATCCCGGCACTGCCCGGATCGCCCGCCAAAAGAGCGCCCAAAGCGAAATGCAGCGAGACAGGAATGTCGCGCCTCCTTGTTCCTTGCCCGGGTGCGGCTTGACGCTTCTAAAAACGACCGCAGCCGGGGCATCGAACTGGGAACTCTTGCGAGTTCCTCTACGCTTCCCTCGATCCCTTCGCCCCCCACCCTTGCCACTTGCGCCCTTGCCACGGCGCGCTAAGCTCCCGCGCTATGACCTCACGCGAAATCCGGCAGTCCTTCCTCGATTTTTTCGAAGAAAAAAAGCACAGCATTGTGCCGTCAGCCTCCCTCATGCCGACATCCCCCAACTTGTTGTTTACCAACGCGGGGATGAACCAGTTTATTCCGTATTTCCTCGGCACCGAGGCGGCTCCCTACGATCCGCCGCGGGCGGCCGACACGCAGAAGTGCATCCGCGCCGGGGGCAAACACAACGACCTCGAGGATGTCGGCTACGACACCTACCACCACACCCTCTTCGAGATGCTGGGGAACTGGAGCTTCGGGAATTACTTCAAGGCCGAGGCGATCACCTGGGCCTGGGAGCTGCTCACGGAGCGCTGGGGGCTCACTCCGAGCCGCCTTTACGCGACGGTCTATGCTCCGGCCGAGGGCGATCCGTCCGAATTCGACCGGGAAGCCTACGATCTCTGGGCGGCGATTTTTGAAAAGGCGGGGCTGGATCCGGCCATTCACATCGTCAACGGCAACCGCAAGGACAACTTCTGGATGATGGGCGAGACCGGCCCCTGCGGTCCCTGCTCGGAGATCCACATCGACCTGACGCCCGCCGGGGACACCAAAGGCAGTCTTGTCAACGGCAGCGACGCCCGCTGCATCGAGATCTGGAATCTGGTCTTCATTCAGTTCAATGCGAACGAGGACGGCACTTTCCGCCCGCTCCCCGCGTGTCACGTCGATACGGGGATGGGCTTCGAGCGCGTCTGCGCGGTGATTCAGGGCACGAAAGGCTGCACCGACTTCTCGCGTCTCGCCTCGAACTACGACACCGACGTCTTCACCCCCATTTTTGCGAAGCTCTCGGCCCTGACCGGCAAGACCTACACCTCGACCGTCCCAGAGGGCGGGAAACGCCACAGCCTCACCGAGCAGGAGCAGATCGACATCGCCTTCCGCGTCATCGGGGACCACATCCGCACGGTCAGCTTCGCCATCGCCGACGGGATAGAGCCCGGCAACGGCGGTCGCAACTACGTCATCCGCAACATCCTGCGACGCGCGGTGCGATTCGGCCGTATCCTCGGATTCGACGCGACGAGCCCCTTTCTCCACCAGCTCGTGCCCGTGCTGGTGGCGGAATTTGGCGAGGTCTTCCCCGAGCTCGCGACGCGGCAGGAGAAAATCACCGCCGTGCTCAAGGCCGAGGAAGAGCAGTTCAACCGCACTCTCGACCGCGGTCTGAAACTCTTCGACGACGCCGCCGCCAAGGTCGCGGACGGTGCGAAATTCCCCGCCGACACCGTCGTGAAACTCTGGGAGACCTTCGGCTTTCCCACCGATCTGACCCAACTGCTCCTCGACGAGCGCTCCCTCACGACCGATCAGGACGAAGTCGCCCGTCTCGTCGACGCCCACAAGAGCACCGGCGCCGAAGGCCGCACCACCGCCGTGATCGAAGCGGTCTCGATCGAGACGGACGTGAAAACCGAATTCGTCGGCTACGAGAAAGAGGAGACCGAAGCCGAAGTCGTGACCTGGATAGACAATGGCTCGGGCGTCTTAGCGATCGTGGACCGCAGCCCTTTCTACATCGAAAAAGGCGGCCAGCAGGGCGATACCGGAGTCCTCATCGCGAACGGCGAGAGCATCCCCGTGATCTCTGTCCTAGGAGTCGGCGAGGCGGCCGTGCTCCAGCTCGGGAAACTTCCTGACAAAAACACCACGACCGTCACCCTGAAAGTAGACACGGCGCGTCGGCGCGGGATCGAGCAGCACCACACCGCGACCCACCTTTTCCACTGGGCCCTGCATCAGCTCGTCAATCCCGACGCGACCCAGCAGGGATCACTCGTCGCATCGGACCGTCTCCGCTTTGACTTCAACTCTTCGGCTCTCGACACCGACAAGCTGAACCGCATCGAAGCCGAGGTGAACGGTTGCATCCAATCGAACGACAAGGTCACTGTTTCCGAGGTTCCCCACTCCGAGGTGAAACACAACTCCGGAGTGATGCAGTTCTTCGGCGACAAGTACGGGGACAAGGTCCGCGTCGTCCAGATCGGCGGCAAGAGCGGTGCCTTCGACGGTTATTCGATGGAACTCTGCGGCGGCACCCATGTCAAATCGACCGGTGAGATCGGCTTTTTCAAGATCAAGAGTGAAGGCGCCGTCGCTGCGGGGATCCGCCGGATCGAGGCGGTCTGCGGGGACGCCGCCGCCGCGCTCATCGCGGAGCAGGCTGCGACGGTGAACGGCGAATTCGCCGACGCGGCGGACAAGCTCGCCGCCGCCAACGCCAAACTGAAGACACTCGGCCATTCCTACGCGGAACTCGAAGAGGTGGAAAATCTCCACAAGATCATCGAAAAATCGCTGACCTCGGGAGACCTCCCTGGCGCGAACGTGCATCTGAAGCAGTTCGAAGCCCATCGCGATGCGATCCGTGCCGCCGCCGTGCAGGCGGAAAAATCAGTCAGGAAAGCCTCTTCCGGCGCCGCTGCGGGTATCGCTTCGCAGTGGTGCGAAGAGACTTTCACCGGCTACGAAGGCGAGACCTGGGCGGGCCTCCTCCCCGGAGACTCCGCCGAGTTGCTCCAGGAAGCGATGAACGCGGTAAAGTCGCGTCATTTCCGCGGAGCGGTCGCGATGGCCGTCGTCGCCGACGGGTCGGTCCATCTCGGCGTGATTGTTCATCCTGACTTTATCGCCCGCTTCAAAGCCGGTGACATCGTCCGCGAATCGCTCGCCGTCGCAGGCGGCAAGGGCGGTGGCAAACCCGAAATGGCCCGAGGGGCCGCCGCAGGCGGAGAATCCGAAGCCGCCGCAATCCTCGCGAAGGCGAAGGAATTGCTCGCGTGATCTGCGCCTCCTTTACACTTCAAAAAAGAGCGTGAACTCGTGGCGGTTGTAGGTGAGATGCGTCTTCGCGAGGAGCCGCAGTCCCGCCTTTTGCGCTGTCGTGACGATCAGCCGATACCAGGCGAGGGGGCCGTCGACGGTCTCGATCCGCGGCACTTTCAAAGTAAAAACGATGAACCCGCCCTTTTTCAGGGCACGGGAAAGCCGGATGACCTGAGCGATGGAGTCCTCGGGCGGACCGTTCATGTCGCAGAGGAGGGCATCGTAGCTCGAGGGTGGCCCGACGGGAAAATCAGAGACATCGGCGAGGATGAATTGTAATCCCGGCCTTCGGCTCAGCCTCGGATCGAGGGGGGCACGATCGATCGCGGTGACCCGCTGGCCGCGCGCGAGCAGCTCCGAGGTCATGCCTCCGGGGCAGGCTCCGAGTTCGAGCCAATGGGCGCCCTCGGGCAGGGCCGGACGGTGGAGTCGCAGGTAGTGCAGCGCCTCGGCGATCTTGGCTCCGGCGCGGCTGATCGTGTCGGGAGCGTCCTGATCGATGTATTTGCTCCCGCCGGGGTAAAAACCGTTCGTCGCGCGCGGGGTCGCCATACCGCAGTAGAGTCCCTCTTTACCGACGAGACAGAAGAGCGTCTCCGCATTCGGATCCTGGTCCTCGACCGCCCCGACGGGCAGGTTCGGAAAGAGCTGGAGGACGCGCCCCCGCAGATTCGAGGCGAGGGTTTTGAAATACCGGTCCGGTGAGGTGGGATGGAGGGTGCCGATGAAGATGCCCTGCGGGCGGCGATCCCCGAATTTCCGGAAGAGGGTCTGCGCCGCCTTTTCGATGAAACCGTCCATCTTGCGCGGATGGCAGGGCCAGGTGTGATCCATCGGGAGATGCCACCGCACGAAGAGCGATGCCTCGGATTCCCGGATGACCTCGGGCGTGGTCGTGCGGATGAGATGGTAGTCCCGCCCCAGCCTCGTGCACGAGGCCGCGCCGAAGCGGGCGAGGATGCTGTCGGCGATGCCGTCGAAGAGCTCGGGCAGGCGGACGAGGCGGGGCTGCAGCGGAGCGG
>JBDNIL010000176.1:0-10913 GCA_041688355.1 Verrucomicrobiales bacterium | reverse complement strand
TCATGCGAGTGGTGATGATCATCGTGCCCGGCATGACCGTGCCCTTCATGATGTTCGTGATCACAGGCCTCCCCGTGGACGTGGTCGTGGGTGCAGACGCCGGTGTCCCGGTTGCGATTGATGAAGTTGAAGGCCCCAAGGAGGAGGAAACCCACGCCCGAGATCAGGGCGTAGATGCGGAAGCTCGGGTCGAGATATTTTTCGATCCTGCCGCTGGTGTAGTAGTAGAGGAAGAGAGCGCCCCAAGTCATCAGGGTGGCGATCGCGAGGAGATTGAGGAACTTTTTCATGGCCGTTGTAGCGATGGGGGCGGGATCAGAGGCGGATCCAGAGGTAGCTTAGCACCCCGATGACGAAGAACAGCGAGATGGCGAGGGTGAAAACAAAACGTGGTTTGAAGACCGACAGGTACATGAAGACCAGCTTCACATCCATCATTGGCCCGAAGACGAGGAAGGCGAGCTTGGCCGATTGCGGCACCGGGAAGTTCGCCGCAATGAAGGCGTCAGAGGTGCTGCAAAGGCTCAGGACAAAGGCCAGCACCATCATCAGACCGATCCCGGTGACTTCGTTCTGGTTGAAAAGGAGAATGAGATCCTCGGTGACGTAGGCCTTGAAGACCGAAGTAATCGCCACCCCGATCGTGAAGTACATGGCCGTCTCCATGAAGTCACGCATCGTCGTCCGCATCGCGAGGACGAGGCGGTTGGGGTGCGGCTCTTCGGGGGTGTCGGTCTTCGGTTCACTCGTTCCCCCGCAGCAGTCTGCATCGCCGGGTTCATCAGAAATGGCATCGATCGCGGCGGTGGAGGCGATCGGTGATTCCTCGATCTCATCGGGGATCACTCCGGGCCGGAGGATGGAACGGGAGCGGACCCTCAACACCACCAGACCGACCGCCACGGTCACGATGAAGGCGATGAGGAGTCGGCTCGAGGTCATGAAAACCGGCCCGAAAGCCACCGCCGTTTCCGTCTCCCGAAGCGAGAACTGCCCCAGCGAAGTGGAGAAGGCTTTCATCGTGCTCACCACCACGATGGGATTGATGATGGGCGCCGAGAGCATGTAGGTGATGGCGCAGGAGATCGGCAGGCCCTTGCGGATCAGACGGCGGATCACCGGCACGACGGCGCATTCGCAGACGGGGAAGACAGCCCCGAGGAGACCGCTCAGGAAGACCGCAACCACCTTGTTCTTCGGGAGCCAACGGTCAATCAGCCCGGCCGGGAGATAGGCGTCGATGAATCCCGAGATCAGTGTCCCGAGGAGAATGAACGGAGCTCCTTCCAGAATGATACTCAGGAAGAGAAGGCAAAAATCGTGGAAGGGAGTGAGATTGGCTGGGTCCATTCAGTGGAGTTGAAAGGTCGGAAGGTAAGACATTCTAAGGGGTAAGCGCAAACGCGGAAATGCGGCAGAGCTCCGACTCCCGCGGAAAGAGGAAAGCGAAGGGATCGGGATCTGCAAACTCCTCAAAATCAGCGTGTAGTAAATAAAATGAAAAAAGTTCAAAAAAACACTTGTTCAGGTGAACTTTTTGAAGTTTACTTCGTTCATGAGCAGTTACAATCGTGTTACCCTTATCGGCAATCTGACTCGCAATCCCGAGCTCAGGAAAACTAAAACCGGAAACTCCGTCACCGAACTGGGCCTCGCCCTGAATCGAGTGTGGCAGAATGAGAGCGGGCAGAAGCAGGAGGAAGTGACCTTCGTGGATGTCACCCTCTGGGGCCGCAATGCGGAGAACGCCGCGCAGTATCTTCAAAAGGGCCGCAGCGTCCTCGTTGAAGGGCGGCTCCAGCTCGAGACATGGCAGGACAAACAGAGTGGTCAGGATCGCTCGAAGCTGAAGGTCGTAGCGGATATTATTCAGTTTCTCGGCGGCGGGCAAGACCATGCCGCTGCCGCCGGCGCTACAGACGGAACCAACGAAAATCGGCGCGCTGCCGGCCACACAGAGAGCGGTCACCGCGATGAGCAGGATGGGCGGGTTGGCGGGGATGGGCGGGATGGGCAGAAAGGTGATGACGAGCGCCACGACAACGACCGACCGGATCGGCGTAGCGACGACCGGCGTAGCGACGACCGGCGGTCAGGCCTGCGACATCAGGTCGCGTGATACCGGACTATCTTCGGCGGCATACGCCGGGCGTCAGTGATGGTTGCGGTGACACCGGGTAAACTCCGGCTCTGGACCGCAGCCCACAGAGCGCCCGGCGGGGGACCGCCGGCGAAGAGGAGCAAACGAAGAAGCAAAATGGTAGCGGAAGATGCCAATCTTCCACGTTGCGTGACCACTCGCTCGGGAACTCTCGCTATTTCTTCACCGCCCTCGACCGGCGATCAATCTCCGGCCGCGGCGGATTTGGGTGCTCTACCCGAGCCCTGCGTCTCCGATCGCTACCGTAGAACGGGTCTCCAGGCCCGTTCCTGCGAGTTACCCGCGCCGGAGGAGCCGTTGCGGGAACGGGCCTGGAGACCCGTTCTACATTCAGGAACAAGCCGGCGCATACGGACTACCGGTGGCGACGTGGACGTCACCACTTCGGAGCTCTTCCGCAGTAGGGCGTGCCAATCTCCCCCGTTGGTCCTACTCTTTCGCCAATGCACGCACGTAGGGGTTCGCCCAGTCTGACGGCCCGTCGGGCACGACGCCGAGCGGACCCTCTGCGGGAATTCCAGGGAAAGTCCCGGCTTCTTTTCCGTTGATCTCCAAACGCAGTGTGTCTCCTGTCACAAAACCCTCGATGCGATTGTAGGCCCCGGTCTTTTCCAGAAGCGGGCTTGCCGGATCAAGCGGTATTTCCTTCCCGCGGACCAGCAATCGAGGGGTTCCCGAATCCTCGTGACGTTTGAGGTCGATGATAAAGCCGATATCTCCGCTGAACTTTTCGGTAGTCACGAGCGGGCCCGCCCCGGTGGCGGAGAGGAACTCCCAGTCGCGTGATTTCCAGCCAGGCGCCGATTCCCATCCCGAGAAGTCGACCCCTGTGTAGAGACAGCGGAATCCCCGGTTCGCGATCGCCACATCCGCCCCCTCCACCGGCGTATCGGGTAGTTCGTGAATGCGCACATTGCGGAAGTGGACGATCCCGCCTTCGCTCTCGAGGCAGATATATCCTTTTCGGGGGCTGGCCTCGCTGCCGCGGGTGACGACCTTCCCGTTTACCGCCAGGGAGATGGACCCGTCGCGGCACTCGATGCGGTAGTGATTCCACTCGGGGCTGGGGTTCGAACGATTCTCGGTCGGGAAGGCTCGCTGCCCGCCGCGTCCGTTCTCGGGCTTCATGGAGGCTCCGTGAATGGGAAAAATGTCTCCGTGGGTCGTGTAATTGTTCGTATTGCCGTAGGCATTCTCAAGCACCTGCACCTCGACCCCGCGGATGAAGGGCTGGCCGCGCGCGGAGATGTCGTCGGCCCATACAAAGACTCCGGCATTGCCCTTCGGGACCAGGTGCCGCCACTCCAGTTCGAGGATGAAGTTCTGATACATGCGCTCTGTCCGGATCTCGCCGATGGGTTTGCCGGTGCAGACGAGATCGCCCTCTTCACTGAAGCTCCAGGTCGATGGCGCGGTGTTCACGACGACCCAGCCGGTGAGGTCCTTACCGTTGAGGAGGGGGCGGAAGTCTTCTTTCTCCTCCCCGTAGAGATGGACGGCAAAAAGGAGAACAAGGGCGAGGAGAGGACTGGTCCGGGACATGAAGAGAGTTCAATCCATCGCCGTGCGGATAGCAATACCGCAATAAGGCCAGGAGAGGCTGCGGGAGCGCTGCGGAGCCCGCGCAAGGCGATTCGGGCGGAGATGAAAAAGAGAGATTGGCCCTTTTCCGGAATACGGCTAGGGTGAGCGCATGAGAAAACTAGCACTCTTCCTTACCACACTCTCTGCCATTGCTCTCATCTCCTGCGAGCAGGGGAGTCAAGTCGCTGAAACGGACGCCCCTGCCGCCGGGCCGATCGATCTCGACGGAGCCAGGGCTGCCGAGGTGCTCACGAGCGATCCGTCCATCACCGTGCTCGATGTCCGCACTCCCGAAGAATTTGCCGAAGGCCATATCAAGGGCGCGGTAAATATCGATTTCAATGGCGACGACTTTGAGAAAAAGATCGGGGCGCTTGATCCCGCAAAGCCCTATCTCGTGCATTGCGCGTCGGGTGGCCGCAGTGGGCAGTCCCTGCCCCTGTTTGAAAAACTGAAGTTCAATCAGCTCTACCACCTCAGCACCGGCTTCGGCGGTTGGGTCGCCGACGGGCAACCGGTGGAGAAGTGAGCGGCGGGTTCAGGCCTCCTCAATCGGCTGGATGAGGACAAATGGCGAGACGACGAGGGCACGAAAGCGAGCCCCGCTTTCCTCCCAGTGGGCGGCATGCGGGTCGGACGGAGTGACGAGATCTCCCGCCTTTCGCCATTCCCTGACCCGGTCCGCATCATCGATCGAGAAGGCGTGTCCCACCTCGGTGAGCGAGAGCGAGGGGTCGACGTAGACGAGGGCGGCGGATTTGAAGTGCGGGCGCAGGTAGTTCCAGTCGACCTCGCCGGCGTATTTCTCGAGCTTTTCCAGAGGCGAATCCGGATCGTTCCCGAGGATACCGTATTGGAGGCGGTCTTCGGCGCTTTCGCCGTCCTTGCCGTTTTGTGATATGGTCATGATCGCATAGACTACCCTCCACCAATGGAGAGCGCAAAACCGGACAAGGGCGAAAAGAAGATCATCTGGATCAATGTCGTGATCGGGGCCTTTCTCATGGTCGCGACTCTGCCGGGGCGGACCCAGGGGCTCGGCCTGATCACGGAGCCTCTCCTCGCCGACCTCTCTATCAGTCATCTCGCCTATGCGTCGGTGAACCTCTGGGCGACATTGCTGGGAGCCGTCGTCTGTCTCCCGGTCGGCTGGCTTATCGATCGCGTTGGGCTGCGTCCGGTCGCCCTCTTTCTCCTCGTGACGCTGAGCTTCTGCACCTGGCGCATGAGTGCGATGGCAGGCGGGGTGACCTTGCTTTTTGTCTGGGTTTTTCTCACCCGGGCGCTGGGGCAGAGCGGACTCTCGGTCGCGAGCATCACGGCCGTGGGGAAAGCGGCGGGGAGAAGCAACGGTTTCGCCATGGGGGTGTATTCGCTGCTCCTTAGCATTCTCTTTGCGGTGGCCTTTGTCGTCGCGGGCGGAGTGGTTAGTGAGTCGGGGTGGCGCCCCGCCTGGCGCGGGGTCGCCCTCGTCATTGTGCTGGTCGTGATTCCCCTAACGTTCTTTTTCCTGCGCGAGCCTGTTCGTCGTGACGACTCGGAGGGAGCGGCGGGAATTGAGGAGAATGGGTTGACTCTCTTCGCGGCGATGCGGACCCCGCTCTTCTGGATCTGCGGAGGTGGCGTCGCGCTCTTCGGATTTGCCGCCTCCGGCCTCGGACTATTCAACGAAGCGGTTCTTGCCGAGATCGGATTCGACCACGCTATCTATCACCGATTCCTCGCCGTGAGCACCCTCTTTGCCCTCGCCGGGCAGTTGCTCTGCGGATGGCTCAGTCTGCGGCGGTCGATGACCTCGCTGCTGGCCTTTGCCCTGATTCTCTACGCGATTGCCTTTGCCCTGCTCCCGCATGCCCGCGACCCCGGCCTGCTGTGGACCATCGCGATCATCATCGGGATCAGCGCCGGTTTCATCACCGTGCTCTTCTTTGCGATCTGGAGTCACGCCTACGGGCACCGTGAACTCGGACGCATCCAGGGCGTCGCTCAGGCGCTCACGGTCTTTGCATCGGCCCTCGGGCCTCTCGCCTTTGCCACGGTGCACACCCGTGCTGGTTCCTATGCGGCGATTCTTTACGCCGTCGCCGTTGCCTCCGTCGTCTTTGCTATTGCCGCGCTTACTTTGCGGAAAGAAGTTTTTACTCTTGCTGAAGGGCCGCAGAAAACGTGATCATCAGCGCTCTCACTCTCCATGGAAGCTCTCGCCGCCGTTCTCTATCAAGCCAATGAACCTCTCGTCCTCGAGACCGTCGAGGTGCTGCCGCCCGGTCCGGGCGAGATCACCGTCCGCATGATGGCTGCGGGCGTCTGCCACAGCGACCTCCACGTGATGAAGGGCGACCTCGCAATGAAGATGCCCATCATCCTCGGACACGAGGGTGCCGGGATCGTCGAAGAGGTCGGGCGCGGCGTGGCCTCAGTGAAGCCCGGCGACCACGTCATCCCGATCTGGCGGATGTCGTGCGGCCGCTGCGAGTATTGCCTCGGCGGACGCCCCGCCCTCTGCGATGTGGGCACCGCGATGCGCTTCACCGGGCTGATGCCCGACGGTCAGACCCGCTTCCGCAATGCGGCGGGCGAGTCCATCCTCCACTACGCGGGTGTCTCGACCTTTTCCCAGCTCTCGACCATGCCGGAAGCGGCGGTGGTGAAAATCCCCGAATCGGTCTCCTTCGAACACGCCGCGCTGATCGGTTGCGGCGTCATCACCGGCTACGGCGCGGTCATGCACGCGACCCGGGTGATGCCCGGCAGCACCGTCGCCGTGGTCGGATGCGGAGGGATCGGACTCAACATCGTCCAGACCGCACGCCTCGCCGGAGCCACCACCATCATCGCGATCGACCGCGTCCCCGCGAAGCTGGCATATGCAAAAACGATGGGCGCGACGCACCTCGTCGACGCCTGCGAGCACGATCCGGTCGGCGCGGTAAAGGATCTCACCGGCGGGCGCGGCGTCGATCATGCCTTCGAGGCGATCGGTCTCGCCGAGCCCATCGAGCAGGCCTACGACATGACCAAAAAAGGCGGCATCTGCGTCGTCGTCGGCATCGCCGGCCCCGACGTCCGCGCCCGTATCAATGTAAATCAACTCGTCTACGCAGAGAAGACCCTGAAGGGTTCCATCTACGGCTCGACCCGCCCGCGCCTGGACTTGCTGACCCTCATCGAGCTGCACGCGCAGGGCAAAATCGACCTCGATTCGCTCCTGACAAAGACCTATCCGCTGAGTCAGATCAACGAGGCCTATGCCGCGCTGGAGAGGGGCGAGGTGGCGCGGAGCCTGGTGATGCCGCAGGAGGGGTGAGGGGGGATTTCTCGACTGTCGAGGTCTGTTCAAAAGTAGACAGAGACAGAGCAAAAGTAGATTTCAGTGAGACCTGGCGGAGCGCCGGTGCGATAGGCAGCGTGCAAGTTTGTCGATGATTTGATTTCACCAATCGGTTCGAGCAGTTGACGAAACGCTCTTGAATAAATCAGGCTAAAACTCGTTGCCCCCTCCCGATCAACGGCTTGCTCAGTCCAAACCCAGTTTCCCCCTGACCGCCTCGACGACGGCGTCGGCCACGTGGAACCCCGTTGCTCTTAGCCGGGCGATCGCTTCGTTAAATTTTTTCCAGAACATCCAGATCGGAAAGGACGTCCGCAACCGTGGTGCCGGGCCAAACTCCCTGGCGTTTCAATCAAGCAAAACCCCCAATCAACAGGGTTGCCACCAGCACTCAACAGGGGCAGATCACTACACCGCCCACGAGGCCGGGCGATACGGATCGGGTTGGCGCCGGACTTCCACCAGCGCTCCGCCGCGTTTGCGGACTACCCGTGACCGGTCCATGTCCCTACAAGTTCGGCATGCATTTCAGACTCCCATTCCTCGCCCTCTTCCCAGCCGTGATCCTTTCGCTGACCGGTCTCTCTGCTCAGGAGACAAAAATCATCCGCGTCGGCATGATCGGTCTTGACACTTCGCACGCCCCGGCTTTTACGAAGATCCTCCACGATCCGGCGAACAACTACCCGGTCCGGGTCGTCGCGGCGGTGGCGCAGTCGAGTCCGGACATCGAGTCGAGTCACACCCGCGTCAACGGCTATGTCGAGACTATGACAAAAGACTACGGGGTGAAAATGTATGAGACGATCGAGGCGATGCTGCCCGAGATCGATGTCGTAATGATCGAGAGTGTCGACGGTCGTCCCCACCTCGCCCAGGCGACGCCGGGGATCATCGCGGGAAAGCCTACCTTCATCGACAAGCCGGCGGCGGCTACGCTCGAGGACGTGGTCGCCATTTTTGATCTTGCGAAAAAGCACGGGACTCCGGTCTGGAGTTGCTCGAATCTACGCTACAACGCCGGCGTGGTGAAAGCGGCGGCGGCGGATGTGGGCGATGTCGCGGCAGTGATCAGCTACGGCCCGGCTTCGCTCGAGGAGCACCATCTCGATCTCGCCTGGTATGGGATCCACCCGACCGAGGCGCTTTTCACGGTGATCGGGACGGGCTGCGAGAGTGTTGTCCGCACCCACACCGAGGGCACCGATGTCGTCACCGGTGTCTGGAAGGGCGGCAAGGTGGGAACTTTGTTAGGACTGCGCGCTTCGAAGACGGTCTATGGCGTGAAAGTCTTCGGGAGCAAGGCGGTGATCGAAGAGAGCGCCGGGGCGGGCTATCCCGAGCTGATGGCGGAGATGGTGAAATTTTTCCAGACTGGCAAAGTCCCCGTCTCGGCCGAGGAGACGCTCGAGATCTTCGCCTTCATGGCCGCGGCGGATGAGAGCAAGCGACGCGGCGGTGCTCCGGTGACGCTCGCGGAGATGATGGAGAAGGCGCGGGGGGCGAAATGATGGGCGGCTTTTTTTACGGGGAAATCCGGTGTAGGTAGGGACCCTTATGAAAGGCTTTTTCCCTGTCCTTCTCATCGCCTTGTTTCTGGCCGTGCCTGCTCTCGTGAAAGCTTCCGGGACGGTCGTCTATGTCGCGGAGAGCGGGCACGAGAGCATCGCGGCCTTTGCGATTGATCAGGCATCGGGCGAGCTGACAGCGCTCGAGCGGACGCCGACGGAGAAGATTCCGCGATCCTTCGACATCCTCCCGGGTGGGAAATTTCTGGTCGTGGCAGGGCAGGGGGAGGGACGTCTCGTGCTCTACCGGCGCGACACGGAGACGGGAGCGTTGAGCGAACTCGAGAGGCTCGACTGCGGGAAGAGTCCGGTTTGGGTAACGGGGCTGCGATTGCCCTGAGCGCTGCCCCTATTTGCCGCTTTCGCGCTCGGAGGCGGTCGTTTTCAGGGTGGCGGTTTTTGGCGGGTTCCAGTTGGCGGGTTGTCCTTTTCGTTGAGCGGCGAGCCAATTGAGGGCGGCTTCGTGGACGATCTCGTGACCGCCCTGAAAGATGGTGACGCGGGTGTTGCCTTTCGTGTTGCGGTAGAGCGGTGCCTGGAGCCCGTAGAGCGGATCGGCGAGGTCAGTGTCTCCTCCTGCTGGGGGGAGGCGCGTCTCGTAAAAGCGGGTGATGAGCTCGGGCGCGAGGCGTGCCTCCGTCGGCACGACGGCGTTCCACGCGCGGAGCGAGTGGGTAAAGGGCACGCTGCCCTCGCGTCCGTCGTTGATGCCGTGGTTGAGATCGAGGGGCACGGAGGAGGCGTTTTTGAGCCAGGCGAGGGGCGAGCGATGGAGGGCGTCGGCCTCGTACTGCGGGCTGGCGTCGGGTCTGCCGCCGAGGGCTGCCTCGATGTGTCCGGCGTAGTTGAGCCGACCGGCGGCGCTGGTCTCGCTGTGCCAGGCGGCAATGTCGGCGATACCGCACCACGAGGAGATCCCGGCCCAGATCTCGGGGGTTCGGCCGGCGAGGAGCTGGGTGATGTGCCCGCCGCCGGAGACGCCGATCGCGTAGATGCGGGTCTCGTCGATGGCGGTCTGTGACTTTGCCCACTCGACGGCGGCGCGGATGTCGGCGATGACGAGGTCTGACCCGAGTGCCTCGGGAGTGCGGTTCGGTCCGCGAAAATCGGGGTGGAGGAAGACCCAGTCATTCTGCAGGCACCACTCGGCGTATTTCACGCCGCCGGCCTGGCGGTAGTCGCCGGACCAGGTGTGGAGGGCGACGAGGAGCGGGGCCTTTTTCCCTGCTTCGAGGTCGGGGGCAAAATAGAGCGCCGGTTGCTGCGAGCCGTCGGGGCAGGGATAGCGGATCTCGCGGATGGCAGCGGGATAGCCCGCAACGGGCGCGGTTTCCTGTGCGTTTGTCAGGGTGGGCGCGAGGGAGAGTCCGGCGAGGATGATGATCGGAAAGACCCGGTTCATCATTTTCCGAACTCGTGGACTGCCTTGACGATGTCTTCCTCGATCGTGGGAGCCCAGAGCGAGGGCAGGCCGTAGTAGACGTGGGATTCGCCGCCTTCGTAGCCGCCCTCGTCGAGGACGCGACGCGAGGGGATGTAGGCCATGACGTCGTTGGCGTAGCCGGCGACCCAGGTGGAGGCGCCGCGGCGCTCTTTTTTAAGGCGGACCGCGAAATCAATCACGACCTCACCGCCGAGAAAGACGAAGTCTATCGTTTTCCCCAGTTGCCAGACCCCGATGGGATAGGGGTAGGATCCCTCGAGGGCTCCCTTTTTCTCAAGCTCACGAATGAGGAATTTGGCGCGGGCTACTTCGAAGCGGTTGTGAGAGGTGGCGTTCTCTTTCAATTGCGCTAGTGAGGGAAGTGGGTCGAGGGGGGCGGCGATCTCGCGGTAGTTAGTTACCAGCTCGGGACTCAGCTCGGGCATGGTGGCTTTGAGGACGTCACCGACGCGGGCGGCGAGTTCGCTGCCGTAGTGTTCTGCGAGGGTGAGGTCGCGACGGGGCACGGGATTCTGATCCCCGCCGCAGCCGGCCCAGAAGAGGGCGATCGCGCCGGGAAAATTTTTCTCGAGAGCGGCCTGGGCGTAGCCGGGATAGTCACCGTTCCATTCGGGACCGTTGAGCACGGTAGCATGGCAGGCGTAGCCGAAGAGCACGGCGCGAAGGCTGCCGTCTTCCCCCCGCACACTGAGGACGGGGACGTCGTGATCGCTGGGGCCCTTGAGGAGACCTTTTTCCCGCAGGGTAGGGACTTCGGTCTCGGTATTTTCCCGCCGGTTCACGGCGAAGGTGCATTTGCCGCTGCCTGCCTGGATGCGAGCAGGG
>JBDNIL010000175.1:0-8738 GCA_041688355.1 Verrucomicrobiales bacterium | reverse complement strand
CGTGCCCGTCACGTTCGAGCACGTCGGCCCATTTGCGCGACTCGAGCGAGACCCCGTCCGTTCCCGAAAAGCGTGTTGAGACAAAACCAAAATTCATTCTTCCTTTTCCATGGCATAAATCACGCCGTTTTCATGGTTTTTTCTGCTGGACTCTCCGACGGCATTCGCTTCGTTCCGTGGTGAAATTCTATCGGGAAGCAGCCGGAACAAACTCGCGGGATTATTCCGGTATCGGGATCCTCGCCAGCAATGTGCTCGTCATCCTTTTCGCCTTGCGGGAGGGGTGGAACCTTCAGGCGATGATGGCGATCTACTGGGCACAGAGCGTCATCATCGGCATCTTTCACATCTTTCGCATGCTCCTGCTGCGGTCGTTTTGTAGCGAGGGATTCACAAGCAACGGCAAACGGGAGGCCGAGTCGGCGGCTGGCAAGCGGAGCACAGCCTTCTTCTTTGCGATTCACTACGGTTTCTTCCACCTCATCTACGGGATCTTCCTGATCGGATTCGCTGCCTCGGCGATAGACCCTGGCGAGGTCGGGACGAACCTCGGCCCGACGCCCGGGGATACGGACTCTGCGCGGTGGTTCCTATTCTCTATCGTCAGCTTTGTCGTCGGCCACGCCTTTTCGTTCTATCAGAATGTGCGGGCAGATTTGGAGCGGCGCCCGAATCTGGGGATCATGATGTTTCTGCCTTATGCCCGCATCCTGCCGATGCACCTTACGATTATTCTGGGGGCAATGGCAGGGTCCGCCATGCACACCCTGCTCCTTTTTACAGGTCTCAAGACGGGGGCCGACTATCTGATGCACATCGTCGAACACCGGGTCCTGCAGAAGAAACCGACAGAGCCCAAAGCGCACGGGACATCTCCCTGACACAGCGGGGGCAATACTCGTCCGGGACCTACGCGCTACGGAAAGAGTCACGTAAATTTTTCTTGGATTCGGGCGGGACCTCGTCCACTCTCTCAACCATATGGATCCAAGTCTGATTCTCGGGGTTTTGGTCGGCACTGCGGCCTGGTTTGTGATTCGGTGCGTCCTCACCGGCTTTTACACCGTGGAGCAAAATGAGAGGGCGGTCGTCACGACGCTAGGTCGGGTCCAGCGGCTCAAGGGGAAAACGACCCTCGATCTCCCGATCGCCGATCACCTCAGTGACGATCACAAGACCCGCTACATTTACCCCCAGGTGCGGGTCATCGGTCCCGGCGGTCCCTACGTCAAGATGCCCTGGCAGCGCGTCCACAAGGTCAGCGTCGCGATCGAGACCGCCAGCATCGCCTACGATCCCGAAGACCCGCAGCTCAATCAGTATGGCACCGTGCTAGAGGCCGTTTCCAAAGACCAGCTCAACATCGGCGTGACCGGTCAGCTCCGCTTCAAAGTGTCCGAGCGGAATCTCTATGCCTACATCTTCGGGGTGAAACATCCCGTTGCCCACATCATGGGCTACTTCGTCTCCATCCTGCGGGAGCGCATCGCGAACTTCCAGGCGCAGAACTCTGACGGTGTCCCGATGGACCAGATCGACGACGCAATCATGGATGGCGACACGCCGCAGCTCGAGGGTATCTCGATCAACGATCTCCGCAAAAATCTCAACGAGCTCAACGAACAGATGAATACTGAGTGCCTCAGCTCGACCGCCCGTTACGGGATCGAGCTCGATGCCTCGCTCATCACCGGGATCGACCCTCCTTCGGACATCGATTCCGCCCTCGCGGCGATCAACACCGCCCACAACGAAGTCTCGGCCGACATCAGCCTCGCCCGGGCCGAGGCGGATCAGAAGATCGAGCAGTCAAAACGCGCCGTCGAGATCCAGACGATGCGGGTCCAGGCCGAGGTCGAGCCGCTCCTGCGGGTCGCCAGCGAGCTGAAGGCGCTCAAGGAAAATGGCGGCTCGCGTTCGCTCGTGTCCTACCTCCGCAATGTGAAGCTCCAGCTCTTCCGCCGCGCCCGTCGCGTCATCTCCGATCATCCTTCCCTCTCGTCATGATCTCCTTCATCACCACCGCTGCCGTAACCTTTTTCGGTCTGATCATCGGGCTTCCCATTCTCATCGGTATCCTTAAATACCTGTGCTGGTTCACCACGGTGAACGAATGCCGCTGCAAGGTCTTTGTCCTCTTTGGCAAGGTTATCGGGGTCATCGACGAGCCCGGTCTGCACATCACGCCCCTCTCGATCGGACCGAGTGTGCTACTTGTGCCGTTTTTTGGAAAAGTCCACACTCTCGACCTGCGTCTCGACCAGCGTTACCTGCGCAGTCGTCCGGTGAACTCCGAAGAGGGCACCCCCGTCGGACTCGGGGTCTGGTATGAAATGCGGGTGAGTGATCCCGTCGCCTACCTTTTTGAAAACACCGATCCCGAGGGCTCGCTCATGGCCAACGTCACGAACACGACAGTTCGCAGTCTCAGCAACATGCCGCTGAACAACATGATGCAGAACCGTCACCAGATGAGCCGCGAGGTGCGCACCGAAGTCTCGCCCAAGTCCGAGAGCTGGGGCTACTCGCTCGGCTCGGTCTACATCCGTAAGGTCCACTTCCGCGACCAGGGCATGATCCATCAGATCGAGCAAAAGGTCGTGAACCGGCTCACCCAGGTGACTTCGGCGATCCGTCAGGCGGGGGACAACCAGGTCGATATCATCAAATCCCGCGCCGAGCGCGAGGCCTCGATCGAGTTCGCCAAGGCCCACGCCGTGCGCCCCCGTCTCGTCGGCGAGGCCCTCCGCCAGATCGGCGAAGATCCCGAAGTCGTCGACACCCTTTTCAGCGTCCTCGAGACCCAGGAAATCCTCAGCGGCAGTGCCGAAGTCATCATGATGCCCACCGGAACCGGGATCCTCCCCGCCCTCGAAGCCGAGCGAGAAGTGCCAAGGACCCCACCACCGATTGGCGGGTGAACCGGAAAGTAGCGAAGGTGGTGACACCTTCGAGCAATGGCCCGGCGCGGGACGAAACTCTCACGAGTTCCGCTACGCCTTGCTTACGCAATCGGCCCAATGTAGCTGGCCTCTGCGAGGCCGGGGTTCGATGATCAGTGATAAAGGGCGTTCGATTTCCATTTGCGAACCTAATCCGGCCTCACAGAGGCAGGCAACACACGTAACGGCCCAAAACTTCCCATTTCCATTTCATCCTCCCTTCGTTATACTTCCCTCCCGTGATCACCCGCCGGTTCGGGGTGGAATGAGTCGAAGCCATGCTCACCATTCTGGATGAACCTGAAATGCGCCGCCACGCCTTGCCGTTGAGCGTGAGCGGTTATGAGAAGATGGGAGAACTCGGTCTCATTGAGGAAAAGACTGAGCTCATCAGGGGGGGGGTGAGAAAATGAGCAAGTCTCCGCTTCATTCCGGCCTGATTCGCATTTTCCTCCGTACCATTCAGGCGGTTCTTGATGGAAGCGATTATGGCGATCATTTTGTCAGCTCTGAGCAGCCGCTAAGGCTCTCAGATTCCTGTCCGGAACCCGATTTGGCCATCATTTGTGGTCGGGAGGAAGACTTTTTGTTCCGACACCCGGAGTCCGCCCGGTTGGTGATCGAGGTTTGCCTTCCGACCGAGGCGCTCGACCGTGAAAAAGCCAGGATCTATTCAGAGGCTGCCGTGGAGGAATACTGGCTCGTGCTGCCGGAGAAGAACCGAATTGAGCGTTTCAGCGCTCCCGGACCCGGCGGTTATGGGGAACACACCGTTATCCCGGCGACCGATAGTTGCACGAGCCTCATTTTCCCGGACCTTCAGATCCGCTTAGCCGATTGGCTCATTTAGCCTTCAGTTCTCGAAACTCTCACGAGTTCCGCTACGCCTGACGCGCCCGAATAAGAGCGTAGCGAAGGTGTTGACAGCTTCGGGCGATGGTTCAGCGAAGACGACTGCTTGACTTTCCCCGCTCCGTCTCCATTTTCGAGGCTCGACTTTTATTCATCCCCCTTATCCCCATCTGCATCCCCCATGACAACATCCACCACTCCCGAAAAACGCGAGTTCCAGGCTGAGGTCAGTCAGGTTCTCGACATCGTCATCAACTCTCTTTACACTGACAAAGAGATCTTCGTGCGCGAACTCGTTTCCAATGCCTCTGACGCCCTCGAAAAACTGCGCCACACCCAGCTCACCGAGAGCGAGATCTACCAGCCCGAGCTGCCGCTGCAGATCAGCCTCTCCGCCGACGAAGAGGCCGGCACTCTCACGATCATCGACCACGGGCTTGGGATGACCCGCGAGGAGCTGCACGAGAATATCGGCACGATCGCCCACTCGGGTTCGAAGGCCTTCATCAAGTCACTCGAGGAATCCGCCCGCAAAGACAGCGCCCTCATCGGCCAGTTCGGGGTCGGTTTTTACTCGGCCTTCATGGTCGCCGACGAGGTCACGGTCTACAGCCGGTCCTGGCGCCCCGAAGCGGAAAATCTCGTCTGGACCAGCGACGGCAAGTCCGGCTACGAGATCGTCGAGTCCGAAGAGGAACTGCCGCGCGGTTGCCGCATCGTCCTGAAGCTGCGCGAAGAGTGCAAGGATTTCTCGAAAATCGACGAGGTCCGCCGCATCCTTGAAAATTACTCGAGTTTCGTCCCTTTCCCCATCATGATCGGGGAAGAGCGGGTCAACAAGATCGAGGCGATCTGGAGAAAGAAGAAGTCCGACATCTCCGACGAGGAATACACCGAGTTCTACAAGTTCAACGCGAAGGCCTACGATGAGCCGCGCTACCGCATGCACTTCAGCTCGGAGATGCCGATCGAGATCAACGCGCTCCTCTTCGTGCCGAACGACAACACCGAGCTCTGGGGCATGGGTCAGATGGAGCCGGGCGTTTCGCTTTACTGCCGCAACATCCTCATCGATGACAAACCGGCCGGATTGCTCCCCGAGTGGCTGCGCTTCCTCCGCGGGGTCATCGACAGCGCCGACATCCCGCTCAACATCAGCCGCGAGTCGATGCAGGACAGCAGCCTTGTGCGCAAGCTCAACCGCGTCGTGACGAAGCGCTTCCTCAAGTTCCTCGATGGCGAGGCAAAGGACAACGCCGACAAGTACCGCGAGTTTTACGCGAAGTTTGGTCGTTTCCTCAAAGAGGGCGTCGTCGTGGACTACGAGCATCGCGAGGGCCTCTCCAAGCTGCTGCGATTCGAGAGCTCCATGACCGATCCCGGCACTTTCACCGGATTCGAGGACTACCTCACCCGGGCGAAGGACGGACAGGATAAAATTTACTACCTCACCGGCACCGAGCGTGCCTCGGTCGAGGCGGGTCCCTACCTCGAAGCGCTCAAATCGCGCGGTCTCGAGGTGATCTACTTCCTCGACAATATCGACGAGTATCTGTTGCAGCACCTGCGCGACTTTGACGGGAAAGAACTCGTCTCCGCCGCCAGCGCCGAGCTCGAACTCGCCGACGACGACAGCATCGTCCTCAAGGGCGAGCCACTCGCCGACAGCGAGATGGAAGCCCTCTGCGAGTATCTCCAGAGCGAACTCGGCGAGCAGGTCGAGAAGGTCGCCGCCGGGAAACGTCTCGTCAGCAGCCCTGCCGCCGTCCTCGCTCCCGCCTTCGGCATGTCGGCCCAGATGCGCCAGATGATGCAGGCGATGAACCCGGACGGGCCTCTCCCTGCGCAGAAGGTGCAGCTCGAGCTCAATCCCCGCCACGCCCTCATCCATGCCCTTGCCGGAGCTCGGGAGAGCAATCCCGAACTCGCCAAACTCGTCGCCGGGCAGCTCCTCGACAACGCCCTCCTCAGTGCCGGATTGCTCGAAGATCGCGTCAGTCTCATCAACCGGGGCTTTGAGCTGATGGAGAAAGCACTGAAAAAATCGGCCGAATAGGAAAAAAAATTGCAACTATTACCCTGGTGGATCGTTTTATCCGCGGGAAGAGTAATTCCCGCTTAAAACTCCAATAGAGACTTAATACTGATGAAAAAATTCCTCGTAGTAGCAACCACCCTTGTGGCCGGATTCGCAATCGGCCTGGCACAGGCTGATGAAGGTAAAGAAAAAGGCAAAGGCAAAGGCGGCGATCCCGTCAAGCGTGCCGAGGGCATGATCAAATCCCTCGACAAAGACGGCAACGGCACTCTTTCCAAAGAGGAATTCGCCGCCAATCCGAACGCTGCCAAGATGAAGGAAAAAGGTGGCGACGGCGCCATCGATAAAGCCTTCGCCGCTCGCGACACCAACAAGGACGGACAGCTTGACAAGGCTGAACTCTCCACTCCGCCGAAGGGCAAAGGCGACAAAGGCAAAGGCAAAGGCGAGGGCAAACCCAAAGCCTAATCTGATCCTTTCGTGATCTTTCCAAAAACCCGCCCGTGCTTTCCGCCGGGCGGGTTTTTTTGTTTCCTTCGGTCCGCAGATCAGAACCTCCACTCCGCTCCGACGAGGACGTTCCGCCCCGCCCCGTTGATCCCCGAGCCGTGGACGCGGTAGGCTTCGTCGGTGAAGTTCTCCAGTCCCGCCGTGAGGGTGAGTCCGTCATTCATCTGCCAGGCCCCGCGCACGGTCCCGACGACGTAGCCGGGCGTACCGCCCGGGGGGATGCGCTGGGTGTCGAGCTGATCGCGAAGCGGGAGGTTCTCCTGCCGGTCGGACCCGATCGCGAGTACTTCGAGACGCAGATCGCCATCGAGTGCGGTCCAGCGCAGGCCCGCCTGGGCGGTGAAGGGCATCAGTCGGCTGATCGGCTCGCGCACGTTCTCGGTCTCGAGGTCGCCATCCTGCCACGAGACCCAACCGAAGAGGGTTAGCGCATCGGTCAGACCCTGTTCGGCCTCGAACTCGACGCCGTGGACGTAGCCGTCACCGCCGTTTTCTTTCGTCACCTCGAAGGCCCCGTCGACGATGCGTCCCGTGCGGGAGCCGACGATGAGCCCCGCGATGTCCGTGTAGTAGTAGGCGACCGAGGCGCGGGTCCTTCCCCGTTCCGTGCGGAGCCCGATCTCGTAGGAGGTGAACTCCTCGGGATCCAGCCCCGGGGAGGGCGTTTCCAGTTCGCCCGACCGGGCGAGGTCGAGACGGGAGAGGTCGGAAAGGTTCGGCGCACGGAATCCCTCGGAGACACCGCCGAAGGCGGAGAAGGCTTTGTCCGCAGTCAGGTCGTAGACGAAGCGGGCGCTGCCCACGGTGCTGGTCCAGTCATCGGTAAAGGCAAAGGGATCGCCCGTGACGGGGTCTTCGCTGCGGCCGACCTCGGCCTCGGCGTAGGTGGCGCGTCCTCCGAGCCAGAGGTCGAGGCGCTCACCGATCTCGATTTTATCCTGTAGAAAGACGTCGGCGAGATGGTAGCGGGAATTGTCGGCGACCGGTCCCTGGATCGACGCACCGGTGAAGGCGCCGTCGGCCGCGAAGTTGTTGCGGAACGAGCCGACCGTGTCGAGGTAGTAGCTCGCCCCATAGGTGAGGTAGCCGAGGTCGGTGTCGGAGGAAAACTGGGCCATCGTGCCGTAGGTATCGACGTCGAATCCCCCGATGTCGCTGCGCCCGTCCGTGATCGCGCGGATCCGGTATTGCTCCTCGGACTGACGCTGATGGCTGACGCTGATGAGGTAGTGATCGATCGCGCCCCCTGGGGTGCCCTCGAGCTGGGCGTAGGTGAGGGTGCGATCCTGGTCGAGCGAGCGGCGCTGATCGTCCCCGATCGTTGTGCCGCGGAAGGGCACGCCGAAGATCGTGCTGTGGGTCCGCCAGGCATCGTCCTGGTGGACCTGCTGATGGAGGAAGGTGAGGCGCGTGTCCTCGTTGAGAAAGATCTCGCCTTTCATGTCGAAGTCCCATTCGTCGTAGCCGGTCTTCGGGTTCCGCTGTTGACCGCCGGTGCGGAGATCGCCGTAGTCTTTGCGAGTGAAGCCGATAAGAAATCCGTATTTGTCCGTCTCCGAGACTGAGGTCTCGAATCGGCCGGTGTAGCTGTCTTCGGCCGAAGAGAGACGACCATAGACGCGCGAGGTATTAAGAAAGCCCGACTCCGCGTAGACCGGACGCGCGGTCAGTGCATTGACCGTGCCGCCGATCGCGTCGCTGCCGTAGAGGACCGAGCCCTGGCCTTTGACCAGCTCGAGCGAGCGCAGCGAGTTGGGATCGATCGTGCTCCAGTATTGATTCGGGCCGTCACGGAAGGCGGCATTGTTCAGCCGGATCCCGTCGATGAGGGCGAGGTTGCGGTACCCGGTAAAGCCGCGGATGAAAGGCGACCCCTGGCCGTGGGCAGTCTTTTGCACAAAGACGCCGGGCGTTTCATTGAGCAACTCGGGAAGGGTGCGTCCGAAGCGGTTGAGGATATCCTGTGCGTCGATGAGATCGACCGAATAGGGAGAACTCGCCGCCGGGAGGATCTCGAGGGTCGGCGTCACCACCACCGGAGGAGCGCCCGGGCTGACGGGACGCCCCGAGATGCGATCGGGAACCACGACCGCCGTCGGCATCGCCCCCTGGACCACGGCAGGTTCGAGGGTGCTCTCGCTCGTGTCGATGACAGGTTCGGTGTAGGCCTCTTGCGCCGCGAGCGGGAGCGCGGTGAGGACGAGGAAAACGAAAAGCGGGATCAAGGTGTCAAATCTCATGCAGTCCCCTCTTTAGACCGGATGCCGCCATCTCCCGCAAGCCCGCCGAAACGGAATCGGAAAAGTGGTCAAAAAACGCTCAGCGAGTGGGCGAAATTGGTCTTCACCCTTTGCGCAGTTTCCGTCTCAAAGTAGCTCGGTTTGCCTGCAGGGCGG
>JBDNIL010000174.1:0-9507 GCA_041688355.1 Verrucomicrobiales bacterium | reverse complement strand
GCGATTCGTCAAGGTGCCTCTGACTCTAGCCGCTCAAGCGCTTTTTGGATTCGTGATCAAACTGCCCCTGATATGGTTGGACCGCTTCGACCGAGAGCCTCTCAATACGATGGGGTGGAACTTCCGGTGCCGGAAACCTGCCGGAGTCTTGTCCTCCCAGTCGGACGCATGAACTTCAAGAATCGCTTGAGAACCGCTGTCTGGCGCTTGGCGGATAACCTCCGTTATTCCCGCGCCATCAGGAATTTATTGGCGGTCTCTCTGGGTTTGCGGGCTTTGTTGTCGCCCCCTCGTTCCAAATCGAAAGTTTACGCACTTGCGAGAGCCTATGGCATGGCCGAAACGCGGGAAGTGCAACGGCTTTTGATACGTTTCCTCGGGCCGTTGCTGTCCCCTGTGCACGAACCGGTGTGGCGAAAGACCGTTGAGACGAATTCGACATACTCGGAGTTGCTTGCGAAACATCCCCAGCTCACCCGGAGTGTCATTTTGAAGGAGCCTGGTCCCGGAGGGGAAAAGGGGGTGCTCCTCACCTATTTTGAGTACAATCTCGCCAGAATTCTCGCTTTGCCCGACGGGGGCCTCGGTTGGCTCGACCGGAATTTCCACCTCATTTTTGTCGCGAGCTGGTCTCCCACGGACTACGCACTTCTTGGCAGCGCACTGCTGCGGTGGCAGTCTCCTTTGCACGTCCAGTGCGCCAACGAGGCGGATCGCGAGAAATTAGGTGGCTTTCATCCACGCCTCGTGTGCTTGCCGGGTCTTGCATGCGACTGGATCGACCCGGACTTCTACCATCCCAAACCCCACTCGAGCCGCTCCATCGACCTCCTCATGGTGGCGAACTGGGGCTCGTTCAAGCGTCACCGAGAGTTTTTTGAGGCGCTCACCGGGCTCCCGGATACCTTGCGTGTCGTTCTGGTGGGGCAGCGTGAGGGAGGCAGAGACAAAAAGTATATCGAGGAAATGGCGAGAGACATTGGGGTGTCTCAGAAGCTAGAGGTATTCGAATCCCTCTCCATCGAAGAAGTGACCGCCTTGCAATGTGACGCTCGGGTTTCCGTGATCCTTAGTCGGCGCGAGGGGGGATGCGTCGCTGCGGTGGAATCGCTCTTTGCGGACTGCGCCCTCGCCATGCGGTGCGACGCTCACATCGGTTCCTCGGCGCACATTCAAGAACTCACCGGGAGAATGCTTCGTCCCGGGCATGTGGCGGAGGATCTAGCCGGATTGCTTGCCGCTTCCGGGTCGATGAAATCCCGGGAATGGGCCTGCGAGCACATTCGCAACGATCTCACTCTGGACCGCATCAATGGGGCCATCCGGGACGCCACTCTCGCAGCCGGGGGAAACTGGACCCGCGATCTTGCGGTTCCGCGATGGCGTCCGCATCCTATGCTTGAGAATGAAACGGACCGGGAACGTCTCCGGCCCGTTTACGAGGACTTGAACAAGCGGTTTCCGGAACTGGTGCGTTCCGATCTGATGGACACGAGCCATCGATAAATAGAGCCATATGAACTCGGTTCAAAAATCAGTTTTGAGGTTGCTTGCAAGTAAGGTCTCCTGCGCCCTGCAAGGGTATCCGGGACTATTCCGGGTCTTGAAAAGCGGTTTTTTGAAACTGCCACTGGCGCTGCGGGGGCCTCAGATGATTCACGATCACCTCACGAAGCTTTCCCATGAGATCTCAGATCCCACGTTTTGTATCGTTGGTGCAAACGACGGGATCACGAACGATCACGTCTATCCGTTCGCTCGGAAGGGGAGGTGGAGGGGGGTGGCAATCGAACCAGTGCCGGGCTGCTTCGGCGAACTGGAAACGGCCTACCGGGGGCTTCCCGTAAAACTGTTCAATGTGGCGATCCACGAGTCGGATGCGTTCGCGACGCTCCACTTTCTGGATCCGGCCAAGGCGAGCCTGCCTCCCTGGGCCAAGGGAGTGGGGTCATTTGATCCTGGGCGGCTCGGAATTGTGGAAGAACTGCCCGGCGCCGCCGGGGCGATTGCGGAAATGCGGGTGCCGTGCCGCCGGCTCGAAGAAGTGATTGCCGAGGCGGGATATCCGAGGATCGATCTCCTCGTCATCGATACCGAAGGATACGATGCGGCGGTGGTGAGACAGATCCGCTTTGACGATTGGAAGGTAAGAACGGTGATTTTTGAACATAAGCTGTTGTCCGAACAAGACCTGGATTCATGCCTCGCTCTCCTGCGGGAAAATGGATTCACGCTTGAGAACGACGCCTTTGACGTTCTAGCGACGCGATGATGCGGTCGTGACGATGGGTGCATTCGAACCGATTCATGAAAGATCCGCCACTTCTCCGCGTAGTCCACGTTGTCGATTCCCTCGCGCCAGGAGGGCTCGAGAACGGCGTTGTCAACGTGGCCCGCTGTCTGCACGGAAATGGTTTTGAAATCGGGGTCGCCTGCTTGCGCTTCCGCGGCGAGTTTGCCGAGCGCATGCCGGATCCCGACAGCGTCGTTGCGATGGGCAAGACCGAGGGATTTTCCTGGGCGGTTGTCAGGGCGTTGCGCCAGCACTTGTGCGAGACCGGCGCGGACGTCGTCCACACCCACAATCTCGGGACTTTGATCTACGCAGCGCTCGCGACATTCGGAGGCATGACCCATCCCATCGTCCATGGCGAGCATGGACAGTTGCAAAAAGAGGAATTGACGTGGAAGCGGATCCTCCAGTATCAGCTGCTCTTTCCCGTGTGTCACCGCGTTCATGCCGTTTCGTTCGGGGTGTGCGACCAGCTCCGTAGCCTTGGCTTGGACCCGGGCGGGAGGATAGTCGTTACCCTGAACGGAGTGGACTGCGTGCGGTTCCGGCCTGCCGGAGATGCCGGGGAGGCAAAGGCCGCTGTGGGTTTGCCGGGTGACTCCCGGGTAGTGGGGATCGTGGGGCGGTTGGTCGCCCTGAAGCGACACCGGCTTCTTTTCGGTGCCTTCGAACGGCTTGCCGGGGAGTTTCCCGATTTGCATCTACTTGTGGTGGGCGACGGCGGGGCGGATCGGGACGCTCTGATCGAGGAGATGAAGTCGCATCCACACTCGCCGCGATTGCACTGGGCGGGACATCGGGAGGATCTCGAGCGCTATTACCCGGCCATGGACCTGCTTGCGGCTCCGTCCGAGGTCGAGGGCCTTTCGAATGCAGTCCTAGAAGCGATGGCCTGTGAAGTTCCCGTCCTGGCGCACCAGGCCTGCGGGAATTCCGAAGTCATCCGGCACGGTGAGGACGGTTTCTTGGAAACAATTCAAGACGATGCCGCCCTCGCTGATCACCTTCGTGAGCTCCTTGGGGATCGGAACCGGCTCCGGAGCTGTGGCCTGTCCGCCCGCGAGACCGTGGAAAGGCGCTTCTCGATGGACGCCATGGTTGATGAATATCGGCAGCTGTATTTGGCAGCCTCAACCCGTTCTTCGCGACGAATTCCAACTTTCAGGGCAAGAAATCAGTGAAAAGAAAAAAAGTTGCCGCCATCTAAAGTTTGAGCATTTAGATTTCTCGACCATTTTTATTCAACCCTCCATTCATTTATGTTCATTCAGAGACTAGCCAACCGATTTGGATACGTTATCGTTCGCCTGCGGAGGTGGCAGGAGCTGGCTCGTTTGGCGAACTACAAGCCGAGTGAGAACGTCCTTGCCGAGCATCTCCGCCGCATCTTCCATCGGCATCGAATTGAAGCAGTTCTGGACGTGGGCGCTAACGATGGGGCATACGCATTGATGCTCCGGAACGAAGCGGGCTACGAAGGGGCGATCCATTCATTCGAGCCTATTCCGGAAAAGTTTCGCCAGTTGAGGGAGAGAGCGAAGGACGACAATTTATGGGAAGTACACGGCTTCGCTCTCGGCGCAACCAGCGGCCGATTGAAGCTTAATGTGATGAAGAGCGATGTCTTCAGTTCCTTTCACTTGCCGTTTGAAAGCCAGCCCGAGAAATACTCGGATTCCAATTGTGTTTCTTCCGTGATTGAGGTCGAAGTACGAACAGTCTCCGATGAGATAAAGAGGCTGGGACTCTCAAAGGTGCACCTCAAGATGGACACGCAGGGATTCGATCTCGAGGTTTTTGAGGGGGCGTGTCCCGCCCTTTCGAAAATCGCCACCCTGCAATCCGAACTTTCGTTTCGGCAGATCTACAAAGATGCGCCGGGTTGGAAGACTGCGGTCGAGCTGTTCTCTGGAGCCGGCTTCAAATTGTCCTTCTTGATGCCAATCAGTTTAGAGGAGGACTTAGGATGTATCGAGGCCGATGGGGTTTTCGTAACGGTGGGTGATCAAGTATGAGAAAGGTGAAAGTTCTCATACTTTTTGGCACGAGGCCGGAGGCAATTAAGCTTGCTCCCGTTGTCCAGGAGCTTAGGCGACGCCCAGACCGTTTTCACAGCCTCGTCTGTTTCTCCGGGCAACATCGCGACATGGGGTTGTCCACGCTGGCCTTGTTCGGGTTGACTCCTGATCTCGAACTCGAAACGATGACGCCGGGGCAATCCCTGAACCGCCTGACCGCGAGATTGATTGGCGACCTCGATACCGTAATTGAAAGCGAACGTCCCGACTGGCTGATTGTCCAAGGAGATACTACGACGGCGATGGCAGGTGCCCTGGCCGCATTTTTCGCGAAGGTTCGGGTTGGTCATGTCGAAGCAGGCTTGCGCACGCACGACCGCTTTTCCCCTTTTCCGGAGGAAGTGAACCGCCAGATCGCCAGTCGCGTCGCTGATCTCCATTTCGCGCCGACGGAGCGGGCAGCGGCGAATCTGCGCGCCGAGGGGGTTTCCGCAGGTTCGGTCATGGTGACCGGCAACACGGTGGTGGATGCCCTGCTCTGGATGCGGGACCGGCTTCCGGATGCTCCCCCTCCCGCTTTGGGAATGATTCCGAGCGGCGATGATCCAGTGGTGCTGGTGACTTGCCACCGGCGCGAGTCCATTGGCGCTCCGATGGAGCGTGTCTGCCGTGCGGTGGCTCGTCTTGCGGCAGCGTTTCCCCGGGCAAGATTCGTTCTGCCCGTGCATCCGAATCCTGTGGTGAGGGCGACAGTGGAGGCATTGCTGGGCGGGGTGAAGGGAGTCCATCTGCTTCCGCCGCTGGATTACCCGGATTTGCTTTGGTGCATCCGGCGTTCCGCGTTGATTTTGTCCGATTCGGGAGGCATACAGGAAGAGGCACCTTCTTTCCGGAAACCGCTTCTTATCCTCCGGGAAACCACGGAACGTCCCGAGGTCGTTGAGGCACGGGCGGGAGTTCTGGTGGGCACGGACGAAGAAGTGATCGTGGCACTGGCCTCGCGCTTGCTCGCGGACCCTGCTGAATTAGAGGTTTTCGGGGAAGTGATCAATCCTTTTGGAGACGGGAAAGCCGCCTCTCGCATCGCCGACGGGCTCCTTGACGCCTCCCCCCAGTATCCTCCATGAGATCCCGACGAATTCTTCTAATCTCCCACAATTTTCCACCGACGGCGGGGCCCGAGTCTCACCTGACCCGGATGAACGCGTCCTTTCTGCAAAGGAGCGGGTGGAATGTGCGTGTGCTTACGACGACATCGCTACATCTCAGTCAACCGCTCGACGAATCGCTTTTATGGGATTTGCCATCGGATCTCCAAGTGGACCGAGTAGCCAGTCCAGAGGCCGCGTTTGCCGCCAAGTTTCCCCGTTTTGGAAAAGCGTTCGCCATTTGGGTCGGCCGGAATCTCCTCCCCGAAGAGTTCTTTCCGTGGGTGTTTCCGGCGACTTCGCTGGGGCTGCGCCTGATCGATTCGTGGCAGCCTGACGTGCTTTATTCCCGTGCCACCAAGCACGTCAGCAATGCAGTCGGGTGGCGATTGAAGCAGATCACAGGACTTCCTTGGGTGGCTCATTTCAGCGATCCCTGGATACGGAGCGGTCTTTACAAGAGGCCGGTGCAGAGGATATGGGGCGGGTTTTGGGAAAGGCGTATCCTGCGCGACGCCGATGCCCTCGTCTTTGTGACCCGGCAGGCAGCGGAACGCGTCCTTGCCGGTTTGCCTGAGGTATACTGGGAGCGCGTTCACATCATTCCGCACGGATTCGAGGAGCTGCCGGCGGATCTTGTGCGGGATCCGGAGAATCCGCCCGTGGCCGGTCAAAGGCGGATGCGGATGATTCATGCGGGGGCCTTCTATCCGAACATGCGCGGACCTGAGACGCTCATTGAGGCGATTCGCAAACTCAAGGACCAACATCCCTTGGCGGAATTGCCGGAAATTGACTGCATTGGCGTTGATACGGTGTGCTACCAGCGCCTCGTGGATGAGGCGGGCGTGGGCGATGTCCTCCGCCTGCACAGCAGTGTGGCTTATGAGGAATGCCGACGGCGCATCGCCGAAAGCGACGCGATTCTAATCCTCGACACCCCTGGGAGCGGCGGCATCTTCCTGCCAACCAAATTGATCGAGGCGTTTGCGTTCGGGAAGCCGTTACTCGGTTTGTCCGATCCGGAGAGCGCCGTGGCGTCGATCCTGTGTGAGGTGGAGCAGGGGTGGGCGGATTCCAGAGATCCGGATGCCATCGTCCGGGAGCTGGAGAGACTGATGTTGCGGTGGAAGCGGGGTGAGCGGGATCTCTCCGCTTCGCAAAGAGCGATGCTGCAAAAATACCGGATCGATCGGGTCAACTCGCCCTTGTTGGATTTGTTCGAGAGATTGGCCGGGAGCCGCTCTCGCTGTTGACCGGGAGATAGCCATGAAAAACACCCTCTCGTCGGAGATCGTCACCAACAGCCAAGCGGAACCGCGCATGATCCTTGCGGGTCGTTTCGGATCCGCGGTGGCGGGGGTGGTTTCCGGAAAAACTTTCGCCGTTCCAGTGGCGGCTGTGCGGACTCGGTATTAAAAGGTTAAGCGTTCATGTGGTTCAACAGCTTCAGCTTCTGGCTTTTCCTCGCGGTGGTCCTGCTCGTCTACCACCGCCTCGGTCACCGTTTGCAGAACCGTTTCCTCCTCCTTGCGAGCTACTTCTTTTACGGTTGCTGGGACTGGCGCTTTCTTTTCCTGATCCTCTTCACGACGGCATTTGAACATCTTGTGACGGGTCGGATCGCTGCGTCAGGAGATCCCCGGGCGAGGAAGAGATGGGTCACGGCGTCTTTGGTCGTGGAACTCGGAATCCTGGGATTGTTCAAATATTTCGGATTTTTCATCGAGGAGTTCAACCGGATTCTCGGGGTGCTCGGTCTCGAGCACTGGGAACCGGCGTTTCAGCTGATTCTTCCGGCCGGCATCTCCTTTTACACCTTTCAGGCGCTCAGCTACACGATTGACGTCTACCGCGGTCGGACCACGCCCTGCCGCCACTTTCTAGATTTCGCTCTTTTCATTTCGTTCTTTCCGCAGCTCGTCGCCGGGCCGATCGAACGGTCGAACCACCTTCTGCCGCAAGTTGAGAACCCGCGCCCGCGCCTGTCGGAAGCCCGTTTCAGCGCGGGCCTTTACCTCGTGATGACCGGGCTCTTCCTGAAGGTCGTGATCGCGGACAACATGGCCTGGCTCGCCAATTTCGTTTTCGATGCCACGCCAGGGGAACTCAACGGGGCCGAAGTTCTGCTGGGCATTTACGCCTTCGCCTTCCAAATATACGGTGATTTTGCGGGTTACAGTGCGATTGCCATCGGCGTCTCGAAGTGGATGGGCTTCGATCTGATGGAGAACTTCCGGCGTCCCTATTTCGCCAGCAATCCGCGCGAGTTCTGGCAACGCTGGCACATCAGCCTCTCCTCTTGGTTGCGGGATTACCTTTACATCCCGCTCGGCGGAAACCGGGAAGGGGAGGGGAAAACCCGGCGGAATCTGATCCTGACGATGGTTCTGGGAGGACTCTGGCACGGGGCTGCTTGGACCTTTGTGGTCTGGGGCGCCATTCACGGCGTGTGGCTCGTGCTGCACCGGATCTGGGCGCGGCGTTTCGGAGATGCCGGAGAGAGACGGCCGAAAAGGCGCATCCAAAGGGTGCTCGCCGTAATGGGAACGTTCCAACTCGTGTGCCTCGCCTGGGTCTTTTTTCGGACTCCATCGATCGAGCAGGCGTTCCGCCTTCTTGCTGCGCTGGGAACGGGCTGGCAGCTCACGGATTTCGTTCTCGCAGGGGCATCCTTGATGGCCTTTTTTCTCGGCCCTTGGATCGTTTTCGAACTCTGGCAGGAACTCCGCAAAGATTCCCAAGCCCTCCTCAAGGTCCCCTGGCCGGCGCGGGCCGCATTTTACCTGTATGTGATTCTGATGCTCTTGTTTTTCGCGGCTCCGGAGCCGGTCGAGTTCATCTATTTCCAGTTTTAAGGCCATGAAACTCAACAACGAAGCGAAAGTGGTGCTGGTGGTCGTGCTCGGGGTCATCTTTCTCGAGATCGTTTCACGGATGTTCGAGCCCCGTCTTTCCGCGGACGTCCGGCAAATGCTTTCGCAGAAGGAGATTCCGGAAAGGATCGGAAAGGCGAGGAGTGAAGGTCGCGAATCCGTCCTCGTTCTCGGAAATTCGCTCGCTCGCGCAAGCCTCCTCGAAAGCGGGATCCGTGAGCGCTTTGTCGAGCTCGGCAGACCGGATCCCGAGGTCCTCTACCTCGCTCCTGATGGAAGCGACATCAGCGACTGGACGGCGGCCTACCGCCACTGTTTCCTTGGCCGGAGTCCATCGCAGGCTCCCGACTATATCCTGATCGGGACCGGGCAAACGCACTTGGAGGACAACCCGGTGGTGAGTCCGGAAAAACTCGCGGCCTACCATGCCGGAAGGGAGGATTACGGAATCATTCTGTGGAGTTGGCTGGGGACCACGGGCGAACGCTGCCGTTTTTTGAGCGCCTCCGTTTCGCGGCTCATGGCAAACCGTGAGCGGCTCCGTCCGATTCTTTTCTACAACTTCGTCCCCGGTTTCGAAGAAGTCGCTCGGCGCCTGAATGAAGCGGAGAAAACGGAGGTGGTGCCGCCGGGAGAGCGTAACGCTTCTGCGGGACGCTTTGGCCTACTCCTCGATTCGATCCCCGTTCCTCCCGAACGGGTGATGGTCGCCGCGATCCCCCTTCCCTGGAGCTACCGGTTGAATAAGGCCGTCCTCGAGACGGCGGAGAAACGCGGGGTGCGGGTTTTTGCGGTGGAAGTTCTGCGGGAATGGCCGGCGGAGGCGTTTCCGGACGGATATCATCTTTCAGCGGTTGATGGCGCAATCTACACCAAAGCCGTGATGGCGAGATTGCTGCCGCAGCGATGAGCATCCAAGGATCGACGGCCCACCGAAATGACGAGATGATTCGAGAACAAAACAGCTTTCCGGCGGAACGGAGGGGAAGAGGATTCCCCTGGTGGGCCGTCGAGATGACGTGGGCGGCGGAGCACCGCGAAATTTTTCTGGAACCGGGAGGCGAAAGCATCCAACCTTCAATCGACGCATGAAAAGGATTTCCGTAATCATTCCCTGCTACAACTACGGAAGATTTCTCGGTGAATCCATCGAGAGTGCGCTTGCGCAGGCG
>JBDNIL010000173.1:0-4865 GCA_041688355.1 Verrucomicrobiales bacterium | reverse complement strand
GGCTTGAGTTTTTCCGGGAGTTTCATGGGCTGGGATGGGGTGATTTCCAGAAAGAAGAGGCGATGAATCGCTTCGAGAATGTTTTACAATGTAAACTGATGGAAATACAAAGACTTTACAAGACTATTTTAGCAATCCGGCGATTTTTCTGTGAATACAAAGTATTTACAGGGGGCTAAGCCCCTTTACTGCGGGGGCTGCGGGGGCGCCGGGGCCTCGAAGATCAGGATACGCGAAGGGAATCAAGTAAGAATGCGCCTTTTTGGGACGCTTGCGGATAAAACAAGAGCGGCAGGGTTCTCACCCTGCCGCTCTCTTTAGTTTTTCCCTGCGATGGGATGGTTCACCACGATCAGGAAATGTGGTAGGCGGGAGCGCCGTGCTCGGCGATGTCGAGCCCCTCGGCTTCCTCTTCCTCGCTGACCCGGATACCGATGGTCATCTTGAGGATCAGGAACACCACGAAGGAGAAGACGAAGGCGGCGGAAGCCACGGCGAGGACACCCATGAGCTGTCCACCGAGGAAGAACTGCTTCTCGGCACCTTCAGCGACCACTTCAAAGATCGCGGCGGCGAGGATACCCCAGACACCACAGACGCCGTGGACGGAGATCGCCCCAACCGGATCGTCGATGCGGATCCTGTCGAAGAAGAGCACCGAGAGCACCACAAGGATACCGGCGATGAGACCGATGACCATGGAACCCATTGCGGAGACGATGTCCGCATTGGCGGTGATCCCGACGAGACCGGCGAGGAAGCCGTTCAGAGTCATCGAGAGATCCGGCTTCTTAAGGACAACCCAGGAGATGAGGATCGCGCCGAGAGCACCGGAACAGGCGGCCAGGGTCGTGGTCGTGAAGACAAGACCGAGCGGGCCGGGAGAGGCGGAGAGGACCGAACCACCGTTGAACCCGAACCAGCCGAAGAAGAGCAGGAAGACACCCACGGTAGCGAGCGGCATGCTGTGGCCAAGGATGGGCTTGATACCGTCTTTGGTGTATTTGCCTTTGCGGGCACCGAGAAGGATGACACAGGCGAGCGCTGCAAATCCGCCGAAGGCGTGAACCACTGCGGAACCGGCGAAATCTTTGAAGCCGTTGCCGCCGTTGAGACCGCCCATCCAGCCGCCACCCCAATGCCAGGAACCGACGATGGGATAGGCGAGACCCACGAGGAGAGTCGCGAAGATCATGAAAGAAGGGAGCTTGACGCGCTCGGCCACTGCACCGGAGACGATGGTCGCGGCGGTAGCGGCGAACATGGCCTGGAAGATGAAGTCACCATAGCCGGTCATGGCGAGGGCAAGACCACCGTAACCCCATCCGGAGCCGCCGTCGGCATTGAGGTCACCGATCGGAGCCCCGATCGAGATCCAGCCGTTGAATTCGCCGGGGTAGTGAGTGTTGAAGCCGATGAGGGCGTAGGACACGATCCCGACCGCGACAATGAAGCTGTTTTTGAAGAGGATGTTGACCGTATTCTTCGATTGGGTGAGACCAGCCTCGAGAGTAGCGAACCCAAGGTGCATGATGAACACCATCGCTGCGGCAATGACGGTCCACAGCATCGAGACGGTGAAGAAGTCGAAGGCCGGGGCAAACTCGGCTCCGGACGACTCCACCAGTTCCAGGTATTCATCGACCGGCCCGGCTTCGGGCTCAGCCTCTGCGGCGGCGGCCGCAGGAGCCGCTGCCGGGGCCGCTTCCTGCGCGGTCAGGTTTCCAAACGTAAACGGCACCGCCACGAGGGCGGCCAACAACAAGGTTTTCAGGTTGAATGTATATCTCATATTTCTTTTGGTTGGTTCACAAGCGGTTCAGTGCGAATCCCTTGCTCCCAGTTCAAGAGCCCAAAAAGC
Source organism: Verrucomicrobiales bacterium (assembly GCA_041688355.1). Lineage (GTDB taxonomy): Bacteria > Verrucomicrobiota > Verrucomicrobiia > Verrucomicrobiales > DEV007 > Arctic95D-9. The sequence continues at coordinate 3,004 of JBDNIL010000173.1, read as the reverse complement.
ACCCGCCGTGCCAAGTGTCGAAAAATCGAGATTTTTTTTGAAGATTGCGTCGCAAGTCCCGATGGGGCGGGATTTACGCGAGAAAGAAAAATATCCGAGTCTATCCGCATGAGTCACATCGGGTGGTGTGGGTTCAACGCCGGGTCCGCCCCCGGTGCCGATGCGGAGACCGAAGAGACCGGTCTCGACCTCGTCGAAGATGGCGAATCGGGTTACTTATCAGCCACCTCACTCCCGAACAACGCGACCGCCAAGTGAGAGGATGCGGGCATTGCCCTTGGCATCTTCGGCTTCGCCGATCTGCCCATCCTGCACATACATCTGGGAGAGGGCCGTCCAGGCGAGGAGATCGTTCGGCTGCAGGGTCGTGGCCTTGAGACCGGCACCGATCGCCTCTTTGATGTGCCCCGTCTTCATCAGGGCCATGGCGAGAGCGTGCCAGCCGTCGAAGAAGTCGGAATCGAGTTCCACACAGCGACGATATTTGACTACCGCCGCCTCAAGATCGCCAACGGCCAGCTCGCCGTTGGCGTCATCGAAGAGATCCTGCAGTTCGTCGGTCACTAGAGGTTGGTGGGTGCGTCCGGCCGCGTTGAACCGGACTCGGCGCGGCGCTGGTTGAACCAGGAGGTGAAAAGGGTGCGATCGAGCTGATTCTCGATCGTCGCAGCGAGCGAGTTCTTTTTCGACTCGACTTCCTCATCCTTATAGATCTCGATTTTATCGACGTAGACGAGGAGACTACCGAGACCACCGGGGCGCTCCGTGGCGGCAGAGATTTCCTTTTCCCCCAGACCCGAGACGGCTTCGACGAGGAGTCCCGCATCCTCAAGATCCGTCGGCGGCTCGGTCTCGGAGAAGTTCGGGAGGCTTTCCGGCGTCAGCCCGAGGCCCTTGGCGGCCTCGTCGAATGATTTCCCGCCCTTCACCGCCTCGTTCAGCTTGCCTAGCGCGGCGCTGGCGGCATCGCTGACGGCGCGAGTGGACTTCGTCGCAGTGAGCGCCTCGCGGATCGCGGGGGTGGCCTCCTCGAGAGTCAGCGGCACCGGCTCGACGAGGGTGCCGTAGTGAAAGACGTAGTAGGCACCGCCCTCGACCTGCAAGGGCACCGTCACCGCGTCAATCTGCTGGGCGGGGCTGAAGATCGCCTCGAGAATGGCCTGCTCGCCTTTCACCATCTCAACAGGCTCGGCGGGGGAGAATGGCTCCAGTTTGCCCTGCTCCATCGTGAACTCGGCTTTGTCACCGACATACTGCCCGGCCACATTGACAAAATCGGCCCCGTCCGCCGCGAGATCGGCGTAGGCACGGTTCACGGCGTTGGCGAATTCGAGATTGGCCTTGGCCTTCTGCTCGTTGGTGGCCCCCTCGACCTCGGGTTTGGGGATAAACTTCACGTAGTCGAAGCCGCGCTTCGCTTCCGAGTTGAGGTCCTCTTTGTTTTCCTCGTAGTAGCTCTTGACCTCCTCGTCGGTGACTTTGATGTCTTTGGTGAAGTCGGCGCGGTCGAAGCGCACCACCGAGGCGGTGTAGCGCTGGTTCGACTTCGTGTAGAGGCGGGCCGTCTCACTCGGGACGGCTTCGAGACCCGCCCCGATGAGGCTGCGGAGCTTCTGGAAAGAAAGGTAATCTTTCACCAGATTGGCGAGGTCACCTTCGCTGAAACCGTTCGGCCCGAGGATGTTGTTCTGCACGTAGGCCGCGTTGACCCAGGGCTGCTGGAAGAGCGGGAGCTGCGGGATCGCCTCCTTGATCTCGGTGGCAGTGGGCTGGATACCCATTTTCTCGGCCTCCTTGCGGAGAATGACGAGACTCATCATGAAATCGGTGGGGTCGCGGTCCTGACGATTCTCACCGAAGAGCACCATGGCGAAGTCATACATGCCCAGCTCGAGGGCGACATCGAAATGGCTCGCCAGTTTCTCGGCTTCCTTCTGCCGGTAGCAGCGATTGTAGACCTTCACGATGCAGTCCTGCCTTCCTACGGTGCCCCGCACGAAGTCGAAGTCAGAATAGAGAAAGGCGAAAGAGATCACGATCAGAACGGTGACGACGATCAGGGTGCCTTTTTGAATATGGCGAATCTGGGTGAGCATGGGGTAGGCGGGTTGTCCACGGGAAAAGGGATTTCCGGCAGGGACCGCGAAGGTAGTGAGGAACCGCGCTTACTTCAACCGCTTTTTAGGCGACTTCAGGGCAGCGATCGATCCGGTTGGATCCTGAAATCAATCCTCTCCCGCGCATACGCCACCATCGCGCTCGTCTTCCGCCTTGCCGGGACCGCGCCTGACTGCCAGCATCCGAGCCATGAACCCAACGCCAACCATTCGATTTTTGCTTCTGCTCCCGCTCCTCGTCGTCTTCGCGGCAGTCAGCCGAGCCGAGGAAGCGAAAAAAACATTCCTGCGCGCCGGAGCCGCCGCCAGCGTCATCACGCCACCTCTCGGTGAATCTATCGTCGGCGGCTTCACCCCCTTCCCCGCCGAGCATATTCACGACGAGTTGCACGCCCGCTGCCTTGTCCTCGATGACGGGAAAACGAAAATCGCCCTCGTTGTCTGCGATCTTCTGGGGATCCATCGCAGCGTCATCCTCGAGGCAAAACGCCACATCGAGTCCGAACTCTCCATCCCCGCGAGCCACGTCATGATCTCCGCGACCCACACCCACTCCGCCACCACCGTGCTCGGGCCGACTCCCCGTGTCTACGCATCGGACGTGGAGCTGTCTGACTACGACCGCTTCGTCGCGAGGCGCATCGCCGACGGCGTTCGTCGGTCCGTCAACCTGCTGCGTCCCGCCGAGATCGCCTACGGCAGCATCGATGTGCCCGACCACGTCTTTAACCGCCGCTGGTTTCTGAAAGAGGGCACGATGCCGGCAAACCCTTTCGGTGACACCTCGGAGAAAGTGAAAATGAATCCCGGTGCCGGCGCCGAAAACCTCGTCGAGCCCGCCGGCCCGATCGATCCGCAGGTCTCCATCCTCGTCCTGCGGGAGCCCG
>JBDNIL010000172.1:0-37438 GCA_041688355.1 Verrucomicrobiales bacterium | reverse complement strand
GCCCCTCCGTGCGATTTATCAGGTCCGGTAGCATAGCGAGACTGATTTGAACCCCGTCGAAACCGGCCTCGCCACACGCTCAGGAATGCCCGGAAAGCATCGTCCCGCCGGGGTTTTTGCGGCGACTTTTCTACACCAATGCTTTACGGGAAAAGCTGGCCTGGAACTCGATCGAGACCGAATACGATCCCTACAAATACATCTCCTTCGCGGTGAATGCGGGGCATCAGGTCTACCGGCTCACGAGCGAGATCAGAAAAGACTTTGACCGGCTCGCGGGCAGTGCGGAGCTGGACCGATTCCCGCCGGTTCTGGCCTTCCAATCCGCCGTGGACGCGACCGTCTCGACGCCCGAACTCATCAAGGGCCTTTTCGAAAAATTGCCGGAAAACGGGCATGAGCTCGTTCTTTTCGACATCAACCGTGTCGGGATCATCGAGAATCTCGTGAAGGCGGATCCGGCGGAAAAGCTCGGCGCGATCCTCACCTCGGGCGAGAGGGATTTCACCGTCACGATCCTCTCGAACCGCCTCGATGCGGTCACTCCGGCAGCGGTCGAGGTGCGCTCGTTCGCGCCGGGGGCGACGGCCCCGGCGATCTCAGACCGCGGCCTAGCGTGGCCCGACGGGCTTTATTCCCTCTCCCACATCGCCGTCCCCTTCCGTCCCGACGACCGGCTCTACGGGAATCAAGCGTCGCCAGGTGAAAGTGGCCCGGTCTACCAGATCGGGAATGTGCATCTGCGGGGCGAGCGTGGTGTCCTCGCGATCTCCTCGACCGATCAGCTGCGTCTGCGCTGGAATCCTTTCTACCCCTATCTTGAAAAGAGGGTTCTCACCTTCACCGCAGGGGATCTTTGAGGTTCGACAATACTTCAGGCCCCGATACATGATACTCGCACGATGAAAGAGGAAGACAGGAACGCCCTCGAGCGATATATCGAGAAAGTGCTAGAGTCCCGCGACCCGGCGGAAGCCCGCGCGATCCCCGACGAGGACGATTATCGTTCTCTCGCCGTCAAATACGGACTCGACGAGACCATTTGGGATCGGTTGAGTCAAGAGCGCGAAGCGCACGAAACCCGCGGTCGGCTTTTTGTGCTCGAGGAAAACTGGGACGAGGCCATCGCCGAGCTGGAGCAGGCTTTCGTGATCGCGCCCTACGACAGCTCGCTCGCTTTCGATCTCGGGGAGGCATTCGCGAGGCGTTTCGAAGAACGGCGCGAGCCCGATGACAAAAGGCGGGCGGAGCGTCTTTTCCGCCGTTGCCTCGCAGGGGATCCCGCCCACGCGGCAGCGGTCGCGGAGCTGAGCAAACTCGCCCGATTACCCCGGCGCGGCGGACTGAAAGCGATCACACCCGGCTCGGCGGCACTTCTCTGCTTCGCTCTCGGCCTGATCATTGCCGGCGCGTTGTGGCGGCAGGGAGATCCCCCGGCGGCACTACTCCCGCCCGAAGAAACACCCCCGAAGCCCCATCCAGACCTCGAAATCGAGCCCCCCCGGGGCCGCGCCAGTCCCTTCGTCATCCCGGTCGATTTTCCCATCGCGGCGCCGGGGCGAGACCTCGTCTTTGACCTCCGCTCCTCGATCCTGACCCGCTATGAAGATAAGTTCGCCTATGAAATGAAAGGAATCCTCCGCGTAGAATCGGGCGAGGTGCGACGGCTCGAGGGTGAACTCGACCTGCTCGATGCAGATGGCAACGTGAAAGCTGTCGCCCCCTTCCGGATCATCGCCTCACATCAGCCCAATGCACTTGAAGGAGATTCGATCCCTGTGAGCGTACTTATTTTCAGAGAAGCGCGTGCCCCCGATTCCGCAACGGCGAGGATGCGGGTAACCCTTTTTGAGGGATCGCCTCTCTCCGGGCCGCTCGATCCGGACCCCGAGATCCCTTTTTCCACCGGGAGCCTGTCCCTGCCGCCGAATGCTTCCATCGCCGTGCGCCGAAGACACCTCACGTCAGGCACCACCGCCCTCTTTCCCTCGGAAACCACGGTCAACATGGTGATCACGGTGGAAAACACCGGCAAACGTCCTATCACATCCCTCGAGTTCAACGCCTCCGCCGAGGACCATAACGGAGAGATAATCCCGACGACCCACCATCCCATGTTCCGTTCGCTGAAAACTTCGTTTCCCGCGTCGATGAAACCGGGCGACCTGTGGATCGTCCGCAGCACGCAACCGTCGATGAAGCCGGGGGAGCGCCGCGTCGCTGTGGTAAATCTCTATCTCCCCGATGCCTCGCCGGATGACTTCAGGTCGGTGGACCTCTCTCTCGTTCGCATCGAGTAGATCGCGGCATGATGAATTTTACCGTTGCCGATAGTGGCGCAATGCGCGAAACGCGCTACCCTTCTGACCCTCCCGCCCCTTTTGTATGAAAGCCACGCGTTATCAGACCGACACCGCCGATCCCACGCAGTTTGCCCCGGGTCAGCGCTGGATCAGTGAAACCCAGACCGAATACGGCCTCGCCCTTATCCTTTCGTCGGATTACACCCATGTGAAAGCCTTTTACCCCGCCGTAGGGGAGACCATCACCTATGCGGCGCGGAACGCCCCGCTCCGCCGCGTCGTCTTCGAGCCCGGCGACACGGTGAAGGACCAGGCGGGCAATGCTTTTTCCGTTGCCGAGGTCCGCGAGGACGACAAAAGGCTCATCTACATCGACAGCGAAGGCCGCGAGCTGCCCGAGAGCAGCCTCTCGGACACGATGAACGTGCAGCGTCCCGAGCAGCGTCTCCTCTCGGGCATCAGCGACGACCCGCGCCTCTGGAGCCTGCGCCAGTCGGCGATCCGCTCCCAGCACGAAGCCCGCGCCAGCGATGTCCGCGGTCTCGTCGGGGCGCGCATCTCCCTCATCCCCCACCAGCTCTACATCGCGGAAGAGGTCGCCAATCGCGCCGCCCCGCGCGTCCTCCTCGCCGACGAAGTCGGTCTGGGCAAAACGATCGAGGCCTGTCTCATCCTCCACCGACTCCACCTCTGCGGGCGCGCCTCGCGCATCCTCATCCTCGTGCCCGACGCCCTCGTGAACCAGTGGTTCGTCGAGCTCTACCGCCGCTTTGCCCTCTCCTTCGCGATCTACGATGAGGAACGCGCCGTCTCGATCGAGACCGAGGCCCTCGCCGCCGATCCGGACAAGACGATCAATCCCTTCTTCGACGATCAGATGATCCTCTGCGCGACCTCGTGGATCGCCTCGCGTCCGAAGCGCGCCGCCCAGGCCGCAGCGGGCGAGTGGGATCTCACCATCGTCGATGAGGCACACCACCTCGAGTGGAGCGTCGAGTCCTCGAGCCCTGAATACGATGCCGTCGAGGCCATTGCCAAAAACTCGGCGGGGCTGCTCCTCCTCACCGCGACGCCCGAGCAGCTCGGACGCGAGGGACATTTCGCCCGGCTCCGATTGCTGGATCCGGCGCGCTTTTCCGATCTCGACGAGTTCATCCACGAGTCGGATAAGTACCGCTCCATTTCCGATCTCGCGGATCGTCTCCGCAGTGACAAGGCTCTCACCGTCAAAGAGATCAAGGCCATCGGCACCCTCCTCGGCAAAGAGACCGCAGCGAAGCTGAAAGAAGACGAGACGCCCGCCCGCCGTGACGCCTGCCGTCACGCACTTATCGACCTGCACGGTCCGGGTCGAGTCCTCTTCCGCAACCGCCGCCTCGTCCTCAACACCTTCCCGAAGCGCACCGCCCACCTCTGTCCGCTCGCCTGCGAGGAAGAGGAAGCCTTTGAGATGAAGCTGGACTGGCTCAAAGCGCTCTTGCGCGCTGACCCCGAGTCGAAGTTTCTCCTCATCACCCATGCCCGCGAGACCGTCGAGGCGATCGAGGCGGCTCTGCGCGAGCGCATCAGCTCCCAGGCGACGATGTTCCACGAGGGACTCTCCCTGCTGCAGCGGGATAAAAACGCGGCCTGGTTCGCCGACGAGGAGATGGGGGCGCGGCTCCTCATCTGCTCCGAGATCGGGTCCGAGGGACGCAACTTCCAGTTCGCCCATCACCTCATCCTTTTCGACCTGCCCTCCGACCCCGGACTGCTCGAGCAGCGCATCGGACGCCTCGACCGCATCGGCCAGACCGAAGACATCCACATCCACGTGCCCTTTGTCGAGGGCACCGGTGAGGAGCTCAAGGCGCTCTGGTATCATCGCGGGCTCGGGGCCTTCGAACACACCCTCCACGGGGCCGGCGCGATCCATCGAGAGTTCCACGACGAGCTGGAAAGACTCCTCGAGGCCGACCCCGTCGAGCGCGAGGATGCCCTCCCCGATCTCCTCGACCGCACCCGCGCCTATAAGGAGGACCTCGACAAGGAGCTCGAGAAAGGGCGCGACCACCTTCTCGAGATGAGCTCCTTCGACCGCGACCAGGGCCAGGCCCTCGTCTCCCGGATCGAATCACTCGACGAAGACGATCGTCTCGAGCACCTCATGCTCAAAGTCTTCGACCATTTCGGCGTCACCGTCGAGGACATCGGCGACCGCAGCTACGTGCTCACGCCCGAGCACCTTTTCTCCGCCGAGGCCTTCCCCGGCTTGCCCGAAGGTGGACTCTCGGTCACCTTTGATCGGGCTCTCGCCCTCGCACGGGAGGAGATCACCTTCCTCACCGCCGATCATCCCATGGTCATGAGCGCCCTCGAGAGCCTCATCTCGACCGATCATGGCAATGCCGGCTTCTTCCGGCTCGAGGGCTCATCCGAGCAGCTCCTCATGGTCGAGACCGTCTGCGTGCTCGAGTGTGTCGCCCCCGAGCATCTCCACGCCGAGCGATTCCTGCCCTCGAAGCCGATCCGAGTCATCGTTGATCAGAAGGGGCGCAACCGCACGGCCGACTTTGACATCGAGCGCATCCGGCGCGATGGACGCCCCGGCCCGAGCACTTTCCTCCGCGAAAAATCGCGGGCGCTGCGGGCGACGATCCCCCCTCTCCTCAAGGTCGCGAGCAAGGAGTCCGAAGACCGCGCCGACGAGATCCGTGCCGCCGCGATCGAACGTATGGACGAAAAGCTCGCCGAAGAGATCGAGCGCCTCGTCCGCCTGCAGCGGATGAATCACCCGGTCCGCGAAGAAGAGATCGCGATGGTGCGCGCCGCGCAGGTCGAGCTGAAGAAATACCTCACCGACACGCCACTGCGGATTGACTCGGTACGGCTCATCCTCGCGATGGCGTAAGCGCTGACGAACTTTTCCCACGGGGATGACACGACCTGACAGAGGCCCGCGCAAGCGGGTGACACGCTCCCGGAAGCGGGAGCCCGATCCCGTCGTGCCGCCCTCGCTGCTGCGCCACCCGCTCGTGCGACTCGCCATCCTCATCGCCCTCTCGGGGGCCTGTATCGCGCTCCTCATCGCGGCGATGGTGCTCTTCAACTACGATCGCCTCGCGGCCCGCTACGACCTCACCGCCGTCGATCGCATGCCGCTCGAGTCCACTGTCACCGACGGCACCGGCGAGCTGATCGGCTATCTGCACGGGGAGAATGTCGGGACTCCCGTCGCCCTCGATCAGATCTCTCCGTATTTCCTCAACGCCCTCGTCGCGAGGGAGGATTCGCGCTTTTACCGCCACCACGGCATCGACCACCTCGGCCTGGTGAGGGCCTGGCTGCGGAACTTCCGGGAAAAGCGCACCGTCCAGGGCGCGAGCACTCTGACGATGCAGCTCACCCGCATGACCTACGGGCTCACCGGTCGCACGATGCAGCGCAAGCTCCTCGAGATGGCTCTCGCGCGCCGTATTGAGAAAAATTTCTCGAAAGATGAGATCCTCACCTACTACGTCAACCGCGTCTTCCTCGGCACGGGGATGAACGGCATCGAGCAGGCGGCACAGGGCTACTTCGGCAAGGCCGCCACCGACCTCACCCTGCCCGAATCCGCGATGCTCGCCGGGGTGATCCGGGCGCCGAACGGTTTTTCCCCTTTCCGGAGCTACGACGCCGCCCGTCGGGAAATGCGCAGCACCCTGCACCGCATGGCTGACGAGGGATTCATCACGGACGACGAAGCGACCGTCCTGGAGACCGCCCAGCCGGCAGTGCTGCCGCAGGATCGCTGGATGGAGATGTTGCGCAAACAAGCCAAAATCTCGGAGCAGAACTACCTCCTCAAGATGGTCGCCGACGAGGTCGCGGTGATGTTCCCCTCGCTCACGGGTGTCGGTGGACTCTCCGTAAAGACGACTTTCGACAGCCGGCTCCAGGTCGTCGCCGAGGAGGCGATCGCCCGAAACCTCAGCGCGCTGGAGGCACGGCCGGGCTACGCGCATCCCACCCTCGCGGCCCATCGCGAGGGCGACCCCGCCTATCTGCAGGCGGCCACCGTCGTGATGGAAAACTTCACCGGGGCGATGCGGGCGGTCGTGGGAGGGCGCGATTTTTCCCACAGCGCCTACAATCGAGCGACCCAGGCGAGACGCCCGATGGGCTCTGTTTTCAAACCGCTCGTCTACGGCGCCGCCTTCGAACGGGGGCTCTTCCCCGGCATGCTCGTGAGCGACGGCGCGATCGAGCCGGGCGAGATCAAATGGGACCGCATCGGCTGGAGTCCCGAGAACTCCGACGGCGTCTATGGCGGCATGCTGACGGTGGAGACGGGACTCATCAAATCGCGCAACACCATGACTGTGCGCGTCGGCGAATGGGCCGGGATCGAGCACGTCGTGGCAATGATGGAACACGCCGGTCTCGGGGACACCGAGCGGGCCGAGCCGACCGCCCCCATTTACATCGGCACAGTGGGGGCCGATGTCCGCGATGTCACGAGCGCCTACACCGTCTTCGCCACCGGCGGGATCCGCCACGAGCCCTACTTCATCGAGTCCGTCACCGACCGCGACGGCACCGTCCTCTACCAGCACGCGGACGCGAACTACCGGGTGCTCTCCCCCGGCGCCGCCTGGCTCACATCCAACATTCTCAAAAAAGTCCTCGAAGAGGGCGGGACCGCCGCCGGCCTGCGCGAACTGGGCTTTTCCGCCGCCGCCGGGGGCAAGACCGGGACGACGAACGACTTTCAGGACGCCTGGTTCCTCGGCTACACGAGCCGACTCTCGGGCGGAGTCTGGATCGGCCTCGACCAGCCCGGGACGATCATGGAGGGTGCCTACGGAGGACGCATCGCCCTCCCGGTGTGGAACGACATCATGACCGGAGCCGAGAGCATCGGCTACGAGTTCACCGACTTCGCCGAACCCGAAGAGGTCATCTCGATGGAGCTCTGTCGCGAGACCGGACTGCTCGCCGACGAGGGCTGTGCCGCATCGCGGAATGTGTATGTGGAGCAAGTGCCCCATGACCTCATTCCGAGAAAATTTTGCAACACAGAGCATTAATTGCGTTTTTTTCCGGTTCGCGGAAGGTGCGAGGCAAAGTCAGAATACACTCCGCCCCATGTCAGATCAACAGCCCGAGTCCTCTGCCACCATCTATCGCCCGTTTTCCGCCTTCGCTCTGATCTGGGGGGTCTCGACCCTGGTCCACCAGCTCGCCTTCACCTTCTGGACCGAGTCGTGGCAGGGCTGGGTCCTCGTAATCGCCGCGATCGCCGTGATCTACCGGCCCGACTGCGTCCTGCGTCTCGGCATCCTCGTCGTCGCCTCGCTGATGAATCTCTGGCACAAGCTCCCCTTCGTGCCGAACCACATTCTTTACGAGGGCATGCTCCACCTCATCATGCTCATCGCTCTGGGGGGCTTCTTTTTCACCGGACCGGGCCGGGGTGAGTTCGCCCGGGCAAAGGGGGCTTTCGCCTCGCGTCTCGCCCTGCTCCTCATCGCCATTCTCGTCAAGGTGCTCTACTTTTACCTGCCGGGCATCCCGCACGGACCCGTCCCGGGCGCGATCACGACACTCTTCCTCATCGTCGCGCTCTGGCGCTTCCTCTTTGGACCCGGGACGGTGGGTTCGGGCCTCGACTACTACGACCGTATCGCCCCCATCCTTCGCGTCGCGGTGCTGTTTGTCTACGTCTGGGCGGTGATCCAGAAACTGAATTGGGACTACTTCAACCTCGATGTCTCGTGCGCGGCCCAGTTGCACAAAGAGATCGCGGTCTACTTCGGCGGGATCGTCCCGACGGCACCCTGGGCGCTCATGACGGCGGCGGTCGGTTCGCTGAGTTTTGAACTGGCGATCCCCCTCCTCCTCTTTTTCAAAAAGACCCGTTTTGCTGGCTTCGCCGCCGCGATCGGATTCCACCTCTGGCTCTCGATCCACCCCGCCGCAGGGATTTACAGCTTCACCGCGCTCATCTTCGCGCTCCTCATGTTCTTCCTGCCGCTCTCGTGGGGCACGCAGTTGCAGGCACTCTGGGACAGGCAACTGAGATGGCTTGGAAAAGGCGATCTCCTCCTCGGTCGGAAGCGGGCCCGCGCCCTCGTCGTCGGGGTTTTCTTCGTCACCCTCATTATTCAGGCGACACTCTATCTCACGATTGATCGCAGCTACGCCGTCTTCTTCATCGCGAACCGCGTCGGTTTTTTTGCTTTCTTCGCCTGGGGTTGCTGGATCGGGATCTGCTACCTGATCGCCGGGAGGAAGGGAAGACGCACCGACTCCACCCTGCCCAACCGCGCCCGCTGGAGCCTCGCCTGGCTCGGCCTGCTCCCCATCCTCCTCAACGGAGTCTCCCCCTGGCTCGGGGCGAGGACCCAGACCTCGTTCTCGATGTACAGCAACCTGCGCTCCGAGGGGCGGAGCAATCACTTTTTCCTCAAGCGCACCGATTTTTTCAAGTTCCAGACCGACATCATCGACGTGCGCGAGTCCGCCCCGAACATCCTCGGCCCCTCGAAGCGGCCACGCGGGATCGCGCAGTTCGCCCACCCCGGGCACCATCTCATCCCCTGGTTTGAATTCCGCCGTCTTGTCAGCGAGATGGACGAAGACTTCGAAGTGACCTACGTCCGCAAGGGCGAAGAATTACAACTCGGCCGGAAAAACGGGGAGATCTACGGGGATCGCATCGCCTTTGAACCTCTCCCGCTCCTGCAAAGAAAGTTCCTCTGGTTCCGCCGCCTCCAGGACCTCGACGGGCCAATGTGTTGCACGCACTGAAAGTTTGTAGCCGGTCTCTGCGAAGCCGGGTTCGTTTCGCGGAGGCCCTTCCACCAAAGTTGCCCGCGTCTGATCATCCAAACGTCTCTTCCGGCCTCGCAGAGGCCAGCTACAGGTGAGAACACGCACTGAGCCACTCCCCGAGCACATCCTGCGAAGCGGTCGGGCCAATCAAGGCCGAGCAGAGAGTCCCGACATCAAAGGCAAGACTCGCGGCGGCGCGGATCTCTTCGGAGGTCACTTCCTCGATATGGCGATGCGACTCTTCGGGGTCGATCCAATCATCAAAAAAGAGCATCGTCTCCCCTGCCCACATCATCTGGGAAGAGGTGTTTTCGAGACTGATCCGGTTCTGCCCGACGATGTAGGCTTTGGACTCCTCGAGTTCCTGATCGCTCACCCCGTTCTCGCGGAGATCGGTGAGGATGTCCGAGATCCCCTCGAGCGCCTCGGCGAGATTGCCCGGACTCAGCGCGAGATAGATCTGAAGCAGACCCGCATCGGAGAAAGAAACGAGATCGCTCTGGACCTCATAGCAGAGCCCCTTCTGCTCGCGAATCGTCTGGAAAAGCCGTGAGCTCATGTTTTCCCCGAGGATCACGTTGAGCAGCTTGTGGGCGTAGCGGCTCTTGTCGTAGCGGTCCACATTGCGGAAGGAAAGGGCGAGGTGCGATTGCTCCTGCCCGTCCTCTTCGGCATAGCGGTGGCGATCGGGCGAGGTGCTGCCGGGCAGGTAGGGAATGGTCGCACCCTTCGGCATCGCCGCGACGCGGCGCGAGACGATCTCGTGGACGGCCTCGTGCTCGATGTTGCCCGCGACCGAGATGACGGTATTCGCCCCGCAATAGGCGCGCTGGTGAAAATCGAAAATATCGCCGCGTTTGAAAGTCTCGAGGCTCTCTTCCGTCCCTGTGATGGAGCGCCCCAGCGGATGCCCGGGACCCCAGACCGCCTCGCTGATGAGATCGTCGAGATACTGCGAGGGCTGGTCGCGCACCATCGCGATCTCTTCATGGATGACCGCCTTTTCCGACTCGATCTCTTCGGGATCGAGGACGGGATTCGAGTAAAGATCGGCGAGCACGTCAAAGAGCCGCTCGAAGTGCTCGGCCGGGCCTTTTACCTGATAGGCGGTGTGGTCCTCCACCGTGAAAGCGTCGATCGAGGCTCCGAGACTCTCGATGTGGCGCGAGATCTCTTCGGCGCTGCGACTCGGGGTGCCTTTAAAAAGCATGTGCTCGACAAAGTGGGCCATGCCATGCTCGCCCGCCGTCTCGTGGCGGCTGCCCGCATCGGTCCAGAGGCCGAAGGCGACGCTGGCCATGTGCGGCATCGACACAGTGGCTAGGCGGATGCCGTTGTCGAGGCGGTGAAGTCGGGTCGTGGGAGGCATTGCAAAGAATCGAGGGAAAAGAACCGCGCCGACTGGAAAAGGGCGAGCGATCCGGTGGCGGGGAATCTGCTTCACGGTGAATTGGTTTTCCACTCCGAAAAAATACGAGTATCCTGCCCCATGACGACTGTCGCGACACCCCTCTCGCTCCCCGCCTTCCAGCTCCTCGGCCAGCCCGTCGATCTCCCGCACATCGAGCGGGAGCTCCAGGCACTCTTCATGGACGACGGCGCCGGGGAAGATGCCCCCAATGCCGGCGGTATCGCGCGGGCCTCGGTCATCAATCTCGCCCTCTACAACGAGAATCAGGAGGAACTCGAGCGCGACGCCTCCGTCCTCGCCGAGCTCACCAGCGAAGCAGCCTGCCGCTCCCTCCTCATCAACGCAGACACCCATTATCCCGGGGTCAGCGCGCGGGCGTGGATCCAGGCGCATTGCCAGATCAATCGCAACGGGGAAAAATCTGTCTGCAGCGAGCAGATCAGCTTTTTCCTCACCGGCAACTCGCCCGGCCTGCTGCGCAACATCGTCCTCGCTCACCTCGACTCGGATCTGCCACTCGCCTTCTGGTGGCGGGGGGAGTTTTCCGACGCCTTTGAAGAGCGGCTCTACTCGCGCATCGACCGGCTCCTCTTCGACAGCGAGAGCTGGGCCTCGCCGAGGAACCAATTCATCCGGCTCATTGAGAATCAAGCGGGCGAGTCTTCCCCCTTCGTCATGCACGACCTCGCCTTCACCCGGCTGAACTCGATCCGTCAGGCCATCGCCAATGCCTTTGACCGGCCCGCCGTCCTGCGGGACCTCGGCTCACTCGCCGAGATACGCATCCGCTATGCAAAAGGCTATCGCATGAGCTCCCTCTATCTCGCCGCCTGGATCGCCTCCAAGCTCGAGGCCCGCGTCGATCCCGGCCAGTCGTCGCCCGGCCACATCGTCGCCCTCGCGGGGAGAAATGGCTCGCCCTCGAGCTTCGTCATCCGGATCGACGAGCTCGACCCACAGCGCAAAGGGACCGTCGAGGTCGACTTCCTGCTCGGCGAGACCCGCGTCGAGATCAGCCATTGCCAGACCCGCGACTTCATTCGCACCCTCACTCATCGCGGCGCCGCCACCGACGAAGACTGGCTCCCCGGCAGGCGCATGACCGACGCCGCTCTCGTCACCGAGATCCTCAACCGCGCCGGTCGCAATCGCGTCTATGCCCGGGTCCTGCCGGGAGTGCAGGAGCTCTTGACGCTTTGAGAGGGGGTGAGCCCCGATTTAACAGGGTCAGATCCGCCACCTGACAGAGTTCGATCTGTGGCGCCCGACGCGACTACCTTGGGCGCGCTGCGACGGCGTTGGCGAGCAGGCGGGGCCTCATCCGATACTTCACACGTCGTAATCGTCGGGGGCATGGGCAGGATGCCCATGCTACTTTCTTGCGTTTGCTGATTCTTTTGACAAACACGAAGTCACGGAGGATCGGACAGATACCAATGAGTACTCCCCTAGCTGAATCCGACGTTCGGTTGCTCGTGCGACTGCTGGGAGAGGTGGCTGCTTTCGATTCTGATCATGCCGGGAAAAAGCGCTTTCTGATGGATGGTCTTTGCACTTTGATCGAGGCCGATGCCTGGGTGTGGGCTTTGATGTGCCAGCCGGGAAACGGAATACGTCAACCTTGTGCACGGGGGCTTCAACGATACTAGATTCGCCAAGCTCCTGCAGGCACTGGAGCACCCCGAGATGAGTTGGCTGGCACAGACCTTCTTCGCTGAACTGGAGCGGAAAGGAACCCAGATCACCCGCACGAGACAACAAATCGTCGATGATGAGATCTTTCTGAAAACCGATGCCGCGAAGGCCTGGCGAGCTGCGGATATCGGACCGGTTTTGATGTCGACGCGCCCTCTGGGCAATGGGGCAGGTAGCTCGATCGCCATCTACCGCAGTTTCGGTGCCGCTCATTTTTCCGAACGGGAATCCCGGATGGCCCACATCGTCCTCACGGAGGTTCCGTGGCTTCATGAATTGGGCTGGCCCGATGATCGCGGCGCCACCGTGCCAAAGCTTTACCCGCAGCAGCGAATCGTCCTGAACCTCCTTCTCGAAGGACTTGATCGGAAAACAATCGCCGACCGACTCGGAATCTCGATACACACGGTGAGCGGATACTGCAAAGAGATCTACCGGCATTTCAATGTCAATTCCCAGGCGATTCTGATGGCGAAGTTTTACAGGGGAAACGGCGACGACTTGCCGTGAGCCGTGCCGAGACTCGGCTTGAGGTGAGCCCCGCCATCCCGCCTCACTTCCCCAACTCCCTCAGCTTCCGATCGAGAAAAAACGGCGCGAAAGGAAATAGCGCGCAGAGGAAGACGATGACACACCAGCGGAAGGAGAGTTTTTTCCTGACGAGAACCTCGAGGAGGCAGGCGCAGAGGGCGAGGAAGAAAACACCGTGGGCCATGCCGACGATCCTCACCGCGAGCGGTTCGTCGGCGAGATACTTCAGCGGCATCGCGATGCCCAGGAGGAGGAGGTAGGAGATCCCGTCGAGCCCGGAAGCAAGGCGGAGCCGGTCAATGGCGCAGTTTTTGAGATCGAGGGACATGATTTTTAGAGGGCGGGCGAGGAGGCATCTCCGATAGTCTCATGCCAGGAGATGCCCTTCGCGAGAGCGTGATATGGTGCATACTCAAAATGGGCAATGCGCCGACGCGATGGGGTCAGGGAACGTGAGGAGGAGTGAAGCAAAAGCGGTGACATGAGAAGGACATCTCCCGGTCTGCATTCGCAAACAACTTCGGAGCCATCGACGAGATCGGCGATACTGTCTCCCGCAATCCTTCCGAGGCGATGACTTCCGGGTATCACCTTTAGCGCCCCGTTCTCGCGCGACGTCTCATCGAGGTGAACGCGGAGCGTGATCATTTTTTCAAGCAGAGCCACCGGAGGCTGCACGTGAACGACGCCTTCTTTCACGGACCAGGGGCCGTATTCCTCAGCCGCCCCTTTCCCGGCGACCGGCGTCCCGGCGACCGCTATGGTTAGATCCTGATGCCATGCGACTGGCCAGTTTTGATCCGGCGTTTTGTCAAAAAGGATACTTCGCACGGGGATAAAGGTTTCAGGCAGGAGATTAAAGAGCCGTTCCGAGAACGACAACGCCTTGAACAGGTCTGATCGCGCCCTTAGATGGCGAACGCAGACGGATCCCGCCACAGACGCTACCCGATCTGCTTCCACACAATAACGCCCGATTTCTTCCACCGAGAAAACGCCGTGAACTACCTCATAACCTGACTCTGGCAGTGTCCTCATCCGCGAGATTATTTCGCCTTCCCCGAAGCCGCCGGTTTCCCCAGCCCCTGCGGATTGCTTGTCCCGGGGCGATCCGCTTTGGTGGCGGTGGCAGGGATGCTCGCTTTCGTGAAAGGCTTCACCTTTCCGTCGGTGATCACTTTGAGTTCGACCGACTTGATCTCGACCGTATTCGCATTGCCGCTATGGAGTTGGAAGGCGAGCAGGCCCTCGAGGGCGCGGCCTTTTGCGTCGTGGTCGGTGAGTTGGGAAGTCATCTTGCCATTGATGAGATGGACGAGGTGATTGCCGCGGGCGATCACGGTGTAGTCGTTCCACTCCGCCACGTCGATGGCGACGGGCTCGTGGGCGGACTCAAGCCAGCGCTGACCGTCGGGATCGAGGATGACACTCTGCCCGTTGAGCCCGAAGATGCCGCGCCCTTTTTCCTCGTAGGTCATCCCAGTGTGCTGGATCGCGGGATGGATGTCGCTCTGGTAGCCGGCGATGGCCCGGGGACCCACTTCGGGGAGGGGACGACTGCGGTACTGGATCCCGGAATTGTTGTCGCCCTTGACCCGGGCGGTGACGCGCAGCTCGAAGTCCTTCACCACTCCGCCGCGCCAGATGAGGAAGTCGTTGTGCGGCGGAGTCCCCGGACCGGTGCAGGTGCCGGTGATGATGCCGTCTTCCACTTTCCAGAGAGCGGGGTCGCCGTCCCAGTCGGCGAGATCTTTTCCGTTGAAGAGGGAGACAAATCCGTCCTCCGCCGGGGCGGTGACACAAGCGAAGGAAAGGAGCGTAGCGAGGAAAAATCGAAGGATCATGTGCCGCAGACCCTACGCCCGGAACCCGCACCCTTCACCCGAAAAGCATCAGCGGGATGACGCGGGGTCGTCGCCCTCGGCATAGACATTGAACCCTCTCTCCCGCAGGAATCCCACGAGGACTTGTCCGCTCTCGCGCGCCAGCTTCACGGCGAGACTGCTCGGGGCGGAGATCCCCGCGACGACCGGGATACGGGCGGCGAGGGCTTTCTGCATCAACTCGAAAGAGATACGCCCGCTTACTAACAACACCACATTACCGAGCGGCATTTCTTTTTGCAGCGCATGACCGATGGCCTTGTCGAGGGCGTTGTGGCGGCCTACATCCTCGCGGAGGAAGAGGAGATTCCCTTCCCCATCAAAGAGCGCCGAGGCGTGCAAGCCGCCGGTGCGGTCAAAGGTCGCCTGCGCTTCGCGGAGTTTGGCAGGGAGGCTGAGGAGGAAGTCAGCCGAGGGGAGCCGCGCGCCCAAAACCGGGGGGAAATGCTGGAAGACGGACTCGATCGTGGCTTTTCCGCAGACCCCGCAACTGCTCGAGGTGAAGACATGACGAGTCAGGCTCGCGAGATCGGGATCGGTGCGCAGCCGCACGTCGAGAGTGTTGCCGATGCCCTCGGGATCGACATCGGGGCAGTGGACGATCTCTGCGATCTCGTCGGCCCGCGTGATGAGACTCTCGGTGAAAAGGAATCCGGTGGCGAGTTCGTCGTCATGCCCCGGCGTCCGCATCGTCACCGCGACGCTGGTGCCGTTGACGCGGATCTCGAGCGGCTCCTCGGAGGCGACACGATCGGTTTCCTCGGCGTATCCGCTCCCGTTGCGGAAACGGCGGAGCAGGATCGCCTCGTCGCACTGCCCCTGCTCGAGGCTGAGGAGGTCGGCGGGCGAGTTGAGATTGGCAAAAAAGCGAGCTGTCCTCCCGGTTAACGGAAGCGCTTCGATGAGGGCGAGAGCCTCGGCTTCGTCGAGGAGGTCCTGCAGGCGACGCCGACCGGCCGCGAGCGAGGACTCGATCAGGGCGAGCATCGCCTCTCTCGGGTAGAGGGCCGCGAGCGGTTCCCACCCGCGATCGGACCGACCGACGAGACCCTTTTGCGACTGAATAAGCGAGGAAAGAAAAGCCGCCTCCATCAGCGGCAGATCGACCGCAAGGACGAGGACAAAGGGAGCCTCACTGCGCCGCAACACCGCCCGCAATCCCCCGAGCGGCCCGAGGTCGGGCTCGTCGTCGATGATGCGCTCGACGCCCGAGAGGACCTCGGGAAAAACCTGATCGGCATTCGTCGAGAGCCAGAGGCGATCCGGCTCGAGCGCGGCGAGCTTGCGCAACTGGGCCACGTAGAGCGGCCGTCCCCGCCAGTCGTGGAAAGCCTTGTCCGACGTGAAGCGGGTCGAGCGTCCACCCGCGAGGAGGGCGGCATCGAAATGAAAGGGAGTCGTCATTCGAATATCAGGGAACACGATTTTCCGTCCCGAGCAGGTCATTGACCGCCTTGTTCGCCGCCCTGACAATGTACCTATTAGGCTGCTCTTTGAGCGCGTGCTGCATTGCCACGAGGGAGGGGCGAGCCGCCTCATCGAGTTCGTCGAGGACGATGATGGCTTCGAGTCGCGCCCATTCGTTGTCTCCGGAGAGATGCGACTCGAGCGCAGCGAGGCCTTTGGCGGTCAGCCCCATGCGGCAGAGCGCCCGCGCCGAAGCGATCGCAGCAGCGGGAGAGTCGTCCTCGAGCGCCTTGCTCAGCGCGGCAATCACACCGCCGGCACTCTTGCTTTCGTCTGCAAAATTTCCCAATCCCGTCGCACCCCAGTATCGCACTGCGGCATCGGCGTGGTCGAGGGCCTCGAGAAGACCCGGGATTTTTCCGGGCCCGCCCGAGGCTAAAGTCGCCACGGTCGTGAGGGTATCGATGAGTTCGCTCTGGTCGGTCTCGCCGTGCAGAATCGCAAAGGCGGAGCCGGCCGCTTTTTCCCGCCGCAGGATCTCGGATTCAGGCATCAGGCCGAGATCGCCGATCTGCAGCTGCCAGTCCCGCAGAGCGGCGCGCAACTCCTCGATTTTTTCCGTGTGCTCCGCATCGTCGGCGAGGTTGCGGATCTCGTGCGGATCCCTCTCGAGGTCGTAGAGTTCCTCGACCGGCTTGCGCGCAGCGGAGAAAAGAGCCATCGCCTCACTGAGTTCGCCGGTCTTTTCCGCCTGCCGGATCTCCCGCATCGTCGCCCCTTTTTCCGGGGTGTTCATGTACTGGTAGTAGGGTTTGAGCGGTTCGAAATTGCGGATATAGCGATAGCGATGGTCCCGCACCGTGCGGATGATGTCGTAGCGCTCGTCCATGCGGTCGCGCGCGCCATAGACGTAGCCTCGCTCGCCATCGTCGCGCACGAAGGAGACACCCTGCATCGTCTCGGGCACCGGCAGACCGCTGAGATGCAACATCGTCGGCCCGAAGTCGATCGAGCTGACGAGTCGGTCATTGCTCTCGCCCGGTGTGCTCGTGGAAAAGGCCCGGAGCGATTCCGGAAAGCGTACGATCAGCGGGATGCGCGTGCCCGAGTCGTAGAGCCAGCGTTTTGCCCGCGGCAGCCCGATGCCGTGATCGGACCAGAACATCACGATCGTGCTCTCCCACTCGCCCGCCGCTTTCAGCTCGTCGATGAGCTCCCCGGCCCGGGCGTCCATCGCGGTGATGAGTTCGTAGTTGCGCTTCCAGTCCTCGCGCACCACCGGAGTGTCGGGATAGTAAGGCGGCAGATTTTCAAAAGCGGCGGGGTCCTGACGCTGTTCGGCGGTGATGTCTTTGGTGACCTGCTCGTATTTCTCCCTGTCCTCGATCCCGCTCTCGTGGCAACCGGTGAAGTTGAAGACGGCAAAAAACGGCTGGCCGGGCTCGCGATTTTTCCAGTGTGCCTCTGCCGAGCTGTCGTCCCAGATCTCGCGGCGCGATGGCTTGCTGAACTGGTAGTCCGTCTTCGCGTTGTTCGTGCAGTAGTAGCCCGCCTCGCGGAAATGCATGGGGAAAGGCTTCAGCCAATCGGGCAGAGTCGCGTCGCACCGCATATGGTGTGTCCCGATGGAGTTCTGATACATCCCCGTGATGATCCCCGATCGACAGGGCGCGCAGACCCCGGCGGTGGTGAAAGCACGCGAGTAGCGCACCCCCTCTGCCGCGAGCGCGTCGAGGTGCGGAGTGATCGCGTAAGGATCACCGTAGCACCCGAGATGAGCGCTGATGTCCTCGGCGGAGATCCAGAGGATGTTCGGGCGCGGCTGTTCCGCCCCGACCGGAGACGCAAGCACGATCAGAAGAGCAAGGAGGAAGAAGGGCCAAATTCGCATCCCTCAGAATTCGCATGTCGCGGCGCGGGTGGCAAGACGCGAATGGCGGGACTTGCGGGGAAACACCGGTGCCCCGGGCTGCGATAGGGCGGCCTTCGTGGCCGGGAATCGGGTGGCATTTCCACCCACCCAATCACTCCGCCAGCCCGAAAGCCGCATGAGTCACCTTTGCGGCCTCGTCGATCTGATCTTCGGCCACGGTCACGGTGATCTTGATCTCGGAGGTCGAGATCATCTCGATGTTGATCCCGGCGGCGGAAAGAGCGTTGAACATTTCAGCGGCGACGCCGGAGTGGGAACGCATCCCGATGCCGACGACGCTGAGTTTGGCGATACCATCCTCCGCCTCGAGGGAGACGCCTTCGCCGAGTTCGGAGAGGACCGGCTTCAGGGCGGTCTCGGCCTTGGCGACGTCGTCTTTGTGGACGGTGAAGGAAATGTCGGTGATGCCCGTCTTCGAGACATTCTGGACGATCATATCGACGAGGATGTTCGCGGCGGCGACGGCCCCGAAGATCTTGCCGGCGGTCCCGGGGAAGTCCCTCACACCGGCGATGGTCACTTTCGCCTGGGCTCGCTCGAGACTGACGCCTCGGATGACTACGGATTCCATGCTCATGGTTTCTTCTCGGACTAGGGTTCCAGGGTTGTTGTTAAGACTGCTGCGGACTTCGAAACGGACCCCGAATTTCTTGGCAAACTCGACGGAGCGCGATTGCATCACCTTGGTCCCGGAACTCGCCATTTCGAGGAGTTCGTCGTAGCTGATCTCCTCGATCTTCTTCGCGTCGGGCACGACGCGGGGGTCACAGGTGTAGACGCCGTCGACGTCGGTGAAGATCTGGCAGAGGTCGGCATCGACCGCCGCCGCCATCGCGATGGCCGTGAGATCGGATCCGCCGCGCCCGAGGGTCGTGATTTTGCCATCGGCCGTTTTCCCCTGGAAGCCGGCGAGGATGACGATGTTCCCGTCGTCGAGGAGCGCGTGGACTCCGGCCGGGGAGATATTGGAAATGCGGGCCTTGGTGTGGACCCCGTCGGTCTCGATCCCGGCCTGGGCTCCGGTGAGGGAGACGGCCTTTGCACCCATCGCGTTCAGCGCCATCGCGGTGAGGGCGATGGTGGTCTGCTCGCCGGTCGCGAGGAGCACGTCCATCTCCCGCTCGGTGGGGTGTTTGCCCTCGCCGGTGACCTGCTCGGCGAGATCGATGAGCCGGTTCGTGACCCCGGCCATGGCAGAGACGACGGCGATGACCTGATTCCCGGCATCCCGGGTCTCAATGATCTTCCGCGCGACATTGATGATGCGCTCGGGCGTGCCGACCGAGGTGCCGCCGTATTTCTGGACGATGAGACTCACTGGGGGGAGTTTAAAGTTTCAGGTTTCAGGTTTCAGGTTCCACATAGAGAGCTTGCTGCTCCAACTGAGCCCCAAAAGTGCGGGGGAGACTTATGCCTCAGGAACGGGCTTTGTCCAACGCCGTTTCAGCCCCTGAGGCGACACTTTCCCTCACCCATTGAAAGTAACGCGCCGATCCTGATTCGGGAGTGAGCACGAGAATCTCGGGGACTTCGTAGGGATGATGCGACTGGAGCCAGGCCTCAAGCTCATTGAGACGCCCCCGAGTCGTCTTGATCAGGACGATGGCTTCGGCTTCGAGCCGGACCTCGCCCTGCCAGCGATAGATCGACTCCATCCCGGGCAGGACATTGACACACGCCGCCAGTTGCGACTCGACCAATTGTGTGCCAATTTGTCTCGCAGTTTCGGCATCCGCGAAGGTCGTGATCAGCGTCAGAATGTCATCAATGGTGCCGTTTTGTCTCTCGATCATGATTTCAGGCGGTGTTTCCAGCTAGTATACATGAATCCCGGCATCATCGACAGATTGATTGACCGGCTCGACAAGCTCGAGCCCGAGGCGATCCAGCGCATCGTCCTGCAGATCGTGCAGGAGAAAGGATTTCTTGAGAAAGTCTTCGAGGTGCTGCGCGAGGGCATCATCGTGACGGGGGCGCGTGACTCGATCCATTACATCAACCAGGCCGCCTGTGATTTCTTCGGTCTCGACCCGAAGGCGGCGATTCGCGGCAAGGTCTCGGATCTCTTTCCCGGGATAGACTGGAGCGAAGTGACCGGCTCGGGCGGCGTCGTGAACCGCGATCTCGTCGTGCGTTATCCCGAGCTGCGCTACCTCAATTTCTACATCGCCCCCCTCGCGAGCCAGACTGACGGGCTGTCCGACTCCGGGCAGCTCGTCGGGTATGTCATCATCCTGCGCGACAACACGAGCACCCGAGAGCGGCAGATCAAAGAGATCGAATCGGAAAAGATCGAGGCGGTCAAAAGTCTCGCCGCCGGCGTCGCGCACGAGATCGGGAACCCGCTCAACTCCCTCAACATCCATCTCCAGGTCGTCGAGCGGAAGGTCAAAAAGCAGGTCGACGCAGCGCTTGCGAGGGAACTGCTCGAGTCGCTCGAGATCGCGCGAAACGAGATCAAGCGCCTCGACTTCATCGTCGAGAAATTCCTCAACGCGGTGCGACCCTCGCGGCCGAATCCACAGACGACCGATCTCAACGATCTCATCAACGAGGCCCTCACCTTCATCGGTCCCGAGGTCGCCGACCGGCGTATCGCGGTGACCCTCGAGCTGAAAGACGAGCTCCCCCTTCTCCATGTCGATCAGGACCAGTTGAAGCAGGTCTTCTACAATCTCATCCGCAACAGTTGCCAGGCGATGGGCTCGAGCGGCGACCTGACGATACGGACCGGCTGCACTGACGAGAATGTCTTCGTCACCTTCGCCGACAACGGCCCGGGGATCCCGCCCGATCAGGTCAGTCGCGTCTTCGAACCCTATTACACGACCAAGAAGACAGGGTCAGGCCTGGGCCTGCTCATCGTCCACCGCATCGTCCACGACCACGGCGGCGAGGTCGAGTTCAAAAGCCGCGAGGGCATCGGGACAGAAGTGAGCGTGTTCCTCCCGCGCGCCGAGCGACTGATGCGTTTCCTCCCCGCGAAGTCAGGCGCAAAGATCATCGATGTTTAGGCGGCCGCGGCTGCGGAGCTGCGGAGCTGTTTAGCAGGTAGCTGTTTAGCAGGTAGCTGTTTAGCCCTTTAGCAAAACCCATCCAAAAATCCAGTCTTCCCCGAGCTAAACAGCTAAACAGCTAAACAGCTAAACAGCTAAACAGCTAAACAGCTAATCCATGAATTTCACCGAGCACACTATCCTCATCGTCGATGACGAGAAGAACACTCGCGACGGACTGCGTCTCTCTCTCGAGGACGAGTTTGATGTCTATGTCGCGGCGAACATTACCGAGGCCGAGGAGGTCCTGAAAAGCGAGTCGGTCGACGTCATGCTCACCGACCTGCGTCTCGGCGGGGAAAACGGCATGGACCTCATCACGCGGACTCTCGCACGCGCGAAGGCCCCAGTCTGCATTCTCATGACCGCCTACGGCTCGGTCGATGGCGCGGTCGAGGCGATGAAAAAGGGGGCCTACGACTACGTCAGCAAGCCGCTCAACATTGACGAGCTCGAGATCGTGATCAAACGCGCGATCCGCAGTCGCAAGGTCGAGGAGGAGAACGTCGCCCTCAAGGCGCAGGTCACGGAGCGCTACGGCCTCGAGAACATCATCGGAAACTCCGCCGCGATGCAGCCGATCTTTGCAACGGTCCGCCAGGTCGCACCAACCCGCGCCACGGTGCTGATCGAGGGCGAGAGCGGCACCGGGAAAGAGCTCGTGGGCCGGGCGATCCATCACCTCAGCGGTCGTCCCAAGTCGAAGCTCGTCACAGTACACTGCGCCGCGCTCAGCGAACAACTCCTCGAGAGCGAACTCTTCGGGCACGAGCGCGGGGCCTTCACCGGAGCACTCGAGCGGCGCATCGGTCGTTTCGAAGAAGCCGACGGCGGCACCCTCTTCCTCGACGAGATCGGCGAGATCGATCTCGACACTCAGGTGAAACTGCTCCGCGCCATCGGCGAGCGCACGATCGAGCGACTCGGCTCTAACAAACCGCTAAAGGTGGATGTCCGTGTCGTTGCGGCGACGAACAAAGACCTCACCGAAATGGTGCGGGAAGGAACTTTCCGCGACGATCTTTTCTTCCGGCTGAATGTCGTCTCGATCACGATTCCGCCGCTGCGACAGCGAAAGGAGGACATCATCCTGCTCATCGATACCTTCCTCAGAGAGTTCACCGAAGAGAACGGGAAGGCCCCCATGGAACTCACGACCGAGGCGATGCAGACGCTCTTCGACTACGACTGGCCCGGCAATGTGCGTGAGCTGCGCACCGCGATCGAGCACGGCGTGGTGATGTCGAATACCCCGAAGATCGGCGTGCGGCATCTCCCGCCCTTTCTAAAAGACGACTCGCTCCTGAACTTCCGCTCGCAGGCGAAGGGCCCGCCCCCGGCCTCACTACCGGCCGGAGCGGCTGCCGATCCCCTCGCTGAAGGTGATCTCAACCTCACGAAGATGGAGGAGAAAATGATACGCCTCGCCCTCGACCGCACCGGGGAGAACCGTACCGCAGCAGCCCTTCTCCTCGGGATCTCGCGCCGCACGATGCAGCGCAAACTTAAGGAGATGGGGCTCGTCGAGGACTGAGCGAACCCGAGGCGTCCGCTTAGGCGCTCTCGTCGAGGGCGGTGAACTTCTGCTGCACGCGGGCGAAGAGATACGCTTTCAGTTCATCCCCTTCGAGTTTCTCGATGGACTCGTTGAGGAATCCGAGGCTGATGATCTTGCGGGCGTCATCGGCGGGGATGCCGCGAGCCTGGAGGTAGAAGATCTCTTCGTCACTGATCTGACCCGAGGTCGAGCCGTGCGAGCATTTCACCTGATCGGCGTCTATCTCGAGACCGGGCATGGAGTTTGCCTCGGCCTCTTCACTACCGAGGAGATTACGGCAGGTCTGGAAAGAATCGGTGTGGTGGGCGCCCGGTTTTACATGGATGAGACCCGAGAAGATCGTGCGCGAGTTGTTGTAGAGAGCATTCTTGAAAAAGAGATCGCTCGTGGTGTGCTGCGCTTCGTGCGACTGCAGGGTGCGCTGATCGTATTCCTGAATCCCGTTCGCCAGGTTCGCGCTGAAGATCTGGCAGTCCGCCCCGGTATCGACCATGCGATTGAGCGACTCGTTGCGAACCCAGGCGGCGCCGAGGTTGACGAATCCCACCTTCACCGCCGCATCGCGTCCGGCGCGGGTGCTGTGGATCTGGACGTGCTTCGCCCCGTTGTCACTGAGGTTCTGGAGCGAGACATACTGGATTTTTCCTCCGCGATCCGCAAAGAGATCGACCATGCCTACATTGAGCGTCTGCTCGGCCGGGGTGATCGACTCGAAGACATCGACGACGGAAACCGAGGCGTTGTCTTCCGCCACGACGAGGGTGTGGGGGAAGATCGCGCGGCCTTCTCCGCCGTTGAAATGATGCACGAGGATGGGCTTTTCACTAACACAACCTTTCGGAAAATGCACGAAGATTCCGCTCAGGGTGGCCGCCCCGTGGAGCGCGGCGAATTTGTCGCCACCGAGGCTCTGGGTTTCCTGGAGGAAGTGGCTGCGGACGAGATCACTGTGGGCGACGAGCGCCTCATTGAGCGGGAGACAGATCGCAGCGGCGGGGAGGTCTGCAATCTCGGAGTGAATGAGCCGGTTGTTCGCGAAAACGAAGTGCGCCGCAAAGGTCTCGGGACGGCCCGCAACGGCACGGGCGATGAGACTCGCGGGATCGGTAGCCGGTGCCGCAGGAGCGAGATCGGCAAAGCGGATCATCTTCAGGTCCGCGAAGCGCCAGTGCTGATTCGTCCGCTTCGGGACGGGCAGGTCGAGGTAGCGCGCCCAGGATTTTTCCTGAAGCTCGCGGTACCAGGCGGGAGTGCCGGCCTGCGTCGCGGCATCCGCTTCCGTGAGGGGAGGAGCCGAGAGCCAGACTTCGGTCGGCGACGCAGTGATCGTTTCCTCCATGGGCATAAGGACAGTAGACATCGGGCTGAGAAGAGAAGTAAAGGAGTAGAGTGGTAGAGAAGCAGGGGAGGGAGGGTTCAGCCGACGCTGCCTTCCATTTCCATATCGATGAGTCGCTTCAGCTCGACGCTGTACTCCATCGGGAATTCGCGGACGAGGTCGTTGACGAATCCATTCACGCTGAGGCTCATCGCCTCGCCTTCGCTGAGACCGCGCTGTTTCATGTAGAAGATCTGGTCTTCACTGACTTGGCTGACGCTGGCCTCGTGCTGGGTCGCGTGCTGATTACCCCGCACGGTGATGGCGGGATAGGTGTCGGTGCGGCTGCTCGAGTTGATGAGGAGGGCGTCGCACTCGGTGTTGTTCTTGCAGCCTTTGAGGTGTCTCGGGATATGCACCTGACCGCGATAGGTAGACTGACCGGTGCCCACGGAGATTGATTTGGCGACAATGTTAGAGGTCGTCTCGTCGGCGGCGTGGATCATCTTCGCCCCGGTGTCCTGGTGCTGGCCGTTGTTGGAGAGGGCGATGGAGATGACCTCGCCGCGGGCCTTGCGACCTTTCATGATGACGCCGGGATACTTCATCGTAAGACGCGATCCGATGTTGCAGTCGATCCAGCGGATCTCCGCATTCTCGTGGGCGAGACCGCGCTTCGTGACGAGGTTGAAGACGTTGTTCGACCAGTTCTGCACGGTGATGTACTGGATCTTCGCGTCCTTCATCGCGACGAGTTCGACGACGGCGCTGTGGAGCGTGGCGGTCTCAAACTTCGGCGCGGTACAGCCCTCCATGTAAGTGACCTCGGCGCCTTCATCGACGATGATGAGGGTGCGCTCGAACTGCCCGAAGTTCTCCGCGTTGATCCGGAAGTAGGCCTGGAGCGGATGTTTCACCTTCAAGCCGGGCGGCACGTAGATGAAGCTGCCGCCGGAAAAGACGGCGCTGTTGAGCGCGGAGAACTTGTTGTCCCCCGTCGGGATGACTTTGCCGAACCACTTGCGGAAGATCTCGGGATGCTCGCGGAGGCCCTCGGTCGAGTTGACGAAGATGACGCCCTCTTTGGTGAGTTCTTCCTTCACATTCGAGTAGGCGGCCTCACTGTCGAACTGGGCTTCGACGCCGGCGAGGTATTTGCGCTCTTTCTCGGGGATGCCGAGACGCTCGAAAGTTTTTTTGACATCGTCAGGAACCTCGTCCCAGCTCCGCACGGGAGCCCGGCCTTTGGAAAGGTAGTAGCGGATATTGTTGAAGATGATGTTTTCAAGATCCTTGCTCGCCCAGTGGGTCGGCATCGGCTTGGCAAAAAAGACTTTGAGTGCCCTGTGTCGGAACTCGCGAATCCATTCGGCCTCGCCCTTGATGTTTGAAATGTAATCGACGGTGCCCTCGTTAAGACCGTAGCCCGCGTCGTAGGCATAGTCCTCGGGGTAGGAGAAGTTGCCTTCATCCTGATCGATGCTGACCGCTTCGAGTGTTGCGCTGTTTGACATAATCGTGTTTTCCTTTGGTGAAATGAAAGTCCCTCTCAGGCGGGGACGAGTTCCTTCGTCACCCAGTCGTAACCTTTTTCTTCGAGTTCGAGGGCGAGATCTTTGCCGCCAGTCTTGATGATGCGCCCGTCATACATGACGTGGACGACATCGGGGATGATGTAATCGAGGAGTCGCTGGTAGTGCGTGATGATGAGGAACCCGCGCTCCGGAGAGCGCATTGCATTGACCCCCTCGGCGACGACGCGGAGCGCATCAATGTCGAGGCCGCTGTCGGTCTCGTCGAGCACCGCATACTTGGGCTCGAGCATCATCATCTGGAGGATCTCGTTGCGCTTTTTCTCCCCGCCGGAAAATCCCTCGTTCACGGAGCGCGCGGTGAACTTGCGGTCCATCCCGAGCTCGTCCATTTTAAGATACATCTCCTTGTAAAAAGCGACCGCATCGACCTCTTCCCCCTTCGGCAGGCGAGCCTGACGGGCGGCGCGGAGGAAGTTCGCATTGCTCACTCCCGGGATCTCGTGCGGATACTGGAAAGCGAGGAAAAAACCGGCGCGGGAGCGCTCGTCGATCGCCAAGTCGAGGAGATTGATGTCGTCGAGCATGACCGAGCCGGCCGTGACGGTATAGGCCTCGTTCCCCGCCATCACCTTGGAGAGGGTCGATTTGCCCGACCCGTTCGGGCCCATGATGGCGTGAACTTCACCCTTCGGCACTTCGAGGGTGAGGCCTTTAAGGATCTCGGTGCCAGCGACGGTGGCGTGCAGGTTTTCAATTTTCAGGGACTGACTCATGTTGGAAAAAGGGGTGGAACTCAGGATTTGCCGGACTCCGGGCTACAATTCGGGCAGCGACCGCAGATGCCGCGCATCGCGACGTGCATCTCCTCGACACGGCAGCCATCGGGGAGGGACCAGACCGAAGCGGCATCGGCCCCGTTCTCGAGACCGATGTCGAAGACATTGTTGCAGCCGGTGCAGTAAAAGTGGGCGTGGGGCTGGAGGTTAGGACAGAAGCGGGAGGCCTCGCGATCGATGTTGACCTGCTTGATCGCCCCCGCCCCGGTGAGGGTCTCGAGGCAGTTGTAGACCGTCGCGAGGGAGATCGAGGGCATCCGCTCTTTCGCCGAGACAAAAACCTCCGAAGCGGTCGGATGCTGCGGACCGAGATCGGTGAGCACATCGTAGACTACCCGACGCTGCTTCGTCATGCGAAGCCCGCCGAAGTCTTCGGTGGCCTTGGAAACTGTGCTTTTCTGCGTCATCATTCCTAGTTACGCCACCAATACGGGAAAGG
The DNA here is from genome assembly GCA_041688355.1 of Verrucomicrobiales bacterium. GTDB lineage: Bacteria > Verrucomicrobiota > Verrucomicrobiia > Verrucomicrobiales > DEV007 > Arctic95D-9. Next base: position 10,735 of record JBDNIL010000172.1, on the reverse strand, counting down.
TTGTTTAGATCAAGAACTATTCTAAAAAAGGACATTCCCAGCCTGCAATTCTTTTTTCCTGTTCCTCCCGCCCCATTCTCGCCTACCTTCCCCTCATGCTCCGCCAGTCCATGAAATCGTCCGGCCTCCTCGCGCTGCTGTTTTTCACCGCGATCGGTCTCACTCAGGATCGCGCCGATTTCGCGAGGACCACCTACTTCGGGATCCAGGACGGCGAGATGCCTGAGGATCCTCGCGAGTGGCGGGGCGGGCGCTACTATGATTTCCCCGACTGGAGTGTCAACCCCGAGGTTCCCAACGATGTCTTTACCTTCGCCCGGCTTCGCTACAATTCCGGGACCTGGATGGGACAGCGGGCCAAGTGGCTCATCGACTATCCGGACAGTGAGCTGAATTTCTCCTACCGGCTCCAGCAGCTCACCTCTCTCCAGGTCGATCCCAAGGGTGCCATCGTCGACATCGACGCGGAGCAGTTGCGCCATTATCCCTTTGTCTACATGATCGAACCGGGGGACATCTGGATCACGGACGAGGAGGCGGAAACGCTCCGGGACTATCTGCTCAACGGCGGCTTTATCATGGTCGATGACTTCTGGGGCCACTACGAGTGGAAAAACTTCGAGCGCGCCCTGCGCCAGATCTTCCCGGATCGCGAGTGGGTTGAGCTGGAACTCGATCACCCCATTTTCCACATGGTCTTTGACCTCGAGATAAAACCTCAGATCCCCGCCGTGGGCATGGCGATGATGGGTCGTGAGGAGGGCATCACCTACGAATGGAACAAGCCGGGGTCCGAGACGCCCCACTACCGCGCCATCCTCGACGACGCCGGCCGCATCTGCATGATGATCTGCTTCAACACCGATCTCGGCGACGGATGGGAGGAGGAAGGGACCGATCCGTGGTACTTCCGCGAATTTTCCGAGAAATACGCCTACCCGCTCGGAATCAACATCGTCTTCTACGCGCTGACGCACTGAGAAAAATGGCGCCCGCCACCGGCGAAAAGAGCGCCGGGGCGGAAGCACGGCTGATCAGGCACCCGGCTTCGGAGGGAGCTTCGGCAGCGGGATCGTCGGCGCGCCGGGCGCGGGGCGCTTGAGCGGGATCGGCGCGGGCGGCCCACCGGCAGGCGGGGCCGTGGGGAGCTTCGCCGGCTGGACGCCCGCCGGACGAGGTGCGGCGGAGGCCGCTGGAGCGCCGGGGGGGCTCAGCGGAGTCGGGGCAGCCGGGGCACCGGGAGGTTTCGGCGGACCGCCGGCGGGGGCACCCGGTAATGGCTGACGCGGCGCGATCGGAACAGCGGCGGGGCGCACTCCGCCGGGGGCGGGGCTGCGGACTTGATCCAGCTTGACCGTGGCGGCACCCGCCGCCGGCGCACCCCGGAGAGGGACAGCCGCGCGAACTGCTATCGCCACGGGGGCCGTTTTGGGCTGGGCGACAGCCTGCACGGCCTTCGGCGCGGCCTCGATCGAGGCGATCAGTTCCTCTATCGGAGTCGAATCAAGTACGACCGACGGGACGAAGTAGGCCCGGGCGAGCGTGCCGAAGATGATCTTGTCCATGGGACTGAGGACCACGCCCTCGGGACCGACGGGGACTCCATTGACGGCAGTCCCGTTCGTCGAGCCGGAATCGGCGAGGACAAAAGAATCACCGGACCGACCAATACTGCCGTGCCGGACCGAGACCTCGGCGACGAGAACCTGGAGGCCATTTTCAGGACTGCGCCCGATCGTGACTTCGGTGTCGGTGAGGTCGTGACGTGCCGGGGCTTCGTCGGGGAGGCAAACGATAAGAGAAAATGCTTGTGATGACATGACCACCAGTGTGGGAAAAAGAAGGCCGCCTGTCAATCCGCTCCGTTCTCTCCCCGGACTTTCGGGCGATTCATCTGCTGTCGAGCCAAGACCTCACGGCGTTCGTGATCGCGCGGTGATCCTTCTCCCGAAAAGGCTCGTGGCGCGCACCTGAAGCAAAAACGAGGCTCTTTTCCGTTCCGGGGAGATTCGCGAAAAGGGCCTCGACATAGTGGGGTGGGCAGACTTCGTCCTCCGTCCCCTGGGTCACGAGAAAGGCCGGATGCCCCGGGATACGGGAAACGGCCTCAAGCAAGGCCGCCTCGCTCGCGAGGAGATTGGTCGCAAAACGCAGCGAGACGCGCCGGTGGCTCCCGTCCTTTTTGAGTGCCGCATCGACAGAGGGATCAAACCCGGTGTGGTAGCAGTTCTTCGGCTTCACCCCGGTGCTGAGGGTGAACCGGGGGAATCTGGCCGCGAGGCGGCGGGCGACCGATATCTTCAATCCAGGCTGCCCGTGAGAGGGCACCAGCAGGGGCGAACTGATCCAGACCCAGTGCAGGCCATCGAGTGGACGCGGCAGGCCTCCGAGCCAGTGAAGCACGAGAAACGCGCCCGTGGAATGGGCAAAAATACCGCAGGGGCGCAGATCGAGCGCCGCGATGACCTCCTCGAGGAGTCGGCCCGCTTCTGCTACTGTCGGCATGTCGCCGCGGACTCCGTCGGACTCTCCGTTTCCAGGCCAGTCGAAGCCTACCGCCCGGTAGCCGGCATCGGTGAAGAGGGACGCAGCCCAGTCGTGGCGCGCGGTGTGATCCCCCAGCCCGTGCAGGATGAGCACCCGCCCCTTTTCCGGTCCGGGGGGAAGCCACTCCCGGACACGCAATTTTACCCCGCTGGAGGCGACCCTGAGGACGTGGTCAGTGATATGAATATTCGACACCCGCCCACTCTCGACGAGGTCAGGAAATATTCCAGTTGCGGATGAACTCTCCCGAGTCTACTTTCGCGGCCCTCTCAATGGGGGGGATTTGCGCGGTTAGCTCAGGGGTAGAGCATCACCTTGACACGGTGGGGGTCACTGGTTCAAATCCAGTATCGCGCACCATTTCCATGGCCATCCTATACGACCCTCCTGTTTGCCTCGCGGTCCTGAATCCCAAAGGCGGGGATCCCTTTCTCGACTACTCGCGAGGTCCCGACTCCTACCGGCGGGGAGTGCATGCGCCGATCAATTTCCACGCCTATGCTGCAGCCACGAACGGCGCGTTCTTTGACTCGACGGCGGATTTCCTTGCCGCTCGTGATCGATTCGACGCCGTCTTTGTTCTGATCCGGCGCCGCACCTGGATCACGCTCGAAGCCGTCCGGAAGCTGAAAAAAGAGGGAGTTACCGTGCTAGTGGCTTGGAAAGAGTGCAGCCACACCCAGATCTCCCGACAGCTCAACTCGGTGAAAGCGGTGCGCGCCTACGGCGAGATCCTCGAGCTCGCCGACGGGATCGTCTCCCCCACCCTCGCCTGGCCGCCCCGCGTGGGCTCGATCGACCAGAACCTGTTCTGGCAGAAGATGAAGTTCATCCCGACACCGTATCCGGTCGATTTCCCTACGTGGGATTTCTCCACTCCGGTGAATGAGCGATCCGGCATCCTCATCGGCACCCGTGAGTTCAAAACCGAGACCCGCAACCATATCCAGGCAGTAGCGAGGGCGGCTTCACTCGCCCACGAGTTCAACATCCCCCGTGTCACTGTGATCAACTCGGACAAGGCCCGGGGACTGCGCATCCTGCGCGAGCTGGAGCAAACCTTCCCGCCCGGCTGCCTGAAGATTCACGAAACGCCCCTGCCATATCCGGATTACATGAAACTGCTCTCCTCGCACCGCTTTATTTACCAGATGGACCGCAGCACCGTGCCGGGCCAGGTCGCGGGGGACTGCCTCCTTGCCCGGACGATCTGTGCGGGCGGCAGTTCAACGATTGAAAACATGGCCTTTCCCGACTTCAGCGATGACGGCACGATCCGGATGAAGAACGTTTTCGAACGTATCGAGCAGATCCTCCACGACGACGACGCCTACGTTGCAGCGATCGAGAAATCGCAGAAGATCGCAATGAAATCGATCAGCTTCGAGTCCGTCGCCCGTCAACTCGGATCCTGGCCGATCGTCATGCGGAAGTCGTGAATACCGACCTCACCGGCGCTTATTTGCCGAGGCTGACCTCGGAACCGGCCACGACACACTTCCAGGTTCGGGCGGTGCCGTCGGTATAGCGCTCGCGGTAGGTGATGACTTTCACCTTGTAGGGGATCTTGCGGCCGCAGGGGAGGCAATGGTGACGTTGCTCCCACTCGGTCTTGACTCTTGCAGTGAACATTTTGACCGCACCGCGAGGTGGGGTGTAGTCGCCGACACACTCGCAATGGCTGAATCGACCGGCCTGGACCGGGGCAGCGGCGGCAAAAAGCGTCAGGGAGAAAACAGAAATCGTGAGGAGCAGTCTGGTCATGCAGGTCCGGTGTGAATGGTTCGTGTAGTGAGGAAATAGAACAATCCGCGAAACGAAGCAATCCTTTTCCTCCCGCAATCCTTTATCAAGAGGGTAACTCTAGTCAATAAAGCACTTCGAGCAATTCCACGTCGAACATCAGAGTCTGGTTCGGCCCGATCTTCGGCGGAGCTCCGCGTGCGCCGTAAGCGAGATGGGGCGGCACGGTGAAGCGGTACTTCGCCCCCTCTTGCATCAGCGGGATGCCTTCGCGCCAGCCGGGGATGACCTGATTGAGCCCGAAGGTGGCCGGCTCGCCCCGCTGCACACTGCTGTCAAAAACGGTGCCGTCGGGGAGGTAGCCGTGGTAGTGGACCTTGACGCGGTTGTAAGAGGCCGGCCGGGCACCTGTCCCGGGACGGAGCACTTCATAATTGAGACCCGAGTAGGTCGTCTGCACCCCGGTCGGGGCGGCGGGCGGTTGCGCCCCTCCCGCGAGTGCGGGTGTTCCCGGGTTCACCGTAGCCGACTCAAGGCCGGTCTCGTTTGCGGTACAGCCGGAGAGGGCGGCGACAACTCCCAGGGTGGTGAAAAATCCGGCGACAGTGATGCGATTCATGGCAGACGAAAAGTGGCAGAGTTTAGGGGTTTCCGAAAGAGAAAAGGCGACCGACGGCAAGGATCACAAAAGCGACGAGAAAGAGGACCGCGACGATACCCTTCCGCGTCATGACCGGGGACTCAGGACTTCGCGGGACTTCCTTTCTTCGGTGGAGCCGGCTGGCGGAATGCCGAGAGGATTAGCAGTCCTGCGGCGATGCAGATGCAGGAGTCGGCGACGTTGAAAGAGGGGAAATGTCCGCCGGAACTTGGAACGAGTTTGCCGTAAAAGGGCGGCAGGAAGTCGAGGAAGTCGACGACGTAGCCGCGACCCGGGAGGAGGCGATCCGTGAGATTGCCGAGGATCCCTGTGATCAAGAGGGCCGCAGCGACTTTGGAAACGCGGTCGGAGAAAGCGCCCTTTCTCCAAAGCACCGTGATCGCTGTCATCGCGATGATTCCGATCGCGCCGAAGATCCAGTTGGCGTGCTCGGCCCCGTTCATGACCCCGAAGGCCATGCCGGTGTTGTGGACCCGGACGATATTGAAGAAGCCGGGAATGACCTCGATGATGCGCGGGGCGACCGGTTCGTTAACTGAGTCCGGAAAGTTCGAGACGATCAACCACTTTGTCCACTGATCGAGGACGTAAAGCGGCAGGGTGAGGGCGAGGAGGTATTTTTTCATGCGGTGACGGGAGCGAGGGATTCGATGACCTCTTCGCAGCGTGCGCAGAGACCGCTCTCCACCTCAAGGGCGACCGAGCGGCGGCAGCGCGGGCACTCCTCGTGCGCGGTCACCGCCACGGCGGCGCGGGCAGGGCCTTCGCCGGTCTCCACACTGATCGCCGAGACCATGAGGAATTCCAGCGCCTCGGCGGGAGCGTCGCTCAGCACCGCTCTCGCGGCGTCGTCGATCGGGAGATGGAAGACGACGGCGGCGCGCTCGCGTTTTTTGAACTCGTCGGCCTTCACTGCTGCATCGATCGAGATCTGGGCGAGGTCGCGGAGTCGGGAAAGGTGGCCGATTTTCACAGTGGCCTCGACTCCGGCAAAGGCGGGGGCGGCCACAGGGAAGAGCTCGAGATGGACCGAGTCGGTGTGCCCGGCATACTCCCAGACCTCGTCGGCAGTGTAGGCGAGGACGGGCGCGATCAGCTTCACGAGCCCTTCGAAGACCTCGTGGATGGCCGTCTGCGAGGCACGCCGGCGCGGCGAGCCGACCGCGTCGCAGTACATGCGGTCTTTCGTGATGTCGACATAGAGCGCGCTGAGATCGACCGCGCAGAACTGGTTGAGCGTGTTGAAAACCTTGCGGAACTCGAAGGCGGCATAGGCCTCGCGGCACTCGACGACGACCTGGTGGAGTCGCTCGAGGATCCATCGGTCCAACAGAGTCATCGCCTCGGGCCCGACGCCGTCTTTCTCGATCTCGAAGTCGTTAAGGTTCGCGAGGAGGATTCGCAGGGTGTTGCGGAAGCGGCGATACGGTTCGGCGGTCTGCTTGAAGAGGTCTTCGCCAAAGGGCACCTCGTTCTGCCAGTCGACACTGCTGACCCAGAGACGGAGGATATCCGCGCCGTATTTGTCGTAGAAATAGGCCGCATCGACCGGCTTCCCTGACTTTTTCGCCTCGGACTTTGAGATCTTTTTCTTGTCCTGATCGACGACGAAACCGTGCGTCATGACCGCTTTGTAAGGGGCCTTGTCCCGCACCGCGACACTGAGCATGAGCGAACTCTGGAACCAACCGCGATGCTGGTCCGTCGCTTCAAGGTAAAGGTCGGCCGGACAGCTCAGTTCAGGGTGGCGATCCATCACTGCAACGTGGCTTGAGCCCGAATCGATCCACACGTCGAGGGTGTCGGTGCAGCGTGTTGTCCCGGCGGGGAGACCGAGGGCCTCCGCCCACCAGGCGTCGTCTTTTTCGAACCAGAGATTCGTCCCGCCCGACTCGGTGAGGTCCGCGACTTTCCGCGCGAGGGCGGCATCGATGATGGGCTCGGCGGTCTCTGCATCGTAAAAAACGGGCACCGGCACGCCCCAGGTCCGCTGGCGCGAGATGCACCAGTCGGGACGCGACTCGACCGTGCCGTGGATGCGGTTGCGGCCCCAGTGCGGGAGCCAGCGCACCGAGTCGATCTCTTTTAGAGCGGTCTCGCGGAGCGCGTCGATGCGGATGAAAAACTGCGGCACCGAGCGGAAAATGATGGGCGTCTTCGACCTCCAGCAATGCGGGTAGCTGTGGAGGTAGTTCTCCTTACCGATGAGCGCTCCCTTGCCCGCGAGCAGCTTGATGATGGGCACATTCGACTCGTGGACATGCTGCCCGACGAGGAAATCGACGCCAACCTCGTCGGTGAATTTCCCGAGATCATCGACCGGGGAGAGGAGTCCGAGCCCGTTCTGCTGTCCGGCGAGATAATCCTCGGACCCGTGACCGGGAGCCACGTGGACCGCACCCGTGCCGGTCTCGGTCGTGACAAAGTCCGCGAGGATGACGCGGGAAGTCCGGTCGAGGAACGGGTGCTGCGCCTCGGCGCCCTCGAGCTCCGCGCCCTTGAACTCGACCAGTTCTCCGACGGGGAGAAAGCCGGTCTTTTGTCCGAAGGCCGCGACGAGATCCTTGACCACGACCAGATTCTCCGTCACCCCGCGCTCGGCGTGGGTGAACTCGCCCCGCACGTAGGTGAAGAGCGGGTGCACCGCGATCCCGAGATTCGCCGGGAGCGTCCAGGGAGTCGTCGTCCAGATCACCATCGCGCTTTTCCCGGCGAGATCACCAGTGACGAGGGGAAATTTCACGAAGATCGCCGGATCTTTCACATCCATGTACTCGACCTCGGCCTCGGCGAGAGCGGTCTGGGCGCCGTAGCTCCACTGCACCGGCTTCTGGCTCTGGTAGACGAGATCCTTGTCCACGAGCGTCGCGAAGACGCGGATGATGTCGGCTTCATACTCGGGCGAGAGAGTGAGGTAGGGATTCTCCCAGTCCCCGAGGACCCCGAGACGGCGGAAGGAGTTCCGCTGGATGTCGATGTACTCGCGGGCGAAAGCCTCGGAACGACGGCGGATCTCCGGCGCGTCGAGACCGCGCGACTCTTTCACGACCTTGAACTCGATCGGGAGACCGTGGCAGTCCCAGCCCGGGATGTAGGGGCATTCATAGCCGGCCATGGTCTTGCTCTTGAGCACGAGATCCTTGAGCACTTTATTCAGAGCCGTGCCCATGTGGACGTCTCCGTTGGCGAAGGGAGGTCCGTCATGCAGGATAAATCGATCCGCTCCCTCGCTCTTCCGCTTTTTGATGATTTCAAAATAGAGCGAATCACTCTCCCATTTTGCGAGACGGGCAGGCTCCCTCGTCACGAGATCACCGCGCATGGGGAACTCGGTATCGGGGAGATTCAGGGTCGCTTTGTAGCTGATGGAGCCGTCTGGGTCGCTCATAATTCTGGCAGAAATCGAAAGGCCGGAAGCGTAGCACCCGCACCGATACGGGTCAAAGGCGAAGCGCGGGCAACGAGAATACGCCGAGCCTTACCTTGACGCCACCACGCCACAGGCTAGAATCGCTGCTCGGAGCCGCCAAACCCCCAATTATCCATCCCCATTTTCATGAGCGAATCAGACCAGCGCAGAGAAGAAGCCGCCGAACTCGACGTGATCAACAGCCAACCGCTTCTCGAGCGCTGGGGATCCTATACGAAAAAGTCCGGCCCGGGCTGGCTCCAGGGGGCCATCACCCTCGGCGGAGGCTCGCTCGCCGGGGCTCTCTACCTCGGGGTCTTCATGGGCTACCACATGCTCTGGCTCCAGCCTCTCGCGATGATCCTCGGGGTCATCATGCTGAGCGCGATCTCCTACGTGACCCTCTCGACCGGCCAACGGCCCTTCGGCGCGATCAAGACGCACGTCAGCCCCGTCCTCGCGTGGGCCTGGATCATCGCGACGCTCATGGCGAACATCGTCTGGTGCATGCCCCAGTTCGCCCTCGCCACCGCCGCAGTGCAGCAGAATCTGCTCGGCGGGAAAAACACCGGACTCGCCTCCACCGGCGTCATCTGCACGTTCTTCCTCATCGTCGGCCTGATCATCAATTACTTCTACGAGAGCGGGAACAAGGGCATCAAACTCTTCGAGATCATCCTCAAGGCCATGGTCGGCATAGTCGTGATCTCCTTTTTCGGAGTCGTCGGAGCCCTTGCCTTTGCGGGAAACCTTGATTTCAAAGCGATCTTCGCCGGCTTCTGGCCCGACTTCAGTCTGCTCGCCTCCCCCGCCCCGACTTTCCTCACCGCCATCGCTGCGACCGGCGACTTCGCCGCTTTCTGGACCGCCGAGATTTCGAAGAGCCAGCGCGACATCATGATGACCGCCTTCGGCACTGCCGTTGGCATCAACATGACCTTCCTCCTCCCTTACTCCATGCTCAGAAAGAGCTGGGGCAAATCCCACCGCGGCCTCGCCATCTTCGATCTCTCGATCGGCCTCATCGTTCCCTTCGTCCTCGCCACCACCTGCGTCGTCATCGCCGCCGCCTCCCAGTTCCACTCCCGCTACGACGACGTCCTCGACGCCGCCGGCAAGGTGAAACCCGCGATGGAGCGCGCCTTTGCCGAGCAGGCCAACAAGCGTGTCGCCTTCGCCGATCCGGTTGCCTTCGCCACCCTCACCGACGAAGCCAAAGCGGTCGCCCGCGACACCCTGCCCCTCGCCGACCGAGAACTCGCCGCGATGCTCGCGACCCGGGACAACATGAACCTCGCGAGCGCACTCGAGCCGCTCACCGGCAACGCCATCGCCCAGGTCGTCTTCGGCATCGGGGTGCTCGGCATGGCCGTCTCGACCATCATCATTCTCATGCTCATCAACGGGTTCACCCTCTGCGAGATGCTGGGACGCCCGAACCATCGCGGCATCCACTTTATCGGCACCCTCATCGCCGGGCTCGGCGGATTCCTCGGGCCCCTCTACTTCTGGGCCAACGCGACCTCCAAAGCCGCCCTCGCAGTCCCCACCTCGGTCATCGGCGGCGCCATGATTCCCATCGCCTACTTCACCTTCCTCCTTCTCATGAATTCCTCGAGTCTGCTCGGCGATGCGAGACCGCGGGGAGCACAGGCGGTGAAATGGAACGTTCTCATGGCCATCGCCACGATCATCGCCACCGGCGGCTCCATCTGGGTCCTCCTCGGCAAGGGCACCCCCGGCATGATCGGTATCGGAGTCCTCGTCACCCTCTTCGTTCTCGGCCTCGTCGGCTTCCTCGGAAAAAATCGCAAGTCCGCCTGAAGCAACTCACCCCTCAGCAAGCCATGAAATTCGGAATCATCGGAGCCGGCATGATCGCCAACTTCCACGCCAAGGCGATCCTCGCCATGGACGGCGGCGAGCTGCATTCCTTTTACGGGCGAAGACAGGATGCCGTCGATGAACTCGTCGCGGAAAACGGCGGCATCGGCTACACCGACCTCGATGCCTTTCTCAATGATCCCGACCTCGACATCGTGACGATCGCGACCCCGAGCGGTGCCCACCTCGAGCCCGCCCTCGCCGCCGCCGCCGCCGGCAAGCACGTCATCTGCGAAAAACCCCTCGAGGTCACCCCCGAGCGCATCGACATGATGATCAACGCCTGCGAGCTGGCCGGGGTCACTCTTTCGGGGATCTTCAATCGCCGCTTCCATCCCGCCATGGACGCCTTCAAAAAGGCCGTCGAAGAGGGTCGCTTCGGTCGTCTGACCCTGTGTGATGTCTATGTGAAATGGTATCGTAGTCAGGCCTACTACGACTCCGGGGCCTGGCGCGGGACCTGGGCTCTCGACGGAGGTGGCGCCCTCATG
>JBDNIL010000171.1:0-8723 GCA_041688355.1 Verrucomicrobiales bacterium | reverse complement strand
CACCGCAGTCTGCTGCGTGTGGAGCTCGTCTGACTTCCCGTCGAGCTTCGCCTCGAGCGCGGCGCGTTCGTTGTCGGCGAGGGACTTCGTCGCCTCGAGTTCCTCGGCGAGATAGTCCTTGTCCTTCTCGGCGGCCGCAAGCAGTTCGTTGATTTTCGCGTGGAGACGATTGATTTCACCCGACTTGCCGGCGAGAGAGACTTCGAGGCTGCTTTTGTCCTCTATTTCTGATGCCACGCGCGATTTCGTCTGATCCAGTTCCCCGGTTAGAGCGGTGATTTCTGCGGTGAGGATGCTGATTCTGGCCGCTTCTTTCGCGGTAGCCTTCAGATCACCTTCTTTTGCCGAGAGGGCGTCGGTGAGTGACTTCGCCTGGGAGTCGAGCCGTCTGATGGTCTCATCTTTATTCACTGCTGCTGCCGAGATCTCTGCGCGAGCCTCCTGTTCCCGCGATTCAGTCTCTGTCAGGATGGATTTGAGTGTGGCGAGTTCTTCAACGAGGCGCCCTGCTTCGTCGGCCTTTTCGGAAAGGGCCGTTGAGCTGCTGCCGATTTCGTCACGGAGACGTTTGAGCTCCTTCTCTCCTTCCGCTGCGGAGTCTTCGGACCGGGTAAGGTTTGCACGGAGCTTCTCCAGCTCGTCATCGGCCACTGTTTTGGCAGCGGCGGCGGCTGCGAGGGATTTGACTTCGCTTTCACGAGCGGACAGGTCCGCGTGCAGGGTCTGGATTTTTTTTTCCAGGCCGGCTGTCTTGAGCTGGCTCTCTTTGATCTGCGCTTCGAGTTCTGCGAGTCGCGCCTTGGAGCCATCGGAAACAGGGGTGGCCTGCGTCTCGCCCTTGGCCTGGATCGCGGCGGCAGCAATGAGGGGACCGGTCTTTTTCTCGAGGGTGATGGCGGCCGTGTTCGACTCTTCTTTGCGGGCAAAGGCGGGTCTGTCCTTTAGCGACACGATCCTGGGCATAGTGTCGGTGTGCTCCCGCACCGCGACCTTGAGGATGCCGAACTTGATGAAGTCTCCCGCTTTGATCTTTTCCTTCCCATCGATCCGGCGTCCGTTGAGGAAAGTCCCGTTGCTGGACCCGAGATCGGAGATCATGAAATCACCACCTTCCGTCCGCGTAAGTTCAGAATGGTAGCCGGAAATATAGGTCTCTTTGATCCTTAGATCGTTATCATGCCTTCTGCCGACACCGTATTTGGCGTTCTTCAGAACCAATTCAAAAACGTCTCCATTGACGTTTGTCGTGACTACGAGCTTCAATGTCATACACTCAATTTTAAAAAATCCTCACACGCGCGATAAAAATTTATCAGACTTTGCGACAATAGGGAAGATGAAAGATAATTAAAGTGAGCCTCACTTATGCGAATTTTATAGAAATTAACAGTCTGAAATTTCTGACTGCGAGGCGTCGGGAATGAGCGAACCTCTTGCAAAATCGGGGCAAGTGCCGTCCCTTTCTCCCAATGCCGACGATGAGACTTTTTGATACGATGAGCCGCGGGCTGAGGGAGCTGGTGCCTATCGACGGCCGGGTTTTCCGTTTTTACTGCTGCGGGCCAACGGTTTACGGCCCGGCCCACATTGGTAATTTCCGGACTTTCGTGCTTCAGGATGTCTTTCGCCGCACTCTTGAACTCTCCGGCGTGGAGACTTTCCACGTGCGTAACCTCACTGATGTCGATGACAAGACGATCCGTGACTCGCAGGCGGGCGGCCGCTCTTTGAAAGAGTTCACCGATTTCTGGCGCGATCGTTTTCACGAGGATTGTGCCAGTCTCAATCTACTGCCCCCGCACATCGAACCGAGCGCGGTGGAGCACATTCCGCAGCAGATCGAGATGATCCGTGAGCTAATGGAGAAGGGGCACGCCTACACGAGCGAGGATGGTTCGGTCTATTACAAGGTGTCGAGCTTCGACAAATATGGCCGTCTCTCCCGCCTCGATCAGCGCGAGCTGCGCGAGGGAGCTTCGGGCTCGGTCTCGGATGACGAGTACGAAAAAGACTCCGTCTCCGACTTCGCCCTCTGGAAGGCGCGTCGTGATGAGGATGGAGACAACTACTGGGAGAGCCCGTGGGGACAGGGGCGTCCCGGTTGGCACCTCGAGTGCTCGGCGATGTGCCGCGAGTATCTCGGAGATACCTTCGATCTTCACTCGGGCGGCGTCGATCTCGTCTTCCCGCATCACGAAAACGAGATCGCCCAGAGTGAGGCCTGCACCGGGCATGACATGGCCGGGCACTGGTTCCACCTCACCCACCTGCTCGTGGACGGAGGCAAGATGTCAAAGAGCGCGGGAAATTTCTACACCCTCTCCCAACTCGTGGAGGCAGGCTTTTCGCCGGCGGAACTCCGCTACGCCCTCATCTCGGCGAACTTCCGGCAGCCGCTCAACTTTGTCGCCAAAGATGCGGAGGCGAAAGAAAACTTCCCCGCGCTGTTGGGGGCGCGCCAGGCCTTGCAGCGTCTTGCCAAATTCAGCCAGGCTCTCGCGGGGAAGAGCGGCCTGACAGAACCACTCACCTACGACGACGCGCTCGCGGTGACCGACGCAGGCGCCTTCAGCGGGGCGTTTGAGGCGCTCCTGAATGACCTCAACACACCCGATGCACTGGGTAGGGTCTTCACCGCGATAAAGTCGATTTCCATCGAGAGCCTCTCCGCAGAGGAGGCGGGTGTGGCTTTGAGAGGTTTCGATCTCATCATGGAAGCGCTCGGACTCGTCCTCCCTGCAACGGGCGGTCCGGTCGCGGAAGCGCCCGAAGCTCTCGTGAAACTCGCCGCTGACCGGTGGGCCGCGAAGCAGGCGAAGAACTGGGCCGAGTCCGACCGGCTCCGCGACGAAATCACCGCCGGCGGTTGGGAAATCAAAGACACCAAGGAAGGATACGAACTATGTCCGAAAAGCTGAACCTACCGATCCGCCCCCGACGCAATCGCAAGAGCCGCGGTATCCGGGGACTCGTACGCGAGACGATCCTGCACCCGTCGGATCTTATCTACCCGCTCTTCATTCACGAAGCGCCGCAAAACGACGCGATCGCCTCCATGCCGGGATGTCACCGCTGGAGTCTCGAAGGTCTCGTCACCGAAGTCGGCGAGGCGTGGAAAGCGGGCGTGCGCGCCATTGTCTTTTTCCCGAAGATCGAAGACGTCCTCAAGACGCCGCTCGCCGAAGAGTGTTTTAATCCCGACGGACTCGTGCCCCGGGCGATCCGGGCGGTGCGGGCGGCCTACCCTGACATTACGATAATCACCGATGTCGCACTCGATCCCTACAACTCCGACGGGCACGATGGCCTCGTCGAGAAAACCGCGAGCGGCGACCTGAAGATCATCAACGACGAGACCGTCGCGGTGCTTTGCCGCCAGGCCCTTTGCCACGCCGACGCCGGTGCCGACATCGTCTCGCCCAGCGACATGATGGATGGCCGGATCGGCGAGATCCGGACCGCTCTCGACGCGGCCGGTCATGAGGAAGTCTCCATCCTCAGCTACACCGCGAAGTATGCCTCGGCCTACTACGGACCTTTCCGCGGCGCGCTCGATTCCGCGCCGAAGGCCGGGGATAAAAAGACCTACCAGATGGATCCGGCGAACCGTCGCGAAGCGCTCCGCGAGGCCGAGCTCGACATCGCCGAAGGGGCCGACATGATCATGGTGAAGCCCGCCGGACCCTATCTCGACGTCATTCGCACGCTCCGTGACGCCTTTGACATTCCCATCGCCGCCTACCAGGTGAGCGGCGAATACCTCATGATCAAATCCGCCGCGAAGGACGGCTGGATCGACGAGGAGAAAGTCGCGCTCGAGTCTCTCATCGGCATCAAACGCGCCGGTGCCGACATGATCCTGACATACTTCGCCAAGGATGTGGCGCGGAGATTGGGGCGGTGAGGGTCATTTCGAGGCTTGGTCGAGAACTATTTGAGCTATGAATGAATCCGATTTTGATGAGTTGTGTGAAAGCATTTGCGAAGCTGGAAAAATTCGCAGAGGGGAACTCAAGGCATCCCGTGTTTTCGAGTATCCGGATCCTGACGCAAAAGCAATTCGTGAGCGGCTTGGAATTTCCCAGTCTCGCTTTGCTGCGATAATCGGAGTCAGTGTGCGGACGTCGCAGAACTGGGAGCAGGGTCGCCGCCATCCTGAGGGTCCGGCAAAAGCACTTCTTCGTGTTGTGGAGCGTGATCCGGAAGCGGTATTGCACGCGCTTCATGCGTGAGTCAATCTCACCCGCCCACCGCGAAAAACATCCCCGCGATGCATGCGGTGAGCAGGCTGGCGATGGTCCCGGCGATCATCGCCTTTACCCCCAGCTCGGCGAGGTCGCCGCGGCGTTCGGGCGCGAGCACGCCGATGCCACCGATCTGGATGCCGATGGAACTGAGATTGGCGAAACCGCAGAGGGCGAAGGTGGCGAGGAAGATGGACTTCGGCCCCATCGCGGCGGCGGCTTTGAGTTCACCGAGCTGCAGGTAGGCGACGAACTCGTTCGAGACGAGGCGCGTTCCGAGCAACTGGCCGAGCTGGAGCATGTCCCCGCGCTCGGCCCCGATCACCGCAGCGACGGGGGCGAAGAGGAATCCGAGAACGGCCTCCATTGAGAGTTCTTCGAAGACTCCACTGCTGGCTCGTGCGACGAGCCCGTTGATCCAGCCGGTTTCTCCGCCGAGCGCACCGACCCAGCCGAAGATTCCGTTGAGCAGAGCGATCGCCGCGACAAAGACAATGAGAATGGCGGCGACGTTGAGCGCCAGGCGCAGCCCATCGGTCGTGCCCTGGGCGAGGGCGTCGAGCATGTTGCGTCCGTGGCGGTCTCGCGGCACGAAGAGGTCTTCATGGATCTCTTCGCGCTCGGGCACTAACATTTTCGCCACGTAGAGGGCGGCGGGGGCGTTCATCATCGACGCGGTGAGGAGATGCTTCGCGACGGCCGCTTCGACGAGGGGATCACCGGCCCCGAGGGTGACGACATACAGCCCGAAGACACTGCCGGCAATCGTGGCCATGCCCCCGGTCATCAGCGCCATCAGCTCGGACTTCGTCATCTTTGCGATGTAGGGTTTCACGACGAGCGGAGCCTCGGTCTGGCCGACGAAGATATTGGCGGCGGCGGCGAGGCTTTCCGCGCCCGAGAGCTTCATGAGCCGCGACATGACCCAGGCGAATCCGAAGACAATCCATTGCAGGACCCCGAGATAATAAAGCAGCGAGGTCAGGGCCGAGACAAAAATGATGACCGGCAGGACCTTGAAGGCAAAGCCGTAGCGGCTCGCATCGACGAGTTCGCCGAACATGAAGCGCGCCCCGATGTCACTGTAGCCGAGCAGTTTCACAAAGCCGCCCGAGGCCCACTCGACCACGCCGCTGAAGGGAGTCGCGAGGATCAGCAGCGCCAGCACGACCTGCAGGGCGATGCCGCCGCCGACGAGACGCCAGTGGATCGAGCGGCGGTGATTGCTGAGGAGAAAACAGATCCCGAGCAGGACGATGACTCCGATGACACCTCGTGCAATGGGCTCGATCATGATGTACGATTACAGAGCAATTTCCCTGCCTCCCGCACGGGCCGATTGCAGGCACGCATCGAGAACGAGTTGCGTCTTGAGCGTGATCCCGGGCCAGTGCGGATCGGGCTTTCCCCCGAGGACGAGTTCACCGAAGCGGCGGAAAAGTTTTGTCTCCTGCGCGGTGGCGTGGCTATCCGAATACTCGTGCACTGCGACGCGGCGGCTGTGGCGCTCCATGTGGAACTGGCAGATATCCGTCTCGAAGTTGGCCTGCTCGATTTCGAAGCTCAACTCGGGTCCGTGAAAGGGCAGCACAAAATCCCGCATCGTGAGGTGACCCTTTGTCCCGCCGATGTTGATCCACTGCTGGTGCTCGGCTTCGAAGCTGCAATAAAAACTCGCGGTGACGCCGTCGTCAAAATCCATCTCGGCGGAGAGGGTGATGGGCACGGTGGTCTCGCGTATCATGTGCGCACGGACGGCCACCGGCATCGCATAGCGCATCGTCCAGAGCGCCATGCGGATGCAGTACCACCCGAGATCCCCGAGGCTGCCGAGCGGCTCCAGTCCGGCCTGCATGCGGATGTTCTCGGTGAAAAAACTCTCCGGCGCCAGAAAGCTGAATTGCGAGGCGATGCGTTTGATTTCCCCGACGGCGTCACCGGCATCGAGTTCGCGTCGCACCGCAGCGAGACGATCACTGTGCATGAACATGACGCCGTCCATGAACTGAACGCCCGCCTTTTCGCAAGCTTCGACGATCTCGCGGACCTCGGCGGCGTCGACTCCGCACGGCTTCTCGCAGAGGACGTGTTTGCCGGCGGCGGCGGCGGCGAGGACATATTCTTTACGCAGGCCGGTCGGGAGGGGGATGTAAAGGGCGTCGATGTCATCGGCGGCGATCATCTCCTCGTAGCCGGCGATCGCTCGCGGCGCGGGGTGATGCGGGATCTGGGACTGATTCTCCGCAATGTATTCGGCTGCCCGATCAGCGGTTCGACTGGCGACGGCGACGAGACGGCCGTTCCCGGCATGGCGTATCGCCTGCCAGTTTTTACGGGCGATACCGGCGGTGCCGAGGATACCCCAGCGACAAAAATTTTCGGTCATGTCAGGAAATAGGAGGGAACAGGGTCCGGGCGTTGATCGCGAGGGGCCGGGCCCAATGAAGGGGCGCAGCTACGCAAGAGGGCGCATCTTAGGATTCTTTTAAAATTGCTTCAAGCATTTAGCGCGGCATCTTCCTGTCATTAAGCGGTTCGGAGAAATGATGGATAAAGACGCGGCTTTAGATCAGTGGTTCGGCCACAGGGCATTCCGACCGGGGCAGGAGGAAGTCATCGACGTGCTCCTCGCGGGTCGCTCGGCTCTCGCGCTGTTCCCGACGGGCGCGGGAAAAAGTCTCTGTTATCAGCTCCCCGCCCTGCTCTTCGATCATCTCACTCTCGTGATCTCGCCCCTGATCGCCCTGATGAAAGACCAGGTCGAGGCCCTTCATCTCAAAGGCGTCGCGGCGGCCCGGCTCGACTCGACCCTGGAGCGGTCCGAGATCGAGACCATCTACTCCGGCATGCGCGACGGCACTTTGAAGATCCTCTACGTCGCGCCCGAGCGGCTCGCAAATGAGGGATTCCTGCGGCATCTGCGGGCCTGCCGCATTTCTCTGCTCGCGGTCGACGAAGCCCACTGCATCTCGGAGTGGGGCCACAACTTCCGCCCCGATTACCTGAAGCTCGCGGAGATGGCCCGCGAGTTGAAGGTCGAGCGCATCCTCGCCCTCACCGCAACGGCGACGCCGCGGGTCGCGGAGCAGATCCGCGAGCGATTCGGCATCGCGGTGGAAGATCATATCCAGACCGGCTTCGCGAGGCCAAACCTTCATTACCGCATCCACCCCTGTTCGGAGAGGGAGCGCGATGCCCGGCTCGTGACGCTCGTCTCGGCGGCGACTCCCGGCCCGGCGATCGTTTACGTGACTTTGCAGCAAACTGCCGAGCGCGTCGCGGGTCTCCTTAGTCGGGCCGGTGTCGATGCGCGCGCCTACCACGCGGGGATGCGCGACGAGGATCGCGCGGCGGTGCAGGATGGATTCATGTCCGGCCGCATCAACGTCGTCGTGGCGACGATCGCCTTCGGCATGGGCGTGGACAAGGCGGACATCCGGCATGTCTATCATTACAATCTGCCCAAATCGCTCGAGAACTATGTGCAGGAGTCAGGGCGAGCCGGACGTGACGGCGCGATCTCGACTTGCGAGATTCTCGCCTGCGCCGACGACCTCACCGTGCTGGAGAATTTCATCTACGGCGACACGCCCTCGGCCACGGCGGTGAAGTCGCTCGTCGAGCATGTCCTCTTGCAGGGGGACCGGTTTTCCATCTCCCGATACGATCTCTCGATCTCGCGCGACATGCGGCCGACGGTGGTCTCGACTGCCCTGACCTATCTGGAACTCGACGGGATCATCATCCCCGAAGGACCCTTTTACGGCGGGTATCAGGTGCAGTTGCTGCGGCCGTTTAAAACGGTCATCACCGGCCACACGCCGGAGCGGCAGCTCTTTCTCACCCGACTTTTCGAGACGGGGAAAAAGGCGAGGCTCTGGCATCGCTTCACCATCGCCGAATCCGCCGCCGAGCTGGGCGAACCCGAGGACAGGGTGCGTCGGGCGATCGGCTACCTCGCCGATCAGGGGGATGCCATCGTGAAACCCGACGGTCTGCGTCATGCCTATCGCCTTGCCCCTGACGGCGAGCGTTCGGTCCCGGCGATCGCGGCGCGGATGATCGAGCGTTTCGAATCCCGCGAAGTCGGCGAGATCGAGCGGCTCCATCTCGTGGAGACGCTTTGTGAAACGCCGCAGTGTATCCCGCAGCAGCTCATCGCCTACTTCGGCGAGACGATGGAGCCCTGCGGCACCTGCGGAGTCTGTCTCGGCGAAAGTGCCGGGGGGCCGCTCCCGGCGGCAAAACGCGAGTCCATCACCCTCGAACAGGCCGAGGTCATCCGCACGACGAAGGCGGAGAATCATCCCGCCCTGCGCCAGCCGAGGCAGCTTGCGCGATTCCTCTGCGGCCTCTCCAGCCCGGCGACGACACGGGCGAGGCTGAATCGGGATGATCGCTTCGGACTGCTCGCGGAGGTGCCGTTTTTTGATGTGCTGACTCACGTGGAGTCGTTTTGAGGGGGGGCGGGGCGTGGAT
>JBDNIL010000170.1:0-3132 GCA_041688355.1 Verrucomicrobiales bacterium | reverse complement strand
GCGGCGACTTCGTCTTCGGTGAGGAGAGGCTCCCCGCCCGCGACGACGTTTTTGAAGGCGCTCGAGAATTGCCCGAGATCGATCTCGATACCACGCTCCTTGAGCTGGCGGGAGATCATGAGCCCGTAGGCGTAGCTAATCCTCTCGGTGAGGGATTCCGGCTTTTTCGCCTCTTCGGCGTGTGCGTTATCGGCTGTCATAAGTAGGGTCGAGAGCGCGAGGATCAGGCACGCGGTCGTTGAAGTCAGGGGCTTTTGCATAGGGAATGGGGACTGAGTTAGGCGGGTTAGCATTGCGTTTCCGTCCATAAGGACCGACCGCAGCGGCGTCGAACCTAAACCGTAATACAAAAGGATCAAGGCAGAGACCGCGTCTATGAAAATCCTCGCGAATCCGTTTCTATATGAGAAGCCGGGCCGCTCACCCGGATTTTCCTCCTCATTGTGCCGACAAAGATTTTAAAATTTCGCAAGATTAATAATCAAATACCGTTAAATTTTAAAATTAGTTTCATATTTGTTGAAAAAGTTTTAGAAAGGTTTATTTTCTTCCCCATGCACGCCTTCCGATTCCTCCGCTATCCAAGTCTGATCCTCGCCGCCCTCCTCGCGACGACGGGTTCTGCTCTTGCCTTCCAGACCGTGATCATCGATCCGGGGCACGGGGGAAGGGACCTCGGAGCTGCTGACTCCTACGTTTACGAAAAGCACATCAACCTCGATGTCTCGCGCCGTCTCGAGCGCAGTCTCAAGGAAGCCGGGTTTAAAACGATCATGACACGGTCCCGCGACGAGTTCATCGCTCTCTCCGAGCGCTCTTCCATCGCGAACCGGAACCGTAATGCGATCTTCGTCAGCGTGCATTTTAACTCTAGCTACCGCGTCGCCGCCCTCGGCATCGAGACCTTTTATCGCACCTCGAGTTCCGAAAAGCTCGCCCAGCTAGTGCAGCGCGAGCTCATTAAAAACGTGAAGGCGACCGACCGCGGCGTGAAAACGGCGAACTTTGCAGTGTTGCGCGACACGAAGCACCCAGCCGTCCTTGTCGAGGGCGGATTCATCAGCAACAAAGACGAGCGCGCCGCGATGACCGATCCGCTCTACCGCCAGGTCGTCGCCGACAGCATCGCGCGGGGAATCGTGCAGTTCAGCAGGTAAGCGCCAACCGCCCGACCGGACATGCTCGTCACCTGCGAAGAAATGTCCGGGGCCGAGCGCCGCCTCTTTTCCACGGGCGTCGATCCCGAGCCCTACATGGATGAGGCGGGACGCCGCTGCGCGGAGGTGGTCTTGCACTTTTTCCCCGAACCGGCCACGGTGGAGGTCTTCTGCGGCAAGGGCAACAACGGAGGCGATGCTCTCGTCGTGGCCCGTCGCCTGAAAGAGCGGGGCTGGCGTGTCACACTCCACTTTGCCGGGGATCCGGAGAGCCTCCCCGAACTTCCCGCGAAGAAACTGGCGGAGTACGAAGCCGCACCGGCACGAAACACCGATGGGGCGGGCCACCGTCTCGTCCTCATCGACGGGCTGCTCGGGATCGGGGCGAAGGGTGATCTGCGGGGCAGCTTCGTCGACTTGGCCGGGCGGATGAACCGGCTGCGCCGCGAGGATTTTGCGACCTGCTTCGCGATCGATATCCCCTCGGGCCTCAATGCCGACACCGGAGTCCCCGGGGAAGGTGCGGTGATGGCGGACTACACCATCTCGATCACGGCGGCAAAAGCGGGTTTCGCCGAAGATGGGGCGGTGAACCATGTCGGGCGTCTCGTCGAGATCCCGCTCGCGATACCGGTTACGGTGGGAGACGCGTCTCGAGGTTTTCTTTTTGCCTCGAATCTCAGGCCGCGACTGATGCGCCGTCTTTTCGACACTCACAAGGGCACGGCGGGGCGAGTCACAATCCTCGCGGGATCCAGGGGGCTCGCCGGGGCGGCCGTGCTGACGGCTCTCGGCGCCTCGCGGAGCGGAGCGGGCCTGGTGACGGTCTGCGTGCCCGAGTCCATCTACCCCGTCGTCGCGAGCCAGTGCCCGGTCGAGGTGATGGTGAAACCTCTCACCGACTATCACGGGATCGCCGATGTCCCCGGCGATGTCTGGGCGATCGGGCCCGGACTTGGCAATGAGGTTCCGCCGGAGATCATCGACCTGATCTATGACGACCCCCGCCCTGCCGTGGTCGATGCCGATGGGCTCAATGCCCTCGCGAGAGACAAGACACGGCTGCCGTCCCTGCCGGCGAACCGGCTCCTCACGCCGCATCCGGGGGAAATGAAACGACTCACGGGTGATGCCATTTTCCCCGACCGCACCTCGCTCGCGCGAGCCATGGTCGAGGCCTGGGGAGTGACGCTGATTTTCAAAGGCGCGCGGACTCTCATCGCCTCGCCCGGTTCGCCGGTGGAGTTCAACACGACCGGTCATCCCGGGATGGCGAGCGGCGGCATGGGGGACGTCCTGACCGGGGTCACCGCCTCGCTCATTGCCCAGGGCATCAGCCTTCACGATGCTGCCTGCCTCGGGAGTTGGCTACTCGGTCGGGCAGCCGAGATCGCAGTGCAGCGCAGTGGGATCGCGGCGGAGTCGGTCAGTGCCCCGCTGGTGGCAGAGCATCTCGGAGCGGCCCTGCTGGCGCTGCAGACGCCCGACTCACCGTGACTGGCACGGGCGCTAGCCGGTCAAAGGGAGCGTAGGGCAGATTGCGCACGACCCAGAAGACG
Organism: Verrucomicrobiales bacterium; assembly: GCA_041688355.1. Classification (GTDB taxonomy): domain Bacteria; phylum Verrucomicrobiota; class Verrucomicrobiia; order Verrucomicrobiales; family DEV007; genus Arctic95D-9. The sequence continues at coordinate 416 of JBDNIL010000170.1, read as the reverse complement.
ACGACGAGTCCGATGACGGTCAGGGAATGGGAGTAGCGCCAGGCGAAAGGGAGCGGACGAACACGGACCGGGTAGACCCACCCGATCCAGGACCGACCCACCCAGTAGAGGAGAAAGGGCAGACCGATGACAGAGAGTGCATTCTGCCGCAGCGCCCCGACGACATCACCGTGCAACAGCGCATAAGTGGCCCGCGTGTTCCCGCAACCCGGACAATGCAGCCCGGTGACGACGTGAAAGGCGCAGCGAGGGAGAAATCGCGGCGGCGCGCTGAGATCGACGCTACGTCTTTTTTCTTTTACTGGTTAGAAGCCGCGACCTCCGTCGGTCCGACCAAAATTTGTCTCAGGATCTCCTCCTGCACCCGATGCATGGTGGATCGGTCAGGCTCGCCGAGATCGGTGTGCCCGTTCAGG
>JBDNIL010000169.1:0-27667 GCA_041688355.1 Verrucomicrobiales bacterium | reverse complement strand
GCGGTGTAGGTGGAGTGGGGCAGCATGGGGAGCGGACCCCACACGCCGGTCGAGCCTTTGATGACCCTTTCCACCGAGAGCTCGACCGCGCCGGGCTGGTCTTTGTATTTGTTTGCGATCTCAAGCAAGGAGGGGCCGACGATCTTGAGGTCGACGGCGTGACAGTTGAAGCAGTCCGACTGCTTCATACGTGAGAGGCCGGGATCAGTGTCGCTGAGCTTGCCGTCGGCGGCGGCCCAGGCGGAACTCACGAGGGTGCGGACGGAGAACTCGCCCTCGCGACCCTGCATCGCGCCGTCTTCGGTATCGGTGATGTCGAGCCGGTAGGGGATAGGTTCCCCGGGGGTGAAAAAGTCGCCGTCGTGTGGCGAGAGGAATTTCACGAGAGGCTCGGAGTTGCCAACGGTGACGGGCACGATGGCGCTGCCGGCCGCACCTTTGGCATCAGTGACGATGAGTTCGATGCGGTAGTCGCCGGGCTCTTTCAGCAGCACTTTGGCATTGGCGTCGGTGGAGAGGACTTTGTCGCCGAGTCGCCATTCGTGGGTGATGGCGTCGCCCTCGTGATCGAGCGAGCCGGCGGCGGAGAGGGTGAGTTCGAGCGGTTCGCGTCCGGCCGTAGGGGTGACGGTGGCTTTGGTGACGGGGGCGATGTTGCCCCACTGGTAACTCATGCGCACGAGACGTGAGTCGCTGTTCGCGCCCCAGGTCTCGCCATAGTCGAGGAAGTAGAGGCTGCCGTCTTTTCCGAATATAAAATCGACGGGACGCCGGATCTGGAAACGTCCGCTGCCGTCATCCTCTCCCTGGGCGACCCGGGCGGCTGCGGGGAAGGGGAGGATCTCTTCCAAGTCGCCTTTCTCGTCGAGTTTTGCCCAATGGATGAAGGGCCGCTGCCAGTCGTAGAAGAGGACGAGCTTGTCGAAGTAGGCGGGGAATCCGCCGGTCTTCTCGAATGACGGATCAAAGTGAAAGACGGGACCGCCACACGCGGTGCGTCCGCCTTTGCCGAGGATGGGGAATTCCTCGGACTCGCCGCCGGGGTAAAAGACGAGAGGCGCCTGGACCGGAGGCAGCTCAGTGAGACCGGAGTTGTTGGGGCTGACGTTGATCGGCTTGGCTTTGTCGTAGATCGCCCCCGGCTTTTGCCCTTCGAAATCAAAATCGACGTAGACGCGATTGCCCCGCGAGTAGGGCCAGCCGTAGTTCCCGGCCTGGCGGAGCTGATTGACGGTGTCGAAGCCGCGGGGGCCGCGCTCTTCGCGGTCGCCTCCGGCATCGGGGCCGACGTCGCCGACGTAGACGTAGCCGGTCACTGGATCGATGTTGAAACGCCACGGATTACGGAAGCCCATCGCGTAGATCTCGGGCCGGGTTTTCGGCGTGCCGGGAGGGAAAAGATTGCCTTCCGGGATGGTGTAGCCGCCCTCGGGGGTGGGCTTGATGCGGAGGATCTTGCCGCGCAGGTCATTGGTGTTGGCGGAGGACTTCTGGGCGTCCCAGGGGCCGCGGTCGGGGCGCTCGTCGATGGGGGCGTAACCCTCGGAGTCCTTGAAGGGATTGGTATTGTCCCCGGTCGAGGCGTAGAGGCAGCCATCGGGTCCGAAGCGCATCGCCCCGGCGTGGTGGCAGCACTGCTCGCGCTGCTCGGGCCAGTGGAGGAGGTCTTTGCGCGAGGCCATGTCGATGTTCCCGTCTTTCAGGGTGAAGCGGCTGATGTATTGACCGTCGTAGTCGGGCGGTGAATGCATGAAGTAGATCCACTGATTTTTGGCAAAGTCAGGATCGAGGGCCATGCCGAGGAGTCCGTTTTCCTGCGCGGTGGTCACGGTGAGTTCACCGATGACACTGACGAGTCGGGAAGTCGGATCGAAGACTTTCACCTTGCCTGCGATCTCGATGAAAAAGAGGCGGCCGTCGGGCGACTCCTGCATCATCATGGGCTGGGGGAGGCCTTCGGCGAGCACTTCGAATTTGAAGCGGTAGTCCGGCGGCGGTGTCTCCGCGAGGCCGGGCAGGGTCAGGGCGAGGAGCGAGCCGGCAAGAAGGTAGCGGGTGAAGGGATGCGAGGGGATCAACATAACGGTGCTCACTTTACCCGAACGGCGGCTCGCGTCCAGTGTTGCCGCTGCCGTGATACCGTGGGTCTTTGGGGGCTCGCACCTGACAAAGCGAAGAGGCTCAGCTCAGGTATTTTTTTGCCTTTTCTCTCACTGTCAGGCGTGAAAGCCCGAGCCACTCGGCCGCGCGGGTGACGTTTCCTTCGCTCTTTTGAAGCGCTTCCTCGACGAGGATGGCCTCGACCGCCTCGACCGCGAGCCGGTGGGCTTCTCCGCCCGAACCCCGGGCCGCTTCATTGACGAGCTTGCGGCACCAAATACGCAAAGCATCGAGGTCAGTGGCGGTCGACTCTCCGGGTTCCGTCTCGACGAGAAGCTCTTCGACGATGTCGCGATCTATGGAGAAACCGCGGCTGCGCAGGAGCGCTTTGCGTACGAGATTCTGCAACTGACGAACGTTGCCGGGGAGTCGGCTCGACTCAAGGCAAGAGAGAGCGCCTCGCGAGATTGCCACGGGAGGCAGACCAAGTTCGCGGCTGAAACGTTTCAGGAAAAAGCTCACCAGCAGCGGAATGTCGCCGGTGCGGTCGCGCAGCGGGGGCAACTTGATCGTGGCGACGTTGAGACGGTAGAAAAGATCTTCGCGGAATTCACCCTCGGCGATCATTCGCTCGATGGGTCGGTGGCTCGCGGCGATGATGCGGGCATCGACGGTAATCTCGCTCGAGCCGCCGACCCGCTGAAATCGTTTTTCCTGGAGGACACGGAGGAGCTTTGCCTGGAGGGCATGATTGAGATCCCCGATCTCATCGAGGAAAAGGGTCGCATTGTTGGCTTGTTCGAATTTCCCGATGCGGGTCGCTATGGCACCGGTGAAGGCGCCCTTTTCGTGACCGAAGAGCTCGGACTCGAGAAGATTATCGGGAATGGCGGCGCAGTTCACGGTGATGAAGGGCCGGTGGGCGCGATGTCCGTGCTGGAAGAGGGCGCGGGCGACGAGTTCCTTGCCGGTGCCGGTCTCGCCGCGGATGAGCACGGTGACGGGAGTGGGGGAGAGCCGCCCGAGGGCCTTGTAGACATCGAGCATGGCCCGGCTGTTGCCGACGAGGGTGTCGGATTCATCTTCGTGCTCGTTCCGCGGATCGATCGAGACGGGCTCGTTGCCTTTGCGCGAGCACTCGATCGCGTCGCGGATGGATCGCCTCAGTTCACTGGCGTCGAGCGGTTTGGAAAGGAAGTCGAAGGCCCCGGCCTTTACCGCCTCTATCGCGGAGCGGCTATCGGCGGCGGTGGCGATCCCGATGAAGGGCAGTCGGGGCTTGGATCGGTGGAGTTCTTTGAGAAAGTCGAAGCCCCGGAACTCCCCGTCGGAGAGATCGCAAAGGACCGCATTAAACTGGTGGTGCATCAGCTCGATGCCGCCGGCTTCCACGCTCTCGACGGGGACGAAACGAGTCTCCGAGTCGCGAAAGGCCTCCGTCGTGAGGCGGACGGTCTCCGGATCGGCATCGACGATGAGGACTCGGGGCGGGCTCGACATGGGTAGTGGTAAACGGATGTGCGGATGCTGGTAAGAAACTTACCACATGACGGTCCGAATCCCATTCTTTCCTGCTGCAAAAGCCCTTCAAACCTTGTCTGAGAGCGATTTACATTTTTTGGCACGCAAGATGCTTTAGAGTTAATCCTAAGTTTTAGTAACAAACTGACGACAAAAACCATGAAGAAAATCGAAGCCATTATTAAACCCTTCAAACTCGAAGAAGTAAAAGAAGCCCTCACCGAAGCCGGTGTTCACGGCATGACTGTGAGCGAAGTCAAAGGATTCGGCCGCCAGAAAGGCCACACTGAGATCTATCGCGGATCCGAGTACACCGTGGATTTCCTTCCCAAGGTGAAGCTTGAGATCGTCGTGGAAGACGGTGACGCCGCCAAGATCGTCGACACGATCGTGAAAGCCGCTTCCACCAACAAAATCGGTGACGGAAAAGTGTTCGTCTCCTCCATCGAAGACGCCGTTCGCATCCGGACCGGCGAGCGTGGTGACGACGCCATCGCTGTCTCCGCTGAATAAGCGAAGCAAAGACTTTTCACCCTTGGAAAGCCCGATTCCGCGTCACAACGGAGTCGGGCTTTTTTTGCGCGTTCAGCCTATCGTCTCGCGCCTCATGTAGGGCACGAGTGCCTCGGGCACTTTCACGGTGCCGTCGGCCTGCTGGTAGGTCTCGAGCAGGGCGACGTAGAGACGGGGCAGAGCGGTGCCGGATCCGTTGAGGGTGTGACAGAAGCGGTTGTTCCCCTCGGCGTCCTTGAAACGCAGTTTCATGCGGCGGGCCTGGTAATCGGCAAAGTTCGAGCAACTCGAGACCTCGAGATAGCCCCCGTGACCGGGTGCCCAGACTTCGATGTCGTAGGTCTTGGCCGAGCTGAAACCGACATCGCCGGTGCAGAGCTCGATGGTGCGGTAGTGGAGCCCCAGTCGCTGCAGGACGGCCTCGGCCTCGGCGGTGAGTTTCTCGAGCTGGGCAGAGGACTCGTCGGGGTGCACGATGTTGACCAGCTCGACCTTGTCGAACTGATGCATGCGGATGAGACCGCGGCTTTCCCGTCCGGCCGAACCGGCCTCGCGGCGGAAGCAGGGCGTGTAGGCCGTCACCTTCAATGGCAGATCGGATTCTTTCAGGATTTGGTCGCGGTAGAGATTCGTCACCGGCACTTCGGCGGTCGGGGCGAGGAAAAAGGCACCGTTTTCGAGGCCGTACATGTCCTCTTCGAATTTCGGAAGCTGGCCCGTCCCGAACATGCAGTCGCGATTAATGATGTAGGGCGGCGAGACTTCTTCGTAGCCATGGACCTCGGTGTGGAGATCGAGGAGGAATTGGATGAGGGCTCGCTCAAGCCTGGCGCCGACCCCGGTAAAGGTGACAAATCCACCGGTGCTGACCTTGGCCGCGAGTTCGAAGTCAAAGAGCCCGAGACGTGTCCCGATCTCGACGTGATCCTTTGGCTCGAAGCCGAAGGCGGGCTTTGCGCCCCACTCGCGCACGACGGGGTTGGCGGTCTCGTCGCTTCCGACGGGGCAGTCGGCGTACGGCAGATTGGGGACCTGGAGGAGCAGTTCGGTCTGTCTCGCCTCGGCCGCATCGGCCTCTTCGCCTATCGTTTTGATGCGTTCACTAATCTCGCGGACTTGGCTCTCAATCTCCGACGCGTCTTTGCCTTCTTTTCGCAGCGCTCCGATCTCTTTGGAAATGCGATTACGATCGCCCTGGAGCTGCTGTTTTTCCGTCTCTCCGCCCCGGCGTTTTTCGTCGCAGGAAAGGATCTCGTCGATCAGCACCCAGGCCTCGCCACCACGGGCTTTGAGGCGGGTCTTTATTCCTTCGGGGTCTTCGCGGAGTTGTCGGATATCTAGCATGACGCGCTGACTGTAACGCAGGGTCCCGACCCGTCAACGCGGCAAGCGACTCTCGCCGGGCTACAAAAAAATCGCCTTCCCCCAACGGGAAGGCGATTTTGAAATCGTTTCGGATGGTTCCGGAAAATCCGGGCCGCAGTTCCTAGAAGGAGACCGTGAGTGAGACGCCTCCGTGGAGGATATCCGACTGGGGGCCGCCCACACCGAAATTGATGCCGTCGACGATCATGCCGTCTGTCGCACCGAGATAACCGATGTAGGGGGTGAGGGTGGTGCGGCAATTCAGCGCGATGGGGAGCGAAGCAGAGGCGAAGTAGTGGTTCCAGCCGCTGCCGCCGAAGTAGCCATCCGAGTAAGCAACACCACCGCCGAGGACAAAGCTGATGCTGTCGGTGAGCTCAAATGTCTTCTCGAGGCCGAGCTCGTGGTACCAGCCCCTCGAAGTGCCGCCGCCGCCGAAGGCGAAGATAGAGCCGACGGTGAGGTCGACGAATCCGAGGCTGCGGGTGAGGCTGAGGCCTGCCTCACCATAACCGCCCGTGTTCGCCACATTGCTACGGAACTCGGGGAAAGCGTAGTGGGTGTAGCCGGCCGCGACGTCGAACCCGGCGAAGGTGCCGAGAGCGAGGTCGACGTAAAGATCGAGCTCGTCGTAGCCGCTGCCGCCGCCATTGATCCCGTTGAGATACCAGACACCGACGGTGACCGGGATGGCGAGGCTGTCAAAGGTGTAGTTCACATCGGTCCAGACGCTGTCACGGGCGAAACGAACGCCGTAGAAAACGTAGTCCGTATCGTAGCCCATGCTGATCTCGCCACCGAGATCGACGCACTCTTCGATAGGGGCTTTGCCCACGGGGGCTTTGCCCCAGTCTCCTGCGTTCACGCCGAAGGTCATCGCACTGATGGTTGCAACTAGGATTGCTTTTTTCATACTTTGTTTAAGAACTTTCGATTGAGGAAGTGATGGTAGTAACTGGTTTTGGTTTGGTATGCCAACGAAAAAGTCCTTTTTAGCAGATGTCGTGCCGCGCGGGCGACACGATGGCAGACTAGAAAAATGTAATAATCCTAATAATTATTGATTTTTAGGATAAGACAAGGAAAATTTCGACGGAGACGGAAGAAACCCTCCCGCTTGAATCCTCCTGCACGGGGTGCTTTAGCACAGTTCGGCAGCCATCGCCGAGCTTCCGATGATGCCGGCGGTGTTCCCGTAGCGGGCCGGGACGATGTGGAGGTGGTCAAAACACTCGGCTGTGAGCGAGTGCCGCAGGGTGTCCCGAAGTGGGGCGAAGAGTAGCTCACCGGCCTCGGAGACGCCTCCACCGACGACGATGACTTCCGGATTGAGCAGGTAGACGACGCTCATTAGGCAGAAGCCGAGGCAGCGTGCGACTTCGTTCCAGACTTCCAGGGCCGCGGCATCGCCTTTTCCGGCGAGTACGGCCAGGGCCTCGGGAGAGAAGTCGCCGGGGAGCGGGATGCCTCTTTTCGCGTAGACAGCGGCGGCCATCCCGCTGATCTGGCGATTCCCGATGTAGCGCTCGAGGGCGCCGGTATTGCCGTAGGGACCGGGCACACCATCGAGGTCGATGCTCATCTGGCCGATCTCGCCGGCGGCATAGTTCGCCCCGCGGAAGAGATCTCCGTTGAGGATGAGCCCGCCGCCCACTCCGGTGCCGAGGGTGACACAGACGGCGTGCCGGTAGCCTTTGGCGGCGCCGTATTTCCACTCGGCATAGGCCATGCAGTTGGCGTCGTTTTCGATCACGGTGGGAAGGCCGGTCTTCTCGACGATGATGTCCCGGAGGGGAACTTCGGACCAGCCTTTGACGTTGGTGAGGTTGTAGGTCATGCCGGTGAAGAAGTTCACTGCTCCGGGAACTCCGATGCCGATGGCGCCGACTGACGGATGTTCCGCCCGGATCTTCGAGACCTCGGCGGCGATGCGGTCGATGAGCTGGTCGGGATTGTCGAACTCCTGCGTGGGGATGCGGTAGACCCCGGTGAGGAGGGTTTCCCCCTCCACCACGGCGAGCTTCACGGAGGTGCCTCCGAAGTCGATGCCAATGACCGGTGTCGGTGTCGGTGTCGGTGTCGGTGTCGGTGTCGGTGTCGGTGTCTTCGTCATGTCGTAAAATTCAAATGAGCGACGTGCAGCAGTCCCTGCATCGTGAGGTAGGGTTCGACCGAGGTGATCACGGGCAGTCCTTCGGCTATCAAACCCGCATATCCTCCGGTGGCAATCACTTTTGCCGCTTCGCCCATTTCACTCTCGATCTGTTGGAGGATCTCTTTGACGAGACCGCGATAGCCGTGAAAAGCGCCCGACTGCATCGCGTGTACGGTCGTTTTGCCAATCGCTGTCTCGGGTCGGGCAAGATCGATCTCGGGAAGCAGAGCGGTTTTCTGGTGGAGGTAGTGACGCATCGCATCGAGGCCCGGTGCGATGACGCCGCCGATGTAGGCGGGGCGCCGGTCGATGATGTCAAAGGTCACGGCCGTGCCGAAATCGACGACGATGACCGGCCCGTCGAATCCGCGCTGCGCCACCGCGACGGCGTTGGCGAGTCGGTCGGCCCCGATTTTTGAAGGATCGGGAAAATCCACTTCGACACCTAGAGCGATACGGTGGGAGAGTTCGACCAATTCCTTCCCGGCCTGGGAGGCGAGGAGATCGGGAACATTCGCCGGGACGACCGAGGCGAGGACGACGCGATCATACACCCAGTCGGCGATGAGCGCCGCGACCGAGGCTGCCGTGACCTCGCGCGAGGCGATGGAGCGGTGCTCGAGCAGGTGGTCTCCCGAAGCGAGCGCGAACTTGGTCCGCGTATTGTTGTTGTTGATCAGTAGGTAATCAGCCTTGCTCGTGGACATGAGGTTCAGAAACAGAGAGGAAAAGACGCCCTTTCAGGGCAGGTCCGCTTTGACCCGCTCCCCCTGCAGGTCGAGCCAGATGGCGTCGGCAGGGCGCTCGAGCCACCACTTCAGCGTGGCGACCGAGTCTCCCGAAGCTAGGAGTAGCGCCGGTTCACGAAAGGGTTCGAAGTAGCGGTTGACCGGCTCGCCCTCGTCGGTGGTGGCGGTCACACTCGACTCGTCAAGGGCGAGATCCGTGCCCGAGGGGGAGCGACCAGACAGAGTTAGCTCGACGATCATACCCCCTTTGGTCGGGGTGACTTTCACCTCTTCGACGGCGAAGGCTTCTTCCGGTGCATCGGGGATCGGGATGGCAGATTCTCCCTTCCCCGCGCCGGGTACGATCCCCCCCGGGGTGTCGCCGTCGGCCTGCGGCAGAGCACCCGGCTCGGGCCGGAAGGCGAAGGCGAGCAGGGCGAAGACCACGGCGATGAGCAGCCAGATTTCGAAGCGTTTCAAGATGACGAGGAATGGCATCGCGGGGGCAAGTGGGACTAGGGCTGCTTTCTCAGGCTCGGAAAGGGCCGCTTTTCCCCATCTACGGGTGGCTGAGGGATGGCGGGGAGCGATGGGGAGGGGGCGCGGAGCAGTCCGCCTTCTCGTGGGTAAAGGAGCAAGCCGTTCCGATCGAGCTTGCCGAGGAAGCTCTCAAGGTCGCGCTTCAGAGCCGAGTCTTTTAGAAGGGAGGGAGCAAGTCCCTCACCGTTCTCCAGCAGGTTGAGCAGATCGTTCGCAGTTTTCAAGGTCACGCTGAGATCCTTGAGGGACTGATCAAAGTCGGCGACGACAGGATTGATCGCAGAGAGGGTCTCGCTGAACTCGCTCACGCTTTTATCGACGCCGGCGAGAGTCGTCTTCGCGGCGTCGGCGACCCCGGAGATTTCGTCCAGGGTGGCACCGGTTTCGTCGAGGAGGGGATTGAGTTTGGCGGATGCCTCGCGCATGTGCACTGAAGAGGCGCGCAACTCCGCCAGCATCACCGAGACATTTTCCATGTTCTCGGTGGTGAGGAATCCACGGTCGAGCTTGGTAAAGAGAGACTTCATCTGGTCGGCTGCGGCGCGGATCTCTCCTGCGGTGAGAGTGACCTCCTCTAGTGTTTCACCGGCACTGCCGGCTAGGTCGTTGAGGGAGCTGGAAGATTCCGCGTGGATGCGGTACCCGGCCGGGAGGAACTCTCCTGAAGGCACTTCGGGCGGGATAATCCTTATAAAACTGTCGCCCATCAGTCCACTTGTGCCGACTTTTGCGGTGGAACCGGCGGGGATTTTGCTATTCGGATAGATCGTCAGGGGGATGGTGAGCAGGGAGTAGTCCTCATTGAGTTCAGGCTCCCCGGAAGCCCTGCCGATCTCGACCCCGCCGAGGCGCACCGGCACCCCGGCACGGATCCCGGTCGCATCGCGGACCTCGACAATGAGGGGGTATCCACCGCTGCTGCTTCCCCGGGAATCTCCGAAATGGTAGATGAGCCATCCGAGCAGCCCGAGACCGAGCAGCACGAACAGGCCGACAGAGACTTCGGAGCGATGGGAGGTGACCGGCATGGTTGAGAATGACCGAATATGCTGCTGTTTCCCGATAGTGACAATGGCGAGTGTCGGGCAGTTCAGGTTCGGCCCATCGCATCGGCGGAGATGAACTCCCGGATCGCCCTCTCATCCGAAGCGTCGAGTCCGGAGGGAGGGCCGCAGTAGTGAATTTCGCCGTGCTTTAAAAAGACTACCTGGTCCGCGAGGAATCGCATCGCTCCGAGGTTGTGTGTCACCACGACCGAGGTGAGGCGGAGTTCCTCCTTCATCTCCGCGATGAGCCGCGTAATGCTCTCGGACAAAATGGGATCGAGCCCGGCGGTGGGCTCGTCGTAGAGCATACAGGCGGGACGACCCGCGATGGCCCGGGCGAGGGAGACCCGCTTGCGCATCCCGCCCGAAAGAACGCCGGGCATCTTGCCTTCCTGCCCTTTCAGCCCGACGAGCTCGAGCACCTCGCCGACACGGCAGCGGATCCGACTTTCCTCCCGGTCCCCGGCCTCGCGCAGGGGAAATGCGACATTTTCCCCGACGGTCAGGGAATCGAAGAGCGCGCCGTCCTGGAAGAGGACGCCGATCTGTCGCCGTATCGGGGTGAGGTCGCGCTCGCTGAGCTCGCCGAGATCGCGGCCTTCCACTTTCACGGACCCGGAGAGCGGGCGCATGAGGCCGTTGAGATGTTTGAGGAGGACGCTCTTACCGGCACCGCTCCCGCCGAGGATGACTGTCGTTTTACCCGTCGGAACTTCAAAGGTCACGTCGCGCAGGACAGGGTGACCATCAAGGGTCTGCCGCAGCGCTTCGACTTGGAAAAAGGGGAAGGGGCTATTGGAATCACTCATTCACAAATCCATCGTGACGGTGGGGAGGAGGAGGTTCAAGATCAGGGAGAGAAAGAGATTCGAGATGAGAATGGCGAGGGAGGAGTAGACTACCGCCCTCGTCGTGGCCCGGCCCACGCCCACCGCGCCCTCGCTCGTGATGAGACCCTGATGACACGAGATCAGCACGATGAGCCCGCCGAAGAAAGTGCCCTTGATCAGGCCCGTGAGGATATCCGGGGCTCCTGTATGGGCCATCAGCTGCGTCTCGTACCAGATCGCCGGCACGCCGAAAAGCCGCACCGTCAGGACCTCTGACGCGAGCATGCCGAAGAGGATGGCCTCGCCCACGAGGATCGGCATGGAGACGAGGATCGCGAGGACGCGGGGGACGACGAGGTAGTCGAGGGGCGAGACCCCCATCGCGCGCAACGCGTCGACCTGCTCGGTGACCCGCATCGTCCCGATCTCAGCGGCCATCGAGGCGCCCATCCGACCGGCCACCATCAGGGCGGCGAGGACTGGCCCCAGCTCGCGGCACATCGCGATCGAGACGACCGGACCCGTTGCCGAACCCAGGCCGAGTTCGCTGAATTTGAAATAGGCCTGCGCTGCAAAGACCGCTCCGGTGAAAGCGCCCGTGATGATGACGACGAGCTGCGACCCGATCCCGATCGCTACTATTTGCGAGAGGACGAGGCGCCAGCGTATCCGCGGACTCAACAGGGAACCGAGCACTTCCGCGAGGAGTTGTACGACCTGCCCGAGATAGGCGAGCAGCCCGATCACCGGTCCGGCGACCGAACCCGCGAGGTATCCTGCCATCCGTTTCATTGATCGTGACCTGACTCTTCCACTCCTCAAGCAAACACGATTCCTCCCTATCGTTCAACTGATCGTATCGGAGATCGGCGGCGGATAGGCGTTGCAAATCGTATTCACCTGCGGTGAAGGTATTGAATGAACATCGAAGGGACTGAAAAAGTGGGCGTTATCGGGCAGGGCATCATCGGCAGTCGCGTCGCCGCACTCCTGCGAGACACCGATCGGCATGTCTATGTCTGGAACCGCACCCCCAAACCCATTCCCAACTTCGTCGGCTCGCCGGCCGAGGTCGCGCAGTTGGCTGACATCATTCAGATCTTCGTCGCCGACGGAGACGCTCTGAAGCAGGTCATCGCAGCGCTCAAGGACAAGCTTGAGAAACGCCACATCGTCCTGTGCAACGGCACGTGCGATCCGGAGTCCGTCGTTGAGGCATACCAGACTGTGAGAGAGTGCGGCGCCTCCTTCCTCGACGCGCCGTTTACCGGGAGCCGCATCGCGGCGGAGAAGGGCACTCTCGTATATTATATAGGTGGGGATCCGAAGGTGCTCGAGAGGGTACGGCCCGTCCTCGAGGCAAGTTCCCGCGAGATCCTTCACCTCGGTAGGGTTGGAGAGGCTTCTCTGATCAAGATCGCAACAAACATGATCTCTGCGGCGACGACCGGAGTGCTCGCAGAGGCTTATGGGCTCATCGCCAGAGCGGGAGTCGATCCGCAGCGTTTTGCGGAAGCGCTGGAGCACAATGCCTGCTACTCCGGTCTCGTCGCGATGAAGCTCCCGCAGATCATCGCAAAGGACTACGAGCCGCATTTCTCGCTGAAGCATATGTTCAAAGACGCCCAGTATGCCCTGAATCTCGGCCGGCAACTCGGGGTCGAGGAACCAGTCCTCTCGACTACTGCCAGCGTCATGTTCCGCGCCATTCAGAAAGGGCTGGGTGAAAAAGACTACTCCGTCCTCGCTGCGCGCTATCAGGATGACGACGAAAAAGCCTGAGCTCCAGACATCAGCCCTTCTTTTTGCCCATGATTGCCAGCCCTTCCCTCGCAGGTAGATGGTTTCCCCTCGAAGATCGCGCGATCTTCCGCCTCACCGGAGCGGATCGCGTCCGCTACCTCAACGGTCAGGTCACCAACGATGTCGCCGGAGCCCTCGATCAAGAGGCCGTCGCCGCCTGCCTTTGCACTATCAAAGGCAGGGTGGAAGCGCTCGTCTGGATTAGTCAGGATGGGGAAAGCCTCCTCCTTGATGGCGAGTTGGCGAAGCGCGAGGCGATTCACGCCCGGCTCGAGCGCTATCTCATCGCGGATGACTGTGAAATTGCAGACGAGACGGACTCTCTGCGCCTCATCCATCATTTCATCGCGGGTGGTCCCGGCGTGAAGTGTCGTCGACTCGACACGCCCGGATACGATCTCTTTCTAAAGGCCGGCGATCCTCTTCCGTTCCCTTCCTCCCTCCTTGTCGCACCTCAGGAATTAGCCGTGGCGAAGCTTCTGGCCATGGTTCCGGAAGCGGGACGGGAGATCAATGCCGAAGAATTCCCTGCAGAACTGGGACTCGATGCCCTCGCGGTCAGCTTCCATAAGGGTTGCTACCTCGGACAGGAGATCATTTCGCGTATCGAAAGCGTCGGTAAAGTAAAGCGGGCCCTCAAGCTGATCGAGACCCAAGTGCCGCTCCTTCAGGGGGTTCCCGTGGAGAATTCTTTAGGTGAAGAAGGACTTATGACACGTCCTACGCTACCCCTGGGTGAAAAAAGCCACCTGGGCCTCGCACTTTTTCGTACTTCCCTGGCATCGCCTCAAGTGACTAGGAATCAGGCAATTGCGGCATTTCCGAAGAGCGAGTCCAAAAAATTATAACGGACAAAAAAGATCTTTCTTAGAAAAAGTGAGACATTTTTTGTTGCGAAGGGCAGACATATCGATCAATGTGACCACGGAACTCGTTTTGTCTGACGCGAAGGTTTTGACCTTGCAGCTTCAGTCAGAGTGAGTTTCAGGGTGAAAGCCCAAAACCAAACCAGGTTATTACGACCACATCTCAAACCAAGGGAAGTTAAATTAATATGAAAAAAGCAATTCTAGTTGCAGCAATCGGTGCGATGACGCTCGGCGTTAACGCAGGTGACTGGGGTAAAGCCCCCGTGGGCAAAGCCCCTATCGAAGAGTGCGTTGACCTCGGTGGTCAAATCAGCGCTGGTTACAAGTCGGACTTCATCTTCAGAGGTGTGCGTCTTGCTGGTGACAGTGTCATGACCGACGTGAACTACACGTTCGACAGCCTCGCAGTGCCAATCACTGTCGGTGCATGGTACCTGAATGGTATCAACGACGGCGGTGGCGGACTCGGAGCCGGCTCCGGTTTCGATCAGCTTGAGCTCTACGTCAATGCCGCTCTCGGCACCTTCGCAGGGTTCGATGTCGCACTTGGGTATACCCACTACATCTTCCCTGAGTTCCGCTCCAATGTTGCCCCGACTGGTGGTTTCGGTGAGTTCGGCCTCGACATCACTCGTAGCCTCGGCTTCGTTGATTTCGTTGCTCAGACCAACTACGCCATGGGCGGCGGCGGTTCTGGCCTCGCCGGCTGGTATCACCAGGCTGGTATCGAGAAGACCTTCGGTCTTACCGACAACATCGGCCTTGTCCTTGGTGCAGGTGTTGGTTACTCCGACGGCTACTTCGGTGGCAGCGGCTGGAACCACTACTATGTGACCGCTTCGCTCCCAATCGAGCTGAACTGCCGCACGACCCTTACTCCCTACATCGGTTACAACGGTGCAACCAGCGGCATGATTGCTGACGGTATCACCACCAGTGCAGTTGGTGTTGCCCAGTCTGACATCCTCCACGGTGGTGTCACTCTCAGCGTTTCTTTCTAAGATCCTGCTGATACAAGGGCCTAAGTTTTACTTATAACCTTGGTGTAAATCGCCCTCCCTCACGGGGGGGCGATTTCTTTTTGTACTAATGGCGCGCGAACGGATAGTGAAGGTCCTCATCGACGGGGCAACGAGCGACCTCACCTTCACCTATCTCATTCCGGTCGAACTCAGGGTCTCCTCAGGTCAGAGGGTTCGGGTGCCCCTGCGCAATCGCAGTGCGGTCGGCACGGTCACTTCCATCGAAGAAGTCGACACCGATGCCCTCAAGTATCGCCTCAAACCCATTCTAGGGGTCGTGTCCGAGGACTCTTTCCTCACGGCGGGCCTTCTCAAGCTGGCTGAGTGGATCTCCAACTTTTACCTGACGCCCATCGAGACGGTGATTCGAACGATGTTGCCCAAGCCCTCCCGCGGAGAGGAGGAAAAGCGCAAGACGGCGAAGTTTGTCGAACTGTCCGGCGCCCCAACGGCGGAGGTCCTGGAGTCTTTTTCCGGCCGGCAGAAGAAACAAAAGGAAGCCCTTCTCACTCTGCAGGATCTCGGAACCGTCAGTCTCGCGGACTTGACCGGTGCTCACGGAATCTCGCGGCCCATTGTAAAGGCACTCGAAGAACGGGGTCTGATCCGGCTTGTGGACCAGATCGTCTCGCGCGATCCCCTAAGCGAGGTCGAGTATGTCGAATCTGCGCCCCTTACGCTGAATGCTGAGCAGAGCATTGTTCTCGAACGGGTTTTTGAATCGTCGCGACTTGTTGAGCAGGGGGAAAAGATCAAACCCATCCTACTCTACGGCGTGACCGGGAGCGGAAAGACGGAGGTCTACCTGCAGGCGATCCAGAAGACTGTGGAGGCGGGCAAGGGGGCCATCGTTTTGGTGCCCGAGATTGCTCTGACTCCGCAGACCGCCGATCGGTTCAAGCGACGCTTTGCAAGGATCAAAGATCAGGTGGCGATTCTTCACAGCAATCTCTCGGAAGGGGAGCGTCACGATGAATGGCGCAAGGTCCTCGATCAGAGGGCGCGCATCGTGATCGGCGCGCGGAGCGCGATTTTTTCCCCGATTGAGAATCTCGGGCTCATCGTCGTCGATGAGGAACACGAGAACTCTTACAAGCAGGACACCTCGCCCCGCTACCAGGCGCGCGACATCGCGGTGGTGCGGGGTCAGCTTGAAGGATGTCCGGTCCTGCTCGGCAGCGCGACGCCCTCGCTCGAGTCGTGGAACAACGTGCTCAACGGCAAGTACGAACTGGGGACGATGCGTCTCCGCATTGACGACCGCAAGCTGCCGCTCATCCGCGTCATCGACATGCGCAACGAGGGGCGCAAGAGCCAATCGGGCCCGACGATCCTCTCGACCCGGCTGCGCAACGCGATGGAGGAGCGACTCGCCCGGGGGGAGCAGACCATCCTCTTTCTAAATCGCCGCGGTTTTGCCCGCAACATCCTCTGTCCCGAGTGCGGATACGTCGCCAATTGCCGCCATTGCAGCACCACGATGACCGTCCATCGGAAGGACGACCGACTCATCTGCCACATTTGCGGATTCTCGCAGCTCACTCCGAGCCGCTGTCCGGAATGCTCGAGCCGCTCCATTGTGAACGCCGGCTACGGGACCGAGCGGGTCGAGGAGATTCTCCGCCAGGTCTTTATCGGGGCGAAGATCAGCCGGGTCGATACGGATACGATGCGGAAAAAAGGGATGCTGCGCGAGACGCTCAACGCCTTCCGCGCGAAAAAGATCGATATCCTCCTCGGCACCCAGATGATCGCCAAGGGTCTCCATTTTCCGAATGTGACCCTCGTGGGGATCCTCAATGCCGATGTTGGTCTCTACATCCCCGACTTCCGTGCGGGTGAGCGGACCTTCCAACTCCTCACCCAGGTGGCGGGCCGCGCTGGTCGGGGAGAGCTCGAGGGGGAGGTCGTAGTCCAGACTTACACTCCGCATCATCCGTCGATCCAGTTTGCGCGACATCATGATTTTGATGGATTTGCAGAGTACGAGCTGACAATGCGGCGACAGTTTAAACACCCGCCCTTTTCCCATCTCGCTCTCATTACTTCCCGTTCGGTGCATCTCGAGAGGGCGGAGTTTTCCCTGAAGACCCTCCACGCGAGGCTGAAACGAAATCTCCCCGAAGATATCACCCTGACGGAGCCGCTCCCTTCCCCGCTCGTGAAATCACACGATCAATGGCGCTTCCAGATCGTCTTGAAGTCGAGCGGAGCCAGGAAGCTGGCCAGCCACATTCGCGAGGTGATGAAGGATCTCACCTTCCCCGATGATGTAGTGGTCACGATAGACATCGATCCCTATTCGATGTCGTAGACTATTGAATTGGTTTTTTGAACAGCTTTTTTTGCGAAAAAGGTTTGCAAATGGGCCTCACTCTGGACAAAGTCCTGACATGTCACTGACATGTGTATTCTCGGGCGCCGTTCATGGCGTCAATGCTGTTCCCGTTGAGGTCGAAGTCAATGCGGCGGACAGTGGCAACATCGACATCAAGCTCGTCGGTCTTCCCGATGCCGCCGTGCGCGAGAGTGTCGACCGGGTCGTCACGGCGATCAAAAACAGCGGCCTGCGCTGGCCTAACAAAGCCATCACGATCAATCTCGCTCCGGCCGACCTGCGGAAAGAGGGGCCCAGTTTTGATCTTCCCATCGCCATCGGCATGGTCTCGCTCGCGCAAGAGCAGAACGGCGCGCTGAAGGAAGGGGCTCTCGAAAAATGCTCCATGGCCGGCGAGCTCGCGCTGGATGGGCGGGTACGGCCAATCAAGGGCATCCTCCCCCTCACTCTCCAGGCTAAAAAGCAGGGGCTGCGGGCGATCTTTGTTCCGAAAGAAAATGCTGTCGAGGCCAGCATCGTGGAGGGAATCTACGTCTACGGCATCGAGACCCTGCGCGATGCCTACGGCCTGCTCTCGGGCGAGAGCGGGATCCGGCCCGAGCGGCTCGATCGAGATGCCTTTTTCCGCTCGAGGCAGACGTATCCGATCGATTTTGACGAGGTGAAAGGGCAGGCCCATGCCAAGCGCGCGCTCGAGGTGGCCATGGCCGGCGGCCACAACATGCTGATGTTGGGGAGTCCGGGGACAGGGAAGTCCATGCTCGCTAAAAGGCTCGCCACGATCCTCCCGACCATGACCGAGGAGGAGGCGATCGAGACGACGAAGATCCACAGCGTCGCCGGCCTCGTCGACGCGAAGAACAGCTTCCTCGCGACGCGACCCTTCCGCTCGCCCCACCACACGATCTCGGATGTGGGATTGCTCGGCGGGAGCAGTCACCCGACCCCGGGAGAGGTGAGTCTCGCCCACAACGGCATCCTTTTTCTCGACGAGCTGCCCGAGTTCCGCCGCTCCACTCTCGAGGTGCTTCGCCAGCCGCTCGAGGACGGGCAGGTCACGATTTCGCGGGCGGCCGGGAAGTTCACCTTTCCGAGCCGCTTCAGCCTCGTCGCGGCGATGAACCCCTGTCCCTGCGGGTATCTCGGCGATCCGGCACGGGACTGTCGCTGCTCGCCGAACCAGATCGAGAAGTACCGGCAACGCATCAGCGGCCCGCTCCTCGATCGTATCGACCTCCACGTCGATGTCCCGGCGGTGGACTATCGGGAGCTGAGGGCCGAGAGCGGCGGCGAGTCTTCCGCCGTGATCCGCGAGCGGGTCGAAGAGGCCCGTCAGGTCCAGCTCGCCCGTTTTATTTCCCATCCGGGAGTGCTCTGCAATGCCGACATGGGCAGCCGTCTCGTGACCGGGTTCTGCCAACTCGACCGTCAGAGTGAGCGCACCCTGGAGCAGGCGATGGACTCGCTGAACTTCAGCGCGCGGGCCTATGATCGCATCCTCAAAGTCTCGCGCACTCTCGCCGACATCGAGGGCAGTAGGGACATCCGCGAGGTCCATGTGATGGAGGCCATCCAGTACCGCACCCTCGATCGGAATCTCTGGGTCTGAGGTGAGGGCCGGGTTCGCTGCGGATAGATCACGGATAAATTCCACTCTTTCGACACAAAGCGCTTGCGAAAGAGCGAATTTGAAACTATAACTTCGACCCTTCGCTCCGGACCTCTCTGGAGCCGGGGTGACGCTCGGGTGGCGGAATTGGTAGACGCGCAGGATTAAGGATCCTGTGGGGAGACCCGTGGGGGTTCGATTCCCCCCTCGAGCATTTCTTTTCTTTTTTTCCGGCGGACCGTGAGCGCTCTTCCACAAGATTCCCCGACGGCGATTTTGCTGATCTCATGCCCCGATCAACCGGGCATCGTTGCGGCGGTCTCCACCTTTCTTTTCGAGAATCACGGGAACATCGTGGACATCAATCAGCACGTCGATCAGGAGGCCGGCGTCTTCTTCATGCGGGTCGAGTGGGAGATCGAGGGTTTTGCGCTGAAGCGCGAAGAACTCCTCGCCTCCGTCCAGCCGCTCATGGATCGTTTCTCGATGGAGTGGGAGCTGCATTTTTCCGACGTTGTCCCCCGAGCCGCCCTTTTTGTGACAAAGGACAATCATTGTTTCTACGATCTCCTCTCGCGCCACGAGAGCGGGGAGCTCGGTATGGAGATCCCTCTCATCCTCAGCAATCGCGAGGACTTGCGCGCCGTCGCCGATCGCTTCGCGATTCCCTTTTACCATTTCCCCATCTCGAAGGAGACAAAGCAGTCGCAAGAGGAGGCGGAGATCGCTCTCCTGCGCGAGCACCGCGTCGATCTCGTCATCCTCGCTCGCTACATGCAGATCCTGAGCGTGCGCATGACCGCCGCCTTCCCGCATCGCATCATCAATATCCACCACTCCTTTCTTCCCGCCTTCCCCGGCGCGAGGCCCTACCACTCCGCGCACCGCCGCGGGGTCAAGCTGGTCGGTGCGACGAGTCACTACGTCACCGAGGATCTCGACGAAGGCCCGATCATCGCGCAGGGCGTGACCCCGGTCTCGCACAGCGATGCGGTCCAGGACTTCATCCGCAAAGGGCGCGCGCTCGAGCAGAGTGTCCTCAGCCGTGCCGTCTGGCTGCATCTCAACCGTCGCACCCTCGTCTACGCCAATCGCACCGTCGTCTTCGGGTGATTCCGTCCCTCGACGGGATACTCTTCCGCAGCGACGCCCCTTTTCACCGATCTCTCTCCCATGGCTCAACGATTCCAGACCCTGCCCGGCTTTCGCGATTTTTTCCCCGATGAATGCGCGGCCCGGAATCATGTCTTCGAGACCTGGCGAAAAGTGGCGAGGTGCTACGGTTTTGTCGAGTACGAGGGCCCCATCCTCGAGCCGACCGCCCTTTATCAGCGCAAGAGCGGCGCCGAGATCGTGAACCAGCTCTTTTGTTTTCCTGACAAAGGCGAGCGGGACGTCTCGATGCGCCCCGAGCTCACCCCGACCCTCGCCCGCATGGCTGCGGCTCGTCAGCGCGACTTCCGCAAGCCGCTGCGCTGGTTCTCGGTCGGCCAGTTCTTTCGTTATGAAAAACATCAGAAGGGCAGGGGACGGGAGTTTTACCAGTTCAATTGCGACATCCTCGGTGAAGAATCCGTGCTTGCTGACGCCGAGCTGATCGCCCTCTCCATCGACCTGATGCGGGCCTTCGGATTTACCGGGACTGACTTCCGCATCCGCGTGAGTGATCGCAATGCCTGGGTCGATTTCGCGGCTCGTCATGGAGTCGAGGGCGAAGGGGTCACGACCTTCCTCCAGGTCATCGACAAGATGGAGCGCACGCCCGAGGACAAAGTCGCCGAACAGCTCTCCGCCCTCGGGCTCAACCGCGAGATGATCCGCGACTTTATCGCATCAGGGTCAGAGGCCTCGGAGCCCATCCGGCAGATCCTCGCCGATCTCTCCGCACGCGGGGTCGGGCATTTTGTCGAAGTCGATCTCAGCATCGTGCGCGGTCTCGCTTACTACACCGGTCCCGTCTTTGAGATCTTCGACATCGGCAAAGGGATGCGGGCGGTCGCCGGGGGCGGTCGCTACGACCAGCTCGTACAGCTCATCGGCGGAGTCGAGATGGCGGCCTGCGGATTCGCGATGGGCGACATGGTCATCACCGACCTCATTCGGGAGACGCCTGCTCCGAAAGCGCTCCTCGATGCAGCGGTGCGGGCGGGGCAATCCGTCGATGTCTTCCTTGTCCTCGCCGATCCCGAGAAGCACGGCGAAGCCGCTGCCCTCGTGCAGACCCTCCGGCTCGCCGGGGTGCGCACCCTCACCTCCCTCGCGGCGGCGAAAGTCCCCAAGCAGTTCCAGGCGGCCGAGCAGTCGGGTGCCCGCTATGCCGTCGTCGTCGGCTCCGAATACCCCGCTCTCACGATACGTGACCTGCGGGATCGCAGCGAGCGCATGTGTCGGCCCGAGACGATCCTTGACGATCTGCGCAGCGAGTGATCTCCAGGGGCCGAGCTCACGGAAATCCTGAGTTTTCGGTTTCGGATGGAGGGCATTCTGCTACATTAAGGTTCTTCCATCCCTAAGAGGGACTCTACCCGCCATGAAAAAGCCGACTGCGCTCATTTTTTTCGGAATCATCGTCACCGGGTCGGTCATTTCCTATTTCACTCTGACGAAGCGCGGGGAAAAGCCGGATGAGGCTCCGGTCGCTTTGTTGACGCCGGGCGAACCGACGACTCCCGCAGTGCCGGACCCTGAACCAGTCGTGAAGCCAGTGGAAACTGCAACCCCGCCCGTCCCGGTGGTGAAAAAGGAACCTGCGTCCGCAGCCGTAGGAATTTTCAGCTCGCCCGAGGCTGCCATGACGGCGCTTGCTGCGAAGATCGGGGAAAAAAGCTTTGACGGATTTCTCACCGTCACCGGCCCCGAGGCTGTCGCCGAATCGATCCGCAGCGAAGTAAAGTCGCTCATCGAGAGTCCGGATTTGAAGCTCGATATCACCAAGCCCTTTACCGAGGTCTCCAAGTCGGCCGAGGCAGTGCGTTGGTCGCTCAACTTTGTCCCCACCGTAGCTACGGCCGCTCCGCACCAGCTCTACGCAGACCTTTCCACGACAGGGGGCAAGGATTTCGATGTCACCAAGATCAGCATTCCCATGGAACTGACCCATGCGGCCGGTGATGTTTCCAGTGATCCGGAAAAAAAAGCGGTGACGATGACTCCTGAGCAGCAATCCGATGCGCTCACCGTCGCCCATGCCTTTTCCAAAGCCGTCATTCAGCGTGACTTCAATACCGCCCGGAGTCTCTCCGATCCCGCCACCGTAACGGATGAACGCGTCGCCGCTCTCATGATCGCAGTCGAAGAAGGCAAGTTCGCCTTGAAGGAGGAGCGCCCCCTCGTCGTGACCCTATCTCGTGACGATATCACCTGGGTGCTCACCCGGGTGCAGTCCGGTCAGACGGATTCGGAGTTCGCCCTCGAACTGGGACAGGTAGGGAGCGCCTGGAAAGTGAACGGGCTCACCTTCTCCAAGGTGCTCTCGGTCCTTTCCGAAAATGCCGGTGCCGGCAACGTCGCCTACAGCCCGATTGTCGATGATCCCTCTGGTGGCGATTCGCTTGTCCTCTATTTCGAGTTCGACGATGCCGGACTCACTCCCCGGACGAGTCGCCAGCTCGAGATCGTCGCCGAGATTCTCAGCCAGGGAGCAGACCGCGTCATTCGCATCAACGGCCACGCCGATGCCCTCGGAAGCGACGACTACAACATCGCCTTGAGCGACCAGCGAGCCGAGTCTATCCGGCAGACGCTCATTGGCATGGGAGTCAAGCCCGACCAGGTCATCACCGAAGCCTTCGGTGCCGCCAAACCACGCAAGCCTAACTTCCTCCCCGACGGATCCGACAACCCCGGGGGTCGGTCTCAAAACCGTCGCGCCGAAGTCCTTCTCGACTTTTGAGATTCACCAAAAGAGGACTCGAGAGGGCTGACCGCTTCACCCGACCCTCTTTGCCGGGCTCACCGTGAAGTTTGTGCTGCGCATGGAGCATTTGAAACGGCATTAGGGAGAGTTCCACCTTGACCTCGGAGAGTGACTCCGTAAGTTGCCGCGCTCTGCTCTGAGCAGCCGCTTCGCTCCATGAATATTCACGAATACCAGGCCAAAGAACTTTTCGAAAAATTCGGTGTTGCTACCCCGCGGGGCAAAGTCGCAGACACCGCCGCCGAGGCGAAAGCCGCCGCTGTCGAGATCGGATCCAACATCGTGGTCAAAGCCCAGGTTCACGCAGGCGGTCGCGGCAAGGGAACCTTTAAGAACGGATTCAAAGGCGGGGTGCATCTCGTTCATACACCGGATGAGGCGGCAGAGATCGCAGCCCGGATGATCGGCCAAGTCCTCGTCACTCACCAGACCGGCGAAGAGGGGAAACTCGTCAGCAAAGTCATGATCGCGGACGCGGTCGATATCGAGAAGGAATACTACCTCGCCATCCTCATGGACCGCGAGAGCCGCTCCCCCGTCATCGTCGCCAGCACCGAAGGCGGCGTGAATATCGAAGAAGTCGCCGAGCATACGCCTGAGAAAATTTTCCATCAGGTCGTCCATCCTCTCCTCGGTCTCCAGTCCTACGAGATTCGCAACATCTGCGCCAGGCTCGGCTTCAGCGGCGACATCGCGAAGCAGTTCGGCAAACTCCTCCAGGGGCTCTTCAAGCTCTTCATGGATTGCGACTGCTCCATGGTTGAAGTCAACCCGCTCGTGACGACACCCGACGGCCGGGTCCTCGCCCTCGATGCGAAATTCGATTTCGATGACAACGCCCTTTATCGGCATCCCGAGATCGCCGCGTTGCACGACCCCACTGAGGAAGATCCCCGTGAAGTCGAGGCGGCAAAATACAACCTCAACTACATCGGTCTCGACGGCAACATCGCCTGCCTCGTGAACGGGGCCGGTCTCGCCATGGCGACGATGGACATCATCAAGCACTGTGGCGGCGAACCCGCCAACTTCCTCGATGTGGGCGGAGGCGCCTCGCAGGAGCAGGTCCGCAATGCCTTCAAAATCATCCTCGGCGATCCCAAAGTGAAGGCCATCCTCGTAAATATTTTCGGCGGCATCATGGACTGTGACGTCATCGCCAAGGGCATCGTCGCCGCCTGTCAGGAGGTCGATCTCAACATCCCTCTCGTCGTCCGCCTAGAGGGCAACAACGTCGCCGCAGGCAAGGCAACTCTCGCCGGCTCGAGCGTCGCTCTCATTTCCGCCGACACCCTCGCCGATGCCGCTGCCAAAGCAGTCAAGGCCATCGCTGTCTGAAACGACCCTCTAACACTGTCACACCGCACTTCTTCCCATGGCCATTCTAGTTGACGAAAACACCAAAATCCTCGTGCAGGGGATCACCGGCTCCTTCGGCGGGCGCCACGCTCAGCTCAGCCTCGATTACGGTACCCGGGTCGTCGCGGGCGTCACGCCCGGCAAAGGCGGTCAGCTCTTTGCCGGCAAAGTTCCGATTTTCGACACCGTCGCTGAAGCCGTCGCCGCGACCGGCGCGACCGTCTCCGCGATCTTCGTTCCACCCCCGTTTGCCGCCGACGCCATCCTCGAAGCGGTCGATGCCGGAGTGGATCTTGCCGTGACCATCACCGAAGGCATCCCCGTCATGGACATGATGCGGGTGCGCGCCGGGATGCTCGGCAAAAAGACCCGCCTCATCGGGCCGAACTGTCCCGGCATCGTCACTCCAGGTCTCGGCAAAGATTCCCACGGCGGCTGCCGTATAGGCATCGCCCCCGGCTACATTCACAAGCGCGGCAAAGTGGGAGTCGTCTCCCGAAGCGGGACTCTCACCTACGAAGCCGTCTGGCAACTCACCAATCTCGGCCTCGGGCAGAGCACCTGCGTGGGGATTGGCGGCGACCCGATCAACGGCACCTCCCACCTCGACATCCTCAAGATGTTCAACGATGACCCCGAGACCGAAGCCATCATCATGATCGGTGAAATTGGCGGATCCGCCGAAGAAGAAGCCGCGGCCTGGGCAAAAGAGTTTTGTAAAAAGCCGATGGCCGCCTTCATTGCCGGCTCGAGCGCGCCTCCGGGACGCCGCATGGGCCATGCTGGAGCGATAGTCTCCGGAGGCAAAGGAACTGCCGCCGCCAAAATCGAAGCTCTCCGCGACGCCGGCATCGAAGTGGCGGGGAATCCTTCCGATATGGGTCAGGCACTTGTCCGGGCGATGGGCTGATAGCGTAATGACCCGGGAGATGGTGATCGCCGGGGTTGATTTAACCACCGCATTTTAGTAGAAACAAAACCTTATGTCGGAGAAACCGGAATATTCAAAGGGGCTCGCGGGAGTCATCGCAAACGAGTCGTGCCTCAGTGACGTGATGGGCGAAGAGGGAATCCTCCGATATCTGGGCTACAATATTCAGGACCTCGTCGAGAAATGCACCTTTGAAGAGGTTCTTTATCTCCTCCATCGGCGCGAACTGCCGACACAGATCCAGCTTGAGGAGATCACCAAGTCTCTGCGCGCCCACCGCCACCTCCCCCGGGGTGTAATCGATTTCATCAAGTCCGCCCCTAAAGACGCCGCTCCTATGGATGTGCTCCGCACCGGCGTGAGCATGCTGGGGCTCTATGATCACCGAGGCGATGATCAGAATCGCGAGATTAATGAGGATCGTGCCATCGCCATCTGCGCGACCATGCCCCTCATTGTGGCTCACTTTCATCGCGCCCGCCAGGGACTCGAGCTCATGCCCGTGCGAGACGATCTCTCTGAGGCCGGACATTTTCTTTACCTCATCAATGGAGAAGTCCCCGGAGCAGAAGCAACGAAAACCCTCGATGCGGCCTACACGCTCCACGCCGACCACGGCATGAACGCCTCCACTTTCAGCGCCCGGGTGACTGTCGCGACCCTCTCGGATATGTATTCCGCGATCACTTCCGCGATCGGGACACTTAAGGGACCTCTCCACGGCGGAGCCAACGAAGGCGTTATTCACATGCTTCAGGAAATCGGCACTCTCGACAAGGTCGATGCCTACGTCGAAGGCTGCCTCGCGCAGAAGAAGAAAATCATGGGCATCGGGCATCGCGTCTACCGTGTTCTCGATCCCCGGGCGCCCTACCTCCGTAAGATGGCGATCAAGCTGACCAAGGAACTCGGTGAGACCAAGTGGATCGACATGTCCGAGCGCATCGCCGAACTTATGTTCGAGCGCAAGGGTCTCAACGCCAATGTCGATTTCTACTCGGCAACGGTGTATTATTCCCTCGGGATCCCGACGGATCTGTTCACGCCCATTTTTGCGATTTCCAGAGCCGCTGGATGGACCGCCCAGGTTCTCGAGCAACTCGACGACAATCGACTCTACCGTCCGCTCACTCTTTACACCGGACCAACCGAGGACCAGCCCATCCCGTCCATCGTGGAACGCGGCTGAATCAGGTAAAGCCTCGTGTCGTGAAAGCTTGAGCCTCCGGCAGCCGAGGCCCAAGTGATGGCAGCAGCCCCGGCATCATACCGTGGCCGGTGGTCGCTTCCTCAGGTGCCGCAGTAAGTCGCCCGGACGACCTCTTGCGGTTTTGGTCCTTCCTCGTAGTCGCTGAATTCGGGCTGCTCCTCGAACGGTCGGCGCAGGATCTCATTTAAGCGATGGAAAGGCTCAAAATCACCTTCTTTCCCTGCATTGATTACGTCTTCGATCCGATGGTTTCGGGGAATAAAGACGGGATTCGCACTCTGCATCGTATCTGCAGCAGTCTGAACGGTCACCCCCATCGTCGCAAGGTGATCACGCCACCTTGCGAGCCATTCAATCACCGGAGCCGGTTGCGTAAACAATCGCAGAAAAGCACTCTCGCTCCCGCCAGCCGCATCACGAAGATGTCGGAATGAGAGAGTAAAATCGACTCCCTGCTCCAGAAGCAGCGCAAGGAGCGCATCCACGAGCGGCCAGTCGGCCTCTCCACCGGTGGGAACACCAATTTTTGCCGCCATGCATCTAAGGTGGTGCTCCTTAAAAAGGACTGGGAAAGATTCCAGCGTTTCTTTTGCCATGGATATCGCAGTCACCTCGTCCGTGGCCATGAGCGGAAGAAGTGCCTCCGCGAGGCGCGCCAAATTCCAGTGAGCGATCATGGGTTGGTTGCCGTAGGCGTAGCGGCCCTGTTGATCAATGAAACTAAATTTTTTCGCCGGGTCATATTGATCGAGGAACGCACAGGGCCCGAAATCGATCGTCTCGCCCGAAATACTCATATTATCTGTGTTCATGACCCCGTGGATAAAGCCGAATTGCATCCATTGGGCGATCAGAAAGGCCTGCCGCTCCATCACTCCCGAAAGTAGGCCTTGAGCGAGATTCTCCGCACATGCCATTTCCGGATAGTGACGTGCGATTGCGTAATTCAGGAGCAAGCGAAGGCTTTCGTGATCCCGCCGCGAGGCGAAGTATTCGAAAGTGCCGATGCGTAGATGAGAACTAGCCACGCGCGTAAAGACGCCGCCCGGCTCAATCTTCTCCCGGTAGACATTGTCTCCACTCAACACGGCGGCGAGCGCCCGCGTTGTAGGAACTCCGAGGGCCGCCATGGCCTCCGAGACCAGATACTCCCGGAGAACTGGACCAAGAGCCGAGCGACCATCCCCTCGGCGGGAAAAGGGCGTAGGTCCGGATCCCTTCAACTGAACATCCCGTCGCACTCCGTCGAGTCCCACAATCTCACCGAGCAGGATCGCTCGTCCGTCCCCTAGGCGCGGCGAAAACGAGCCGAACTGATGCCCCGAATAAGCCATCGCAATCGGATCCGAATCAGAAGGAATAGAGTTTCCCGAGAATATCGAACAGCCCTCTTCCCCCAAAAGGCGAGCAACGTCCAAACCCAGTCCTTCTGCCAGCTTCCTGTTTACCTCGATAAGAACCGGTGCCCCTACAGGACTAGGTTCGACCCGCTCAAAGAAAGCGGCAGGAAGGCTGGTGAAACTGGTCTGAAAGCCAAATGTCATGTCCGACTATAGACCAAAAAGGCAAAAGGCGAAGCCGAATAAACTGCGGGCCAGGCCCCCAAAATTATTTCGCTTGCATTCGTGTATTGGTGGTATATTCGATAATATGAGAGGTTTAAGATTATTCGGAAATGGAAAATCCTATTATCATTGCATTTCCCGAATCGTGGACCGCCGCAAGGTCTTTGAGGGTCGGGACAAGGAGGTCTTTCGCAAGATCATGCGCAATCTGGAGCGTTTCATGGGCGTGCGGGTCGTCACCTATTGC
>JBDNIL010000016.1:0-10783 GCA_041688355.1 Verrucomicrobiales bacterium | reverse complement strand
TTCGTCGATTTTTACCCCCAATACGCCCTCTTCCCTCCGCCGGAGAACGCCGCCGTGCTCTGGAAAGAGGGCTCCACCTGGGTCGCCGGCTATTCCCGCGGGCGGCGTTGGGTCCATGTGCAGACCCTCGGCGGGGAAGAGATCCGCGACGCCCTCGGCGGCGAGATCAACCTCACGCTCATCGAGCTCTCCGCCAAAGGACTGCTCGACGGGACGGACCGCGTCGTCGTCTGGTCGGCCTACGATCCCGAACTGCATCGCGCCCTCCAGGATGAGACCGGCCTCGTCGTCGACTTCGAGGCCCGCCCCGCCCCGGCGCCCGCGCAGGCGCCCGAGTGGGACTTCGAACCGCACGAGGTCACCCGGGTCCGTCTCGGCGAAGCGCGCCGCCGTCAGGGGGTCTGGCTCACCGTGCTCGCCCTCGTCGTCGTCGCCGTGCTCGTCAGCGCTGCTTATTTCCATCTCTGGCAGCTCGGGCGCGCCAACACCACTCTCCTCAGTCGCATCGAGACGAACCGCGAGGGCGCCGCCATCATCGAGTCCGCGATGGAGCGCTGGCAGGAGCTCAGCCCCGCGATCGATCCGCGCCGCTCCCCCGTCGAGCTTTTTCACCAGATCTCCCTCCTCCTTCCCGAGAAAGGGCTCCGCCTCACCACCTTCGAGATTCAGAACAACCGCAGCATCCTCCTCCGCGCCGAGGGTTCGACGATGGCCAATGCGCTCCAGATCAAAGGAGCCTTTGAAAAAGCCGAGAGCCTCGCCGACTACGAATGGGAGATCCCGCCTCCGCGGATCAAAGACGACGTCACGGAAATCTTTGCCACGGGGACCTACCGCTACTAATGAAACCGAGCGAAAAAAGACTGCTCTTCGGTCTCCTTGCGATGCTCTTTCTCGGGGCCGGGGTCATCGGGTCGGACTATTATTTCAAAAAGCGCGACGCTTTGCTCGCCGAAAAATCCAATCTCGACAACGAGTGGATCACGATCGAGACCCTCTTCGAGGAAAAAGAAGTCTGGGAGATGCGGGCCGAGTGGCTCGGGAAACATCAGCCCGTCTTCACCAGCACCGAAGAGATCGACCAGGCCATCTTCAAAGAAGCCCTCGCCGCCGAGGTCGAGGGGGTCACGACCACAAAGCATACCCTCCTCCCGACAGCTACCACGCCCTACTACACCCAGGCGGGAGTCTCCCTCAGCGCCACAGGCGATCTCGCGAGCGTCTTCCGCTGGCTCCACGACCTCAACCGACCCGAGAGCTTCCGCGTCATTCGCAATATCAAGGTGGGGCCCGACAAGGACGAAGCCGAGAACATCATCGCCCAATTCGAGCTGCTGCGCTGGTACACTCCCGACCCGGCCGCAACCCCCACCGTCAAAGAACCCGAGTCATGAGACACCTCCTCCTCTTCTCCCTGCTTTTCGCCCTGCCTGGCCGGGCCGCCCGGACCGAGGATGACGTGCTCCCGACCTCGTACCCTGTCTCGCGCTACACTGACATCTGGGAAGATTCCCCCTTCAATCGCGAGGTCGTCAAAGCGATCGAGCAGACCATTTCGAGCAGTTTCGCCCAGAACCTCACCCTCGAGGGCGTCGTCAACGACGATTCCCGCGGTCCCATCGCCTACGTAAGGGACAATGCCGAGAACCAACCCATCGTCATCACCTCGGCGAAAAGCGAGAGCCATTCCTACACCATCGTCTCGGCCAATCTCGTGAACAATCCCGAAGAAACCAAAGTCACCATCACCGACGGCAAAGAGACCGGCGAGATCGGCTACGTCGTCGCAAAGCTGACCCAGCCTATCCAGCAGATCCAGCCACAGGCTCAGCCGCAGGATCCACGAACCCGCCCCGGCAGCAAAACCGCGATCCCGCCCGCCCCTCCGGGTAGCGATGCGGCGAACGGCAACCGCCAGGCGAACCCTCGCGTCCCGGGGAACGCCCTCAATCCTGCCGCCGCTCCCAATCAGCCCGAACAACCCGCCAGCGCCACCCCGGCGCTCGACAAGCTCGACGACGAACCCCGCCGGCGCCGCGTCCCCCTTCCCGGCCAGTAGCGATCGCAAGCGCCACCCTTTTGACACACCTTTTCTCATGAACGCCAGTCTCCCTTACTCCGTCTCACCGCTCCTCTGCACTTTTGCCGCGGTCCTCCTGCTCTGCTTCGTCACCGGCGCCGACGCCCAGGTCAGCCCGCCGACCCAGGCTCCCGCCGCCGCAGCAGCAGCTGCTGCTGCTGCCGCGAATCCCGCCCCCGCCCAGTCGAACGACGGCGAGCCGATGACCGACGTGCAGTTTCCCAACACCCCCATCCCCGTCATCCTGCTCGAGTATGAGCGCCTCACCGGAAAACGTGTCATCCGCGACACCAGCATTCAGGACAAAAACCTCATCATCCAGACCTCGGGGAAGATGACCTACCGCGAAGCGGCCGAGTTCATCGAAAAGAGCTTTCTCCTCAACGGCTACGCCATCCTCACGACCGAGATCGAAGACCAGCTCAAGATCATCGCCTACAACACCGACAAGAAGCCCTCGAGCGAGGGTCTCCCGGTCTACACAAGCCCCTTCCAGCTCCCCGAGTCGGACCAGATCGTGACCTTCATCATGCCGCTCTCCTACCTCTCCTCGGACGCGGCCGCCGAGATGTTCACCAACATCGTTGTGTTGCACCCCTATGGTAAAATCACCCCACTCCAGAATGCCTCAGCCATAGTCATCACGGAAAATGCCTCCGTCATTCGCCGACTCGTCGAGCTGCGCGACCACCTCGACGTCAGCCCCACGCGGACGATGGACCGGGCCTTCCAGCTCGAGCGCGCCGATGCGGAAGATGTCGTCGAAGCCCTCATCGACGTCCTCGGGCTCGACCAGGAGAGCGGCGGTGCCGGTGCCCCCGGCCAGCCTCCGGTGCCCAATCCAAATAATCCAAATAATCCGAATAGTCCCAACAATTTCGTCAATTCACCCGACTCGGCCGGCTTGCCCTCGCAGAATCGCGGTAGCGCCGCTTTCACCCAGGCGAACACCCCCAAACCCCGTGTCCGCGCCATCCCGCGGGCGAACCGAGTCCTCGTCGTCGCCTCGCCGCAGGACATGGACTACATCGAGAGCATCATCAATCACCTCGATGCCCCCGTCGAGACCTCGTCTCTGCTGCGGAGAAAACTGCTCTACATCCCCGTGGCCGACTTCCTCAAGATCGCCAGCGACGCCATCCTCCGAGGTCTCGGCAACGAAGATTCCCAGGGGGGGCAGATCTCCGGAGACGGAGAGAATGACCAGGCCCGATTCGGCGACAACCAGAACAATAACAACAACGGGGATCAGGCGGGCCTCGGCGGCGGGCGGGGCTCGGGCGGTGGCGGCACTTCGGGCGATCTCGGGAACGCCGGGGCCGATCAGGCCGCCGCACCCCAGTCCGTCGTCATCGACAAGACCCTCCTCATCGCCGACAACACCCAGAACATGCTCATCGCCTCGGGCCCGCCGGAAAATCTCCACCGCATCGAGGAACTGCTCGATGCCATGGACGTGCGCCCCGTCCAGATCCAGATCTCGGCCATCATCGCCCAGCTCACCCTCGGGGATGACTACGAGTTCGCCCTCAATTTCCTGCGGACCCTCGAGCAACCCTCCGGCAACGCCCGCGGCAGCCGCTTCAATGGGGGCGGCACTGCGATCTCCCGCGCCCCGGCCCAGCTCTTTGACGTCGAGTCGCTCACCAATCCCGCGAACTTTGTCCCTGCGAGCAATGGCCTTTCTCTCTACGGGCAGCTCAATTCCTACCTCGACGCGCATCTCTCGACCCTCGAATCGACGAACCGCTTCAAAGTGCTCTCGCGTCCCACCATTTACACCGTGAACAATCGCCAGGCGGTCATCGACTCGGGCCAGCGCGTCGCCGTGCCCCGCAGCACTCTCTCCTCGTTCGACGCCGGGGGGGGCAACAACAACAACAACCAGGTCGTCACTGCGAATATTGACTACGAAAACGTCGTCCTGCGCATCGCCGTGTTGCCCCTCATCAATGCCGACGGTGAGATCACCCTGCAGATTCAGCAGCAAAATGATAGCATCATCGGCAACAGTGTCATCAACGGTCAAGAGGTTCCAACCATCGCCACCCAGAGCCTCGGCACCACCGTGATGGTCGACGATGGCGGCACCGTCCTCCTCGGCGGGCTCATCAGCGAGGGCGACACCAAGACCGAGTCCGGCATCCCCCTCTTCGCGAATCTTCCCCTCGTCGGTCGTGTCTTCGGTTCGACGCGGGACAATGTCAATCGGCAGGAGCTCCTCATCTTCATCCAGCCCAAAGTCATCCGCCATGCCGGCGATCAGTTCGATGCGGATCAGGACATGAAAGATCGCACCAGAGTCGGCGTCGGGGCCGAGGATTGGGCCGTGAACAGCGACAACAATGTCGACGTCTTCGAGACTCAGGACTTCAACTCCCCTGAGAAGCGCATCTTCTTCTTCCGCGATCTCTTCAAGAAGAAACCCTCGGCCAGAGTCGTCCCGGTGAACGGGTCGCCCCCGGTCGCCATGCCTGTCGCGATCCCCGTCGAATAAGAACGAGGGCCGTCACTCCAGGATCGTCTCTTCCTCCGCCAGACCGGTCAGCACATTAAAGCTGAGCCGGGAGTACGAGCGCCCCATCGTAAAACGCACCGCGAGCGGATCATTCAGGCCCGAGCTGCGGAAGCTCCACACATAACCCGGCTCGCGCGTCCATTTGCTCTCGCCCGGCGGCAGGATTTCCATGATCACCCCGGGCGGCACCTGGAAACGCTCGACACGATCACCCGCGACGTCCTCGACGACCCGGGAAAAGCCGACATCGTCCCCTACCGGCGGCCGCTCCGTCAGCTCGAAACCGCTCCGCGAGAACACGATGTACTGATTCCGCCGATAGGCATAGGATCGCTTTTTCCCCTTCAATGCCGCCGCCTTGAGATCGGTCGCCGCCTTCGTGAGCGCCTCTTCCGTCGCCCCGTCGTCGAAGCGCAGCAGGAAAAAGCCCGAGAACAGAGCGATGATCGCGAGCGTGATGAGCAGCTCGAAGAGAGTGAACCCGCGTGAGCGGGACTTACCAGTTGCCGATGTCATCTTCCGTCCCTTCCTTGCCATCGGGGCCGAGGGAAAAGACATCGTAGGTCTCGGCATTGTATTTTCCGGGGCGACGGTACTGGTAGAGACTGCCCCAGGGATCATAGAGCGCCTGCTCGCGCAGGAGAGTCTTGTAGCTGCGCGGCTGCGGGCCGTCGCTCGGCTTCGTCACGAGAGCCTTCAGCCCCTGGCCGGTCGTCGGGTAGAGACCGCCCTTGGTCTTGTAGCGGATGAGGCTCGCGTGGAGCGCCTGGATGTCGCCCTTCACCTTCCCTTCCTCCGCATCACCGAGCACGTTGACCATCATGTAGGTGCCCATGCCTACGAGGAGGGCAATGATGCCGAGGACGAGCAACATCTCCATGAGGGTGAAACCCTTTGCGCGACGGGACTGAGAACGCTTCATAAAGAAAACGGTAATAAGGCTTCAACGATTCCGCAAGACAGAAATGGTTTCGTAAATGACCGAGATCATCATGTAGGCCATCACCCCCACGACGAGAGCCATCACGAGAATGATCGCCGGCTGGATGATCGAGCCGATGCGCTCGATGCTGCGGCCGAACTCCCGGTCGAGCCGCTCCCCCGCCTTCGCCATTGAGGTCGCGAGCTGGCCGGTGTCCTCGCCGATGCGGACCATGTCGATGAGACCCGACTCAAAAGTGCCCGCTTTTTCCATGCTGCGATTGAGATGGGCCCCCTCCGAGACCCGCGCGCGCATCGTCACGATCTGCTCGCGGATGTAGCGGTTCGGCGTCGTGCTCTCGACCAGCTCGAGCGCGCGCACGAGCGGGAGACCGTTCGTCAGCAGATTCGAGAGCGTCTC
Organism: Verrucomicrobiales bacterium; assembly: GCA_041688355.1. Classification (GTDB taxonomy): domain Bacteria; phylum Verrucomicrobiota; class Verrucomicrobiia; order Verrucomicrobiales; family DEV007; genus Arctic95D-9. Next base: position 4,843 of record JBDNIL010000016.1, on the reverse strand, counting down.
CACGAACTGCACGTTGAAGCGGGTCAAGAGTAGTTTGCCGAGGAGCGGCACCTTGAGCTTTTTCTCATCCCACCAGCGCTTCACCGTCTCGCGCTGGAAGAGGACCACGAGCACGATGATCGCGAGGAGAAAAAGCACGAGCAGCGCGATCCAGTTCGCCTTCATGAAATCGCCCGTAGCCAGCATCAGCTTCGCGATGGGCGGCAGAGTTCCCCCGGTCGACTCGACGAGACGGCGCAGCTTCGGGATCAGGAAAAAGACAAACATCGCCGAGACCGCCACGCCCGAGACGATGAGGAACGAAGGATAGATCAGCGCCGTCGCGAGCTTGCCCTTCAGGTCCGCGAGGGTCGTGAGATAGCGAACCTGACGTTTCAGGATGTCGCCGAGCGCCCCCGAGACCTCGCCCGCCGAGACGAGGTTGCAATAGAGTTCGTTGAAACTCGGGGACGACACCCGCAGCGCCGTCGCGAGCGGGACCCCGTCGCGAACCTTGTCATAGCAGGACGAGGCGACTTTGGAAATGATGCTAGATTCGCTCCGCTTCGCGATCGAGTTCAGCGCCGTGTCGAGCTGCACCCCGGCGGAGAGCAGATCGCTCAGCTCTTCGGTGAACTGGACGAGCTGCTTCGACGAGAGCCGGTTTTCCGGCGGAGCCGTGGTCGGTTTGCGGACTGGTTTCGAGGGATCGACCTTTGCGGCGCCGGCTTTCTTTTTCCCCTTCTCCTCCGTCAACGAGAGGATCTGCATGCCCTGCTCATTGAGGCGACGGGTCGCTTCGCCGCGACTCCCGACTTCGAGGCTGCCCTCGGCGATCGTCCCGTCTTTCTGCAGAGCCTTGTAGCGAAAAGAAGCCATCGGGAGATCAGCGGTCGGTTCAAGTCAGCTCGGTGGAGGAGACGACCTCCTCGACCGTGGTGTGGCCCTCGATCACCTTGCGCCAGCCATACTCGCGCATATTGATGAATCCGTCCAGCATCCCCTGCCGCTGCAGGTCCTGCTTCGTGGCGCCGCTCACGATGAGCTCCTGCACTTTCTCCGTGACGCGGAAGAGCTCGTAGACCGCTGTCCGCCCGCGATAGCCGGAGTGGCCGCACGAGTCACAGCCATGCGGATTCACCTGGAAGATGCGGTCCCTGTGCTGCACCGGGAACCCGACCGAGCGCAGGAACTCTTCGGGGTATTCGCCGGGGATGCGGCACTCGAGGCAAAGACGCCGCACGAGCCGCTGCGCGATGAAAGCGCGCACCGCCGCCGAGATCAGGAACGGCTCCACCCCCATGTCGATCAGTCGGGTGATGCCGCCGATCGAGTCATTCGTGTGCAGAGTGCTGAAGACGAGGTGACCGGTCAGGGCGGACTGCACCGCGATCTCGGCCGTCTCGAGATCCCGGATCTCCCCCACCATGATCACATTCGGGTCCCCCCGCAGGATGCTGCGCAAGCCCGAGGCAAAGGTGAGATTGATCTCGGGCTTCACCGCGATCTGGAGCGCGCCCTCGAGCCGGTTTTCGACCGGATCCTCGATCGTGACGATCTTCACGTCCTCGGAGTTCAGCGCCGAGAGGAAGCAAAAAAGGCTCGTCGATTTTCCGCACCCGGTCGGTCCCGTCACGAGGACAATGCCGTTGGGCCGCGAGAGGATCACGTCGATCTCTTTCCGCAGATCGGGGAACATATCGAGGCGGTCGATAGTAAATTTCTCCTGCCCGAGGAGACGCAGGCTGATGCTCTCGCCCTCGATTCCCGGGATCGTCGCGACCCGGGTGTCGATCGGTTGTCCCCCGACCTGGAGGGAAATACGCCCGTCCTGCGGCTTGCGTTTTTCCGCAATATCGAGGCCGGCCATCAGCTTGAGTCGGGCGATCACCGAACCCTGTAGCGCCACGATGTTGTCCGGCACGGGAACCCGGCGCAGCACCCCGTCGACCCGATAGCGGACGCGCAGGTCATTGCGCATCGGCTCGATGTGGATGTCCGTAGCGCGCTGCTTGAGCGACTCGTTCAGGATCTGATTCACGAACTTCACGACCGAGGCTTCCTCGTCATCGTCGTCGATTACATTGACCTGCTCTTTGAAACTGAACTCGTCGCTGTCCCAGTCCCGCGTCGCGAGGAGATCGTCAAAAATATCGCCGCCCACCCCGTAGAGCTTCTGCAGACCGCCGAGGATCTTGCGACGCGGCGAGAGCACCCATTTGATCGGACACCCCACCGCCCGGCGCACCATCTGACGGTCTATCGTGGAAAAAGGATCGTAGTGCGCGATCTCGAGCAGAGTGGGACGGGTCGCGCTCTCCCCGAACTCCGCCCGCAGGAGGAGGGCGCGGTGCTTGATCGCGATCGGCGGCGGACAGACCGACTTCAAAATCTCGGAGTTCGCCGTATCGACGAGCGGATCCTCTTCCCATGCGAGATGGAGCTTCGCCGCCAGGTCACTGCCGAACTCGCGCTCGGAGAGCTCGAGGTGGTCGAGGAGCCAGTCGATCAGCGAGCCGCCATTGATAAACTGCTCGCGCAGCGCCGAAACATCGACCGTCGACGCCAGGTCGATACCCGCCGCGTCACTGATGAGCTGCAGGACCCTTTCAAACCCTTTTTCGACTGTTCCGTTCTGAATCATCCGGCCACTGAGGTGCGCAGGCGAACCATAGCGAAGGCACTGCCCTGCTCAAATGCTTTGTTCCAAGCCGTGAAACAAAGGCGTCACTTGCGATACGTAGGATCTCACATTGATCTGAACCCCTACCGTGCCCGAATGGAGGACCCGATCGAGGACTATCGCTGGTGCGGCCATGCTTCGGCGGCACCCGGCACCCGGTGGGCGAGGATGAGCCCGGGTCGCATTCTCCGGCGCTCGTCCTCCGGGCAGCCTGCGACAGGCTGTCTCCGCGTCGCTTCGGCTCATCGACGGCGGGGTGTTTGGCAGCGCCGCCTTTGTCGAGAATGTCTTTGCGCGCCACCGCGAGCGCTCCGGTCCGGAGCGGCCGGGGCGCGACGAATGCGGGAAGCCGATTGGGAAGACCTCTGCGTCTTACGAGACCTGAAGAACGACCTGATCGGAGAGCCTGCGGAGCGCTCGGCGCGTCCGCAGTGAAGGTGATTCTTGGCTGTGATGGCCCGACTCGTCCCCTACCTCCCCCTGAACCCCCTCCTTCCCCGGCCCAAGGGTGACAAGGATGCGGAAGGGACGAAAAAGCAAATTCCTAGCAGCAATTCGACCGCGATGTCCTGGCGAAAGCGACACCGGGGGAGACTCCCTGGGCCTACTTCGAACTGGCGGCGAACGATGAGAAAGACCCCGCGAAAATCGTCGATGCGGTCGTGAAGCTCGAAGGAGCCGGTCTACGGGTGGATGAAGGCTGGATCGCGGAGGAAACCGGTTACCCGGTCTCCCGCGCACTCGAAAGCGCGCCGGAGAAATCTGTAGGGGTTGCGGGTATCGCGCGCGGGCGTGCGGTTGGCTTAGCGCTCGAAAAAGGTGACATCGGGGCCAAAACCACGCACCCCCCCTTAAAATCGATTTCTGGGCCGAATCTTAACAATCGGGAAAAGGCGAAAGATGAGGGGCCCGAAGAGGCTGCGGATCGACCTGATAAGGGGGCGCTGCTCGATGACCTGAGCTCGTCGCTGGAGTCGGCTTTCACGGACTGGTCGGGGGATGGTCTGCGTATCCGTAACTCAGGGAACAGCGATGGCGCGATCAAAGGATGGGGAACGCGCCGCCGAAATGGATGGACACCGAAGCGATACAACGAGGCGCTCTCTAAAGGGGATGAGTTGGCGGCGTTCTACTCGGCCTCTATCTCCGGGTCCGGTGCAGAACCCTATGAGGCGCTATCGTGGTCCACTGTCGATGATGCCGAGGCCGCCGCGCTTGAAGAGCATACGGGTCTCACTGGATTGAGCGGTCTGCGGCACGAGATCGACAGCTACGCGGCGAGGCACATTCATAAACAACATGGGGATCCCTCCACGGAAGAGCCCCGAGGGCAAGTGGCCGTCACTGAAGACGACATTCGAAATCTCCCTCGCCACATCGCGCTCGCCCAGGAGGTGGAATATGGCGGTAAAACGAGGCAGGGCAGAGATACGATCCGCTATTTCCATCAGGAAAAGGGAACCACCGTGGTGATCGAGGAAGTCAGGAAGAAGTCTCTCACTCCGGCGAGCATCCGGAAATTTAAAGGCAAGGTCGGCCCTGGAGATGTGAGCGACGAGAACATGCCATCGAAATGACCCGCCTCTCTACGTCCTGGACGCCTTCGCTCAACACAATTTTACCATGAACACCCAGATCCTCAACCGCGAATCTATCGCGCCGCGCTCTTCCTCCTGGCAGCAGATCGAGGTGGTCGGCGATCACCCGGCCCGACTCGGCGATCGCGAGGTCACGCAAGTGATCGACGGCGAGGCCGTCGCGGCGATGGCGCGGGAGTTCCGCACGCGGGCCGCCGATCCTGACTTCGACGGCGTGCTCGTCGATGCGGATCATCTGAGCCACGACTCGACCCAGCGGACGGAGGCCTACGCATGGCTGATGAATGCCGAGGATCGAGAGGGCCAGCTATGGGGCCTGCTGGAGTGGACGGATCTCGGAGCCCGGGCGGTCAATGGCTGCACTTACAAATACTTTTCGACCGAATACGACGCGGGAGATCTGACTGATCTCGGCGGAGGGCGAGTCCGCCCCAAGCGGCTCGCCGGTCTCGCTCTCACGAACCGCCCTAATAATAGAGGCGGTCGACCCATCACTAACCGCAAGGCCGGAGAGGCCGAGCACACCCAACCCAATAAAACGACAATGAACAAATCCGCATTGGAAAAGCTCGGTCTCGATGAA
>JBDNIL010000168.1:0-2193 GCA_041688355.1 Verrucomicrobiales bacterium | reverse complement strand
GATCGCCACGGATCGTGCCTGACCCCTCGACTCCTGCAAAGCGATGTCGCGGATGGAATATTTGGAGGGGGAAAAAGGAGTCGTGCAACTTTTAAAGATTGAAATCAATGTGCTCTTGATCGACCGCATTCCGCCAGTAGACCGTGCCCCACGGGATCTCTTCGGCTGACACCTCAATGAGGAACCACCGCCCCGCCTGGCTGAGGAGAGAACGGCTAATCGAGGCGGGGGCTTGTTCTTCCTTCTCGCCGAGCGCTACGACGAGGCGGCGCTGCTCACGTCTCGAGGATCAGCTTGCGCAGCCACGCGGTCGCCTCGTTGCGTGTGATCGACCCGGCCGCCACCGCCATCGTGAGTGACTCCCACTCGTCCGTGTCTAGCATTTCGTTCGGCAGTAAACCGTTCTCGGATAGAAAGACGAGACATGTCGCGAGAGCGACCCGCTTGTTCCCGTCCACGAAGGGATGATTCGAGCAGAGGTAGAAAAGGTAGGCGGCCGCAAATTCGAAAGGATCGGACATCACCGGGACACCCATCATCGTCGCGTTGGGTGCAGCCACTGCGGACTCCAGAAGCTCCCTCGAACGGAGTCCGTCGCCGCCGCCGTGCGCGGCGAGCACTTCCCGATGGATCGCAAGAACTGCCTCCACGGTGGGATGTCGCAGCGCGTCGCTCATGAGAGGCGTCGGAAGAGTTCGTCGTTCTTCGAAATGAGTCGGCGTGCGGCGGCGGCGGCCTCGTCTTCGGCGATCGGGTGATGTTCTGTCGGCGTCAGCGTAATCGTCCCGCTCGAGTGTACCTCGACATTCACGGTGTCCCCGGGCTTGAGCCGGGCGAGCTGCAGCAGGGCCGAGTCGAAGATGAGTCCGTGCGAGTTCCCGATTTTCGAAATGGTCTTGATCATACGTAAAACTTCGTTGAACGATCCATTCCTGTCAACCCGCCCCCCTCACTCCTTCATCGGCCAGCCGAGATGGTTGTGGAGGAACTCGAAGCTCGCTTCCCCATTGATGGAATGCCCGCCGTGGAAGAATTCGATCCCCGTTTTGTCCTCCATCCCGAAGCGCGCGTAGAGGTAGCGCACCTTCGCATACTCATGGGCGACCCATTCGTCGGTCGAGACGAGATCGTGCTGCCCGCGCTCGACGAAGAAGGGACGGGGAAAAATCAGGCCGGCCATTTCGGCGCAGTCGAACCTCGCGCCCATGTTCCAGTAGGGCATCTCCCACTCGATGCTTTTCATGAACCCTCCCGGGAAGTCGGGGTCGGCGACCTTGCGGGTCCACTGGTTGAAGTCGCCCGAGCAGATCGAGAGGCAGTAGTCGGGGATTACGGCGGGGACTCGCATCGCCGTTTCGCCGCCATAGCTGAGCCCGTAAAAGGCGATGCGTTTGCCGTCCACTTCGGGAAGCGTTTTTAGCCATGTCAGGGTCTGGCGATGCGAAGCGGTGATGAAGGTGAAAAGCGTCCCGCCGATGAGGTTCGCCTTGCGGTCGAGCCAGCGGTAGCGGTCCTCGCCGTGATAGAGATTGTGCGGGGCGAAGGTGATGAAGCCGCGCTCCGCGAGACGGGCGGCGTAGTCGCTGTAGGCCGTTTTTCCCCCGTCGATGGTGTCGAGGGGCACGCCGTCGCGTCCGTGCTGGCAGACGACGACGGGGCGTTTTTCCCCGGCGGGGATGTTCTTCGGTAGCACGAGCGTGCCCCAGGCCTCGAAGCCGGGGTAGACATCGAGGACGACGTCCCACGCGGTCCAGGCGTCGGTCTCGCGGACCTTGCGGGTGCGCGGGCGGAGCGGCAGCAGGTCTTCGTCAAAGCGGCCGATGATTTCCGTTTCGAACCGCTCCCGCCATTCCTCGCTGCGGGTCATGAAGTTCAGCGGGCTGAGCCGGTCGTGCGTTTTCTCCGTCGACCACGAGCCCCGGCGCAGGCCCGGTTCGGCGCAGTAAAAATAGAACTCGTTCCGCGCCTTATCCGAACCGTCGAGGAGGCTTTGGACGTGCTCCTGCATCCCGGCGAAGACCCTCGCCTCGCGTGCGGCCGGGTCGAAGCCGATCCGTTCATCGATGAGGAGGGCGAGCGGCGGGGTGCGGCTGATGTCGGGTTCGCGGCCGATCGCCTGGAGGAATCCCGCGACGGACGGGTAGTCCCCGCGGGCACCGTTCGCCGCTTCGGTGAGGAAAAATCCGGCGGGAG
>JBDNIL010000167.1:0-7847 GCA_041688355.1 Verrucomicrobiales bacterium | reverse complement strand
GCTGATGAGGTAGCCGGCAAAAAAGACGGGAAGACAGGCTACCGCGACGGCGATCATGACGGGGATGTCAAAGCGCAGTGCGGAAGCGGAGACTTCGATCCCGGCCGGACCGACGATGGAACTGAGGCCGAGCACGCAGAGGATGTTGAAGATGTTGCTGCCGACGACATTGCCGACGGCGATGTCCCGTTCTCCGCGGATCGCGGCGACGACCGAGGTGGCGACTTCGGGCATCGACGTGCCGGCGGCAACGATGGTGAGACCGATGACCATTTCGGACACGCCGAAGTGCTGGGCGATGACGATCGCACTGCTGACGAGCCACTTTGATCCGAGGATCAGGCCGACCAGACCAACCGCGACGAGGAGGATATTTTTCCCGAGACTGTCCGGTGTCTTTTCCCCGAACTCCACTTCATACTCGGCCGTGACTGCCGCGCTGCTCTCCTTGCGGCTCTGGCGGATGAGGAAAACGGTGTAGGTGATCACTCCGCTGAAGAGAATGATGCCGTCGATGCGACCGATCTTTCCGTCATAGCCGAAAATGAGCACGAGAAATGAGATGACGATCATGACCGGCACATCAAAACGGACGAGTTGCCGGGCCACGATCAGCGGGATAATCGCCGCCGAGATTCCGAGGATCAAAAGAATGTTGAAAATATTGCTGCCGATGACGTTCCCGAGAGCAAGGTCGGCCTGACCTTTGAAGGCCGACATCACGCTGACCGCCAGCTCCGGCGAGCTTGTCCCAAACGCGACCACGGTCAGTCCCACGACGAGCGGGGAGATGCCCACGGCGGTGGCGATGCGCGAGGCCCCCCGCACCAGTAGCTCGGCTCCCCAGACGAGCAGTACAAGACCGGCGATGAGGAGGAGGACGATGGGGAGTGTCATTCAGATATTCTGGAGCGGCGGGATGCGTGTGAAGTGGAACGCAGCGACGCGGGAGTAAAGACTCGCCGCCGGTTTTTTCAAGCGAATTGGATCGTCCGCCGATCCCTCCGCGGAGGGCCGTTGCAAGCCGCTGGACAAGCGCCCCATCGCGGGCTTACTCTCCGCTTCATGCCTGCCGACGAAATCGCCAACCATTTCACCACCCTCGACTGGTTTGTCGTGGCCTTTTACATGGCCCTGACTACCTGGGTCGGGCACCGTCTCGCGGGCAAGGCAGCGACGGTGAAAGACTTTTTCCTCGGCGGCCGCACGATGCCATGGTGGGCGGTGAGTGGCTCGATGATCGCGACGGAGATCAGCGCGCTCACCTTCATCGGCGTGCCGGGTGGTGTCTATGCGGCTCAGGGCGACTGGACCTATCTGCAATGGGGCATCGGCTCCATCATCGCGCGTTTCCTCGTGGGCTATTGGCTGGTGCCGCTCTATTACCGGCGCGAGATTTACAGCCCCTACGATTTCATGGGCAACCAACTCGGTGAGGGTGTGCGTCGCCTCGTCACCGGCCTCTTTTCAATGGGGGCCATCCTCGGGCAGAGCGTGCGGGTCCTCGTCACCGCGCTCATCCTCCAAACCGTCACGGGATGGGACATGAACTGGAGCATCCTCACGATCGGTCTCTTTGCCCTGCTCTGGACTCTTATGGGCGGGATGCGGACCGTCATCTGGACCGACGTGATCCAGTTCGTCATCTTCATCTTCGGCGGGCTCCTCGCCCTCGGTTGGCTCGTGAGTGTGCTGGGATGGTCCGAGATCGTGGAGGTGAACCGCTCCTTCGTCACGGGTGAGGGCGTCGCGGTCGACAAGATGCGCATCTTTGATTTCACTCCGCCCTGGGAGAACCCGATGTTGAACTACACCTTCTGGGTCGCGATCTTCGCCATGCCCTTCCAGAACCTCGCTGCCTTCGGGACGGATCAGCTCAATGCCCAGCGCATCTTCTGCTGCGGCACGCCGCACGAGGCGCGCAAGGCGATAGTCTGGAGCAGCGTCTCGCTCGTGATCACCCTGGTGATGCTGGCGGTGGGATCGGGCCTCTTCGCCTGGTACCAGATCAAAGGCATGACCCCGGCCGAGACGGTCCTCTTCGCGAAGGACGCGAACTTTGTTTTCCCCACTTGGATCACCACCGTCGTCCCTCCGGGCATCACTGGACTCATCCTCGCGGGCGCTTTCGCCGCCGCCATCTCCAGCCTCGACTCGACCCTGGCGGCGCTCTCCCAGACGAGTCTCTCCGCCATCCTCGGGCGCAAGCGGGTCGAGTCGGCGGAGCGCAGCGGGGAAATGGTGCGTCTCTCCCGTATCGCCGTTTTTGTATGGGCTGTTTTCCTCTCGGGGTTCACCATCTGGATGGCGCAGGGCCACGCCGAATCGCAGGACAAGAACCTCATCGACCTCGCTTTCGGCATGGTCACCTATACCTACGGTCCTCTCCTCGGCGTGCTCCTCGCCGCGATCCTCCCGGGTAAGAAGAGCCTCCGGGGGATCATCCTCGGAACGATTGTGTCGATCCTCGTGGTGGCCTGGGTGCGGCCGGAGCTGCCGCGTCTGCTGGAGGCCATGGGTCTGGCGACAGACTGGCTCACGAGCACCCGGCCTCAGCTCGCCTTCCCGTGGTTTTACCCGATCAATGCATTGCTCACGCTTGCGTGCGCTTACCTGCCCCTCGGTCGGACGACGCGCGGGACCGAGCACGAGTGAGGCGTTTCAGGCGGCATCCTCGACCCGATCCTCGGCGTTGAACCCGAGTTCATCCAGAGACTGCGATGCGTCAGGGCGATGCGCCAGAGAAAGACATAGGTCTTCTTTTCTCCCTCGACCGCGGCGGCGGGGCGGTCCGCCTCGAGCAGGGTGAGTTCGGCCGGATTGACCGAGGGATGATCCGCCAATCGCCAGTCGCCGAAGCTCGCGATCACCGTCACCGTGAGCAAGGGCGCAACCAACCCGGGCGAGGAGGAGCGATAGCGCCCCGTCGCGAATCCCGTGAGGACGGTAAAGATCGACCAGAGGACAATGTAGATCGACATCAGCGAACGCGCCCCGAAGCGCACCGCGAGGTAGCCGGCCGGGAGTTGTCCGAGAGCGTAGGCCGCAAAAAAGGCGCCTTTGATCCACCCGTCCATCACCGGGCTCAGCGGGATGTCTTCCTTGAAGGAATCCGAGTTCATGATCGCCGCCATGCAGATGCGATCGAGATACATCAGGAACGCCGCTGCAGTGGTGGCGGCGAGGATCCAGTGTCGGACGGCGGTGGGGCGTTCGGTCATGCGGTGTGCGGCCGCATCGTGAGGTCGGAGGAGTCAGGAGGCTGTCAACGTCCATCTCTTCTCCCGGGGCGCTGCGTGATCGGGTGGGGACGCCTTATTTCCGAAGTTGGAATCGCCAGGGGAGGAGCAGTTCAAAAGGGATCACCTCACCTTGCGGCAACCCGTCCATTCCCGTTCCGCCGTCGAGTAAGACAAGCAGACCGGGCGCTGCGAACTCACTCATGACCTGCCGGCACAGTCCGCACGGCGCCCGCATCCCCATGTCGGTGAGCTCTGAGGCGTCGGTCGAGACCGCGATGATTTCCAGCGAGCGACAGCCAGACGCCACCGCCGCTGAGATCGCGGACCGCTCGGCGCAGAGGGTGCCGCCGTAGCTGGCGTTCTCCACATTCGTTCCGGTAAAGGTTGTCCCGTCCATCCGCAACGCTGCGCCCACATGGAAGCGCGAGTAGGGAGCATAGGCCCGCAGTTTTGCCTCGCGGCGCTGCTCTGAGAAGCGGGGAAAAAACCTGAGCGAGCGCAAACGGGATGGTTCCTTCCACCAGCCCGAGGCATCTCCAGCGCACATCGGCGACTACCATGGAAAATTCAGGGATGTCGTCCATGGTCGTGATCAGTCGCCCATGAGATTCTCTACGAGGATGCTCTGCACCACCGAATAGAGTTCGTATTGGGCAAAGAGGACCATGCGCTCCTCGTCCATCGCACCCGCCCCGAGACTGCGGATCAGCATCCGCTCTTCCGCATCCGCGAGATCGTATTCCTCATTCATGAGAAGACGCGCCTGATTCAGAGTACTATACCAGGGCTCCGTGTGCCCGCGCGGCACCTCGACCCGGTAGAGCTCGTGGGCCGGCATCGTGAAACCGATCTCTTCAAGCTCATCGTCCGTCAGCTCGCCGGCGACGATCTCGCTGAAAGGGACCGGGCGGGCATTCCTGAGGTCTTTTTCGACAATGAAACGGGCTTGAGCAAAGGACTCCTCCAGCTCGGGGCGGATCAGTTCATCCCAGTCCTCTATTTGCGTGAGGGTGCTCTCGTCCGCGATGACCTCCTCTGACAGGGGGGAGGGGAAAAGCCTCTCCCTCGTCTTGTCGCCGTAGCGGGTGCCCGCAGCCACTTCGGGCAGGTCGCGGATGAGCTGCCACTCCGCCGGGGAGAGGGCGTCGAGAACCCAAAAATCTTCTGCGAGGATGAATCTCATGGTGTGTAGCGGCTGAACACTAAAGGAAGCCTGATGTCTCCCCTATACGGATGCTCGCACGATACGAAAAGGAAACAGAGTCTCCACTAAAATTAGCTGGTTAACCTCTTCCTTTTATTGGATGATGGCGAGCACGGATTGGACCCCAACTTTGAAAATTAATGCAAATTTACAATTCGTTATTGCGAAATTAGAAAAAGATGCGATCATTGGGGACTAAATTTTACCCGCATCAGGATTAGTAATCTAATAATTACGAAAATTATAATTAATTAGGTTGCATAAACCTCTCAGTTAGCGTTAAATTACCATCACTTCCATATTTATCAAAATCTCAAGGAGGTCATATCATGCAAATTACAGAAGACAAAACAATCGAGGTCGAGCCGAATGCCGACCGTCTGGCAGACTTCATCATGTTCGCCCAGCGGTCCTTTCTACTCGACCTGTCGAAAGAACTGAACAAGGGCAGCATTTCCTACGCTCAATTCTTCCTGCTCGGCTATCTGGCCAACGAGGACTTCCTGACGATGACCGACATCTCCAAAAAGATGGGTCATTCGACGGCAGCCGCGACCGGCCTTGTCGACCGCCTCGAGAAACTGGGCTACGTCCAGCGTCTCCACGCTGCCGATGATCGCCGCAAGGTGATGGTCCAGATCACCCGCAAGGGGATCGAGATGGTCAGCCGACTCCGCAACCTGATCGCCGACAGCATCTCCATGGTGATGGCCGCTCAGGAAAACGGGGAAGACGAAACCGTCCAGCCCATCTACTCGCAACTGAGAGAGTTCATTGCCGCCCGCTAAGCCTTTCCCGCGGAGCGCCCGTGGCTTCGTAATAAACGAAACACAACTGTCAGGCTGACCGAATAGCACTAACCGCTCTTCTACGCGATTTTGAAAGACGCTCCCGCCGAAAACGGGAGCGTTTTTTTGTACACTTTACCCAAGGATTTTACGGGACCGGCAGCCTTTTCCGGGAGCGCTAAGGCCAGCGCAGCCAGGATTTTCTGACAGTGTTGAGTCAATGGCCATACCCTGTTGAACAGATGGGGTCATGGTGATCGCGTATTCGGCGAGGCTACCGGACGAGGAATCACTTGAAAAACCCGCGATAACATCACACATTTGTGATGTTATGAAAACGGCTACCGTTCGTGATCTCCGCTACGACTTTCCCAAAATCGAGGCCTGGCTTGCCGGGGGGGAGGACATCGTCATCACCAAGCACTCCAAGCCCATCGCGCGGCTCTGCGCGGACGTCTCGGGAAGCAGGCCGATGCCGGCGCATCCGGATTACGAGGCCCGCCTCACAAAAACGTGGGGAGACCGTTTCTTCACTAATGAGGAAGTGGAGGAAATGCGGGCCTTTGAGACGGGCGAGCCATGAATCTGCATTACCCCGACACCAGCTTCCTCTGTTCGAGCTATCGTAAGCAGGAGCACACTCCCTCTGCTCTCGCCTTCAGGCGAACGATGGACGGGCCGCTCTATTTCACCTCTCTCCTCGAGTTCGAGTTCCGACAGGCCATCGAGCTTCAGGTCTGGCTTCACTCGAATGATAGAACGATGGGCTACTCTCGCGGCGAGGCGGATCGCATGATCGCCGACTGGGAGTCCGATGTCGCCTCGGGGCTGAATCGGCTCCTCCCTTTTGACATGGATGCGGTGCTGCGCCTCTCGCTCGTCTATTCGCAGCAGCGCACCGCCCACGGCGGCCATCGCACCCTCGACATCTTTCACGTCGCCACGGCCATTCATTTGCAGGCGACGCATTTTCTGACCTTCGACGAACGCCAGCGCAAACTCGCCCGCCACGCCGGGCTCGAGGTGCCGCTTTGAGGTGATGATTTGAGGTTCTGATTTTCCCTTGAGACAGGTTTTGGACTGGACCGAATCGGGGTTTCATGAAAAAATTCGGTCATGAGGAGTCTTATCGTGATCTTGCTTTTCTCGATCTCCGGGCAATCCGTTCTAGCCAATGATCCGGCTGAAACATGGATGGAGGGTTATCTCTATCTGCAGGAGGCTCTCATCACTGAAAAAAACGGCGACCGGAGTGGAGCGATTTCCCTGATGGTGCGCTCGCTCGATTGCTACCGTCTCCTCGCTCGCGAACATGGAGGTTTCGAGCCGGAACGACGCAATGAACGCATCCTCCTCATCGCAGACAAACTGGAGGCGCTCGGTGGTCACCAGATGATGAGCTATCTTCCATTTCCCAAAGCTCCAGATCGCATCCCCGTTTCGGGGAAAGAGTCCGATGCGCAGATTCGCGAGGCGATGACCTCCCCCGAGTTTTTAACTTCACTTCTTGCAACGGTGTTACCGGAAAACCGGTCACCCCGGACGAACTCTTTCGGCTCGCACCTGACCGTCCCGCTCATCGAGACGGAGGAAACCCGTCGCTACGACGCTCTCGTCCGGAAACTCGAGGCGACGCTGGCTCCTCGCTATCGGGTGATTCCGCTGGTGGCTGATGGGGCGAAAACAAGATAGGCCGCTTCCACGTCCCTTGACGCGGCCTTGGAAAATGCGGAAACTTGCACCTGTGATGGGTGTTATTTCCGCCAGATTCTTCCCGATGTATGCGGTCCTCTGGGCCGCGGGGAGCATTTCCCACGGAGCAGAGGTCGATTTTGAAAAAGACATCCGCCCCATCCTCGCCGAGAAATGCACCCTCTGTCACGGACCCGACGAGACGAAGGCCGGGCTCCGTCTTACCGGGATCGAGCCTGCTACGAAGGTGCTAGAGTCCGGGCTGCGGGGCATCGTCCCCGGCGAGCCCGAGGCGTCCGAGGTCATGCACCGCGTCCGGGCGACCGATCCCGACGAAGTGATGCCGCCTCCGGACAAGGGCGAGCCACTCACCGGGGAGGAGACCGCGAAGCTGGAGCAATGGATCGCCTCCGGCGCGGTCTGGCCGAAGCACTGGGCCTACGCGGGACTCACTTCGCCGGCTGTTCCGGCCCTGGCGAAAAATCCCGTCGATGCCTTTGTCCTCGCTCGTCTCGGCATAGAGGGCATCACTCCCTCGCCCGAGGCCGACGACATCACCCTGATCCGCCGCCTTTTCTACGACCTCGTTGGCCTGCCTCCGACCTTGGCGCAGGTCGCGACCTACCGGGCGGCGATCGCGGCGGATCGTGAGACCGGCCTCGCGAAGCTCGCCGACGATCTCCTCGCGAGTCCCGCCTTCGGCGAGCGCTGGGGGAGGCATTGGCTCGACCGTGCCCGCTACGCCGACAGCGACGGCTTTGAGAAAGACAATCATCGTGCCGACGCGTGGCGCTACCGCGACTGGGTCATCGACGCGATCAATGCCGACATGCCCTTCGATCAGTTCACGATCGAGCAGTTTGCCGGAGATCTCCTCGACAAGGCGACGCCCGACCAGATTCTCGCGACCGCCTTCCACCG
>JBDNIL010000166.1:0-8886 GCA_041688355.1 Verrucomicrobiales bacterium | reverse complement strand
GGTATTTGAGCTGACCTCGAAGTGAGAACATCCTACCCCGCTCTTTCTTCCTATTCTGCAGCTGCAGCGGGGAAGCTGCCGACAAGGGCGAGGACCAGAGCAAAGAGACGGTGTATGAACGGATTTTAGACTCGGACTCAGTTCGGCGCAAAGGCGGGAGCGGCGGGAGCGGCGGGAGCGGCGGGAACCGGGTCAGACTGTCCGCGCCGCTTCGAACATCTCCGCCGGAATGGTATGGTCCAGATCCCAGATCATTTTGATGGGACGATCCGATTCCGCCGAGACGAGGTCGGCAGCAGGGCCGAGAAAGAGGAAGGGCGAGGTCTCGCCGTCCTCCCTTTTCTGGAGACGGGCGAAGAAGAGGATCGTGTAGCCTCGCTCGCGGAAATGGAGGTAGTTCTGTCCGGTGCCTGAGGCCCGGGTCGTCCCGGCCTGGGATTCCCAGTGGAGCCTCGTTCGGCTGATGGGGTAGTCCTTGTAACGCGTCGTCGGCGCGAAATCCTTGTCCTCTTTGCGGAAGGTGACGAAATGAATATAGGTCTTCAGCGCCTCCACGTGGATCACGCCGACCCCGGCCGGACCGCTCGTCGCGAGAGTAGCCTTTCCGAATGCGGCGGTGATCTCTCGGTAGCCGTAGGCCGCGTGGAGACGGAGCGTGGAGGGATACCCCAGATCGATCGCGCTGGTGGGAAACGGGTGGACGCTGCGACGCCATCGGGCGATCTCAACGAGGTCGGCGGCCGAGTGGGGATTCCGAAGCCAGCGGGCAATGGACTCGCGGTGACTGGTGACACCGAGGTCCGCGCCTTTTTTCGACCATAGCGTGTAATGGAGAGCATTGGCCTCGGCCTCTGAGAATCCGTAGTGAGCGGGCTCTTCCGCCACTTTCGCCGAAGAGAGACGCTCGACTTTCTCAAGCAGAACCGGGTCGGTGCGCAGGCAGAATCGGCGCAGGGCATTCCGCGCGTCTTTGAGATCAGGGTCGGCGACAATAGCGGTTCCGGCGGCGAGGTCTTTCCACTCGGACCAGGTCCGGTTCTTCAGAATGCTGAGAGGTGACAGTTGCGTCTCCCTGACAAACTCCCCAAAAGAGAGAGGTTTTCCCGTCTCGGCTTCAAAAGTGCGGATGGCCTCGGGGATGAAGGCGTTCAGGTTGCCGAGAGTCTGCTTTATGTTAGCGAGGATGTGCTCCCGCGCGACCCGTTCGAGGTGGATATTGCATCCCGGTGGCAGATTTGGAAAATCGTTTTCGATCTCCTTGTCGATTTGCCGCCGCGAATGACGCAGGAGCGCGCTGAACTTGCGGTCGACGCGATACTTGCGGTGCGCCTGCCCGACGAAATCGAGGACAGTGAGGCAGTCCTTTTCCGGAGCATGACGGAGTCCGCGCCCGAGTTGCTGGAGAAAGACTGTGAGACTCTCAGTCGGTCGCAGGAAGAGCACGAGATTGATCTCGGGGATATCGACCCCTTCGCTGAAAACATTGACGGTGAAGAGGAAGGGCAGCTTACCGCTGCGGAAGTCCCTCATGCACTGATCGCGCTGGACGGTCGGGGTTTCACCCAGAACCACCTCGGCGTTGAGGCCTACTTCACGGAATCGCCTAGCCATGAATTCGGCGTGCTTTACGCTGACACAGAATCCAATCGCCCGAGTCGCAAAGGGGTTGGGGTGATAGCGCTCGATCGCCTGGAGGACGGCGTTGAGGCGGTCCTTAGCGCGGATGTCGTCGCCGGTGTAGACGGACTCGAGTTCGCCGATGTCGTATTTACCGTTTCTCCAAAAACGTTCGTCAGAGACGGAGACCGGATCGGTCACGCCGAAGTAGTGAAAGGGGCAGAGCAGCTTTTCCTCGAGCGCTTCCGGAAGTCGAATCTCCGCCGCGAAACGGTTGTTGAAGTCCGGCAGGATGGATGAGTTATCCATCCGCTCCGGAGTCGCAGTGAGTCCGAGGAGAACGGTCGGCTGCAGATGATCAAAGAGCGGTCGGTAGCTGCCGGCGGTCCCGTGGTGGGCCTCGTCGACGATGACAAAATCGAAATGGTCCGGCCCGAGATCATTCCAGGGCGAGCGATTCGTGAGGCTGGGGACTGAGGCGAAGACATGATCCCACACCTGCGGCACCTGCCCATCGACGAGCATCTCGCCGAAGTTGAAGTCACGCAACACTGAGCGGAAACAGTCGCGGGCCTGATGCAAAATTTCCTTTCGATGCACCACGAAGAGAAGTCGCGATGACTCCGGATGTTCCCGTCTGAATCTCAGGTAATCGAAGGCGGCGATGACCGTCTTCCCCGTCCCCGTGGCGGCGACGACGAGATTGCGGAAGGACCTGTCAAGACGCTCCGCAGCAAGGGCCTCAAGGATGCGCTCCTGAAACGAGTGGGGCCTGATATCGGCGAAAAAGCGCGGACCCCTCCACTCGGAGGGGCGGTTGGCGAAAGCAATCGCCTCGCGGAATCGTTCCGGCGCTGCACTGTCGAAGGGCGCGAACTCTTCGCGCGCCCAGTAGGTCTCGAACTCGGCTTCGAATCGCTCGAGGATGTGCGGCATGTCCTGCGCGGTGACTTTGACCGTCCATTCCAGGCCGCTCGTCATGGCGGGACGGCTCATATTGGCCGAGCCGATGTAGGCGGTGGAGTAGCCGGTGTCCCGGATGAAATGATAGGCTTTGGCGTGGAGACGGGTCCGCTCGGTGTCGTAGGAGACTTTAACTGAAAAGTGAGGAAACGCCGCGAGCCACTCTACTGCTCCTGGGTCAGACGCCCCCATGTAGGAAGTGGTGATGATCCGGACCGGCACCTGACGACTGGCAAGAACCTCGAAGGCCGGCTTTAAAAGCTGAAGTCCCGAGCTCTTGATGAATGACACTAAAATATCGACCCGGTCGGCGGTCATCATCTCCATGCGCAGCTCGCGCTCGAGCTGGGGATCATCCCCGGCCCCGGTGAGCAGACTGCTGACGCTGAGAGAAGTGACCGGTTGAGGAAACGGCTGCGCGTTCCGGGTGCTCCGCAGTTGCCGGAGTAGAGTTTTCGGCTGGTCGAGGAGTTGCCTCTTCAGCGTGTAGTCGAGCCCGTCGACCGCACCGAGTAGTTCGAGAAGACGGTTGATGAGGAGACGGCGCTGCCCCGGCTTGCAGGCGGGGAGGGCTTGCCGCAGCACCTGACTGACAAACTGACTGAAAGTGTGCGACTCAGCCTCGTCGTCGAGTTTCTCGAACGTAGGCGAGAGCTCGGGATGCGCGTCGAGGAGGCCCTGCAACTCCTCGTCGAGCAGTCGTTCGTAAAGTCCCTCGGGCAACATCCTGAGAGCTTGACCTGTTTTGGATCAAACGCCACGCAATATCGCTGCGATCTCGCCCAGAATCGGGACATCCGCCGGTGCCCACTCGAGAGTAGCGAAGTCGGCGGGGACGATCCAGCGGGCATCAATGTGCTCGGCGAGTTGCAGCTTGGGTCGCTCCGCGCAGCGTCCGAGAAAGGGCAGCAGCCGGATCCTGCCGAAATCATAATCGTGCTCCACGGGCGTGATCGCTTCGAGCGGACCGAGTTCGAGATGCAGCTCCTCGCGGATCTCGCGACGCAGCGCCTCCTCCGCTGATTCACCGGCTTCCGCCTTGCCGCCGGGGAATTCCCAGAACCCGCCGAGCGACTTATAGAGGGGCCGCTGCGTCGCGAGGACGCAGCCATCCGGATCGATCAGGATGAGGCAGGTGACGGTGAGCATGACTTGGAGCCTTTTGTCACCTCCTCCTGGGCAGAGGCGGCGGGGACGAGAGAAACGCTCACGGCGGCAAGCGCGAGAACGAGGAAAGAGCGGAGCGGGATCGATTTCATGGAAAAGGGTGGAGGAGTAACGAATCCGGAGTCATTTCCGGAAGCGCCAGTTACGGTATGCGCCGATTTACACAAGCGAATACACGCAGGCTGAATCTACGGCGCGGGAACTCGAAGGCGGAGCGACACAGACGTCTGTGTGCCCGCCTTCGGGAATAGAAATCTGATTTTGTCTCTCCAAGGTAAAGAAGAACAAGTCGGCGATCTCTCTCCGATTCCGCCATCAAAGGGTGGCGTGATAGCGCGAAGACGGTTCGAGCCGGTGTAGGTCTCTGTCCGGAAGTATGTCATCTTTCTACCGGTTGCCTCGAGAGCAACTCATCACAAGAAGCTTTTTCCTTCCTTTCCATGACAAAGATCGATCGCAGAACCTTGCTTCAAGGAATGACCGCAAGTGTCGGTGCCGCCCTCGGTTCGTCCTTTCTCCCGACATTTGCCCGGGGAGCATCGACTGCCTCGATGGGCACTCCCAGGCGGGTCATTTTCTTTCTACAGAATCAGGGCTTCGATCCGGCGACCTGTATCCCGGCGGGAATGAAGCATAGCGGCTCTCTCGCAACGGCCAGGCTGCCCGAGCCAATAGAGGCGCTGGAGCCCTACAAGGAGCGCATGCACATCATCAACGGTCTGCACGGCATGCACACCAGCCCATCGCACAGTGCCTTCTTCGGCGCGCTCGGGGGCTACCGGGGTAGTGACGGCGTTCCGCCCAGCGGCCCCACGATCGACTACGAGCTGAGCAGGATTCTTCCCGAGACACTCCTGCCTCACCTGTGTATCGGCATGGACTCCATGGAGAACATGAAGACCAAGCCCACCGTCGCCAACCTCTCGGCCAGCGGCGCGGGCCAGCCCATCTTCATGCATTCCAACCCGAATCACCTCTATCAGATGCTCTATGGCGGCATCTCCCGGGGTGACATCCGCCAGCACCACGAAGCCCGATCCGGCATGTTCGACCGCATCGAGCAACTGGCCGCTGCCAAAGGCGGCACGCTGCCAGCTGCCGAGAAGCAGCGCTACGGCCAGTACGTGCAGGGATTTAATGACATCAACGGTTTGCGGGGGCGCCTCGGCAATGTTTCCGACCACCTGCAGAAGTTCGCTCCGCAAGTGGACAGTCGCTACACCACACCCGAGTTCGAGACCGACTGGCACGACGCCCTTCTGGACCTGGGTATCTCCGCTCTCAAGTCAGGTATGACCAGCGTGCTGACGATTGGTTCGGGCCGCGGCGAAATTTTCGGGGCCTGGAAAGGTCTGGGCATCGAGCAGCAGGGGCACAACCTGGGGCACATGCCGCAGCCCGACAATCCGATCTGGATCAAGATCCGTCAGTACAACAGCCGTATGCTCGTACGGCTCATGGAAGAACTGGAGAGCGTGCCCGAGGGCAGCGGCACAATGATGGACAACACGCTGATCGTCTACACCAGCAACAACGCCGATTCTCAGCACACCAACGGTGCCAATTGGCCGGTGGTGCTCCTGGGCAACTACGACGGAGCCTTCAAGACCGGCCAGTTCACGCAACTGGATGGCAAACGCCCCATCAACGCGCTTTACTCGACCATCCTGCAGGCTTCCGGCGTCCAGTGCGATCGCTTCAACATGAGCGAGAAGATGGCCGCCAAGTTCGACACCGGCAACGGACCCCTCAAGGAACTCCTCGTGTGAGCAGACTCCTCCTCGCTTTCACGCTGATGGGATGCGTTGCGCTCGGGACGGCCCGGGCTGCGGATGATTCCTACACGCCCGGCGAGCCGGTCATCGGGACCTTCGACTCCCTCGCGATGGCTTTCCTGGACAAACATTGTATCGAGTGTCACGACGACATCACGGCCGAGGGCGACCTGTCGCTGCTTGATCTGGGGCCTGTCGACGAAACCAACGCCGCCGTCTGGAAATCGGTCTGGGCCCAGGTCGCGCTCCAGGAGATGCCTCCGAAAAAGCAGTCGCAGCCGGAGGTCATCGAGCGCCTCCGCTTTTCCGACTGGATCGTGAGCGAACTGCAGCGCGCGATGAAAGACAAGGGCGGCTTCCACACTCATCTCGATCCCAAAAAGGCCAATTTCATCGATCATGACCTCCTCTTCGGCGCGCTGCCCGACGGCATAGAGCTCGTGCCGACCTCCTCGCCCGCCCGCATCTGGCGGGTCACGCCGCAGGAGCATATCACTCGCTTGAACGAACTGATCAACACCGAGCCACAATTTGACCCCGAAAAGCCCGGCCTCCGCACCCACGGCGATTTCATTCCGACAAACCACGGCGGCGAGCTCAAGCTCTACTTCGGCACCGACCGCATCATCAAGTGGGACGGAGGAACCGTCGCCTACGCCACTTCGGTCAAGAGCGTGCCTGGGGTCCTTTCCTCGTCCAGTGCTCACGGCCTCGAAAACTACCCCGACTTCTACAGCGTCAACAGCGCCGAGGCGACTCAGATCCTAAGTATGGCGGGAGACATTCTCCAATACATGGCCTACGGGCCGCTGAGCATCGCCAATCCGGAGCAAATCACCGACGATCCGAGGACTTACGACAAAGTGAAGCCAAAGGGTGATCTCCGGGGCCTTCCCACCGCGATTGTTTACAGCACGAAAGTCGTCCGCCCGCTCACCCCTGTTCATGATCTGATGAAAGACCCCGGCGTCGAAGACGAGCGATTAGGCACCGCCGTTGACTACGTGTTTGAAGCCCTCACGTTTCGTCCTCCCGCAGCGGAGGAATCCGACGACTACCTGCAGATCGTCAAAGACTCCATCGCCAAGGTCGGCAAAGAGGACGGGGTCTTCATGGGACTGTCGGCGATCTTCCTCGACCGTGATGCCCTCTTCCGGCCGGAACTCGCCGAAGGCGGGACGCCCGACAAAGATGGTCGCGTCATGCTACAGGATTGGGAACTGGGCCTCGCCGTCAATCACGCGCTGAGTTACATCAGACCCGACGCAGAACTCAGAAAAGCGATCACCGACGGACGCATGCAAACCCGCGAGGACGTCGAGCGCGAGGTCACGCGTATGCTCGACGACGACAGCATCCGCAAGCCGAGGATTCTCCACTTCTTCCGCGACTACTTCGATCACGATCTCGGTGGCTATATCTGCAAAGACAATAGTGCGATTGCGGCAACCGGCGTCACCGGGGGTGTTGCCCATTTCCGCGCGATGTTCGACGCCACCGCGAGCACGGACCGCCTCATTGAGCTGATCCTCGAAGAAGACAAAGACGTCCTCAAGGAACTCCTCACGACACAGAAAGTCATCGCGACCGAAACCGACAAGACCTACTTCGGGCGACAGCACACGAAGGAAGAGAAAATTGCTGCCGTGGCCGCGAAAAAGATAGCGGATCAAGCCGCCACCGAAAAGGAGAAGGCCGAACTTGAGGCCGGGGAAACCAAGCTGGCCGGGCTTAAAGCAAAATTAAAGGCGACCCCCGACGATAAGGAGGCAAAGAAAGCTTTCGCGGTACAGGAGAAAGTCGTCGCCACGACAAAGAACAAAATCACGGCGGCGGCGAGAGAGAGAAGAAACCGCATCAGTGTCAATGTCGCCGGGGCCGATCTGACCGGTCCACCCATCTACGCCCGCGTCGGGCGTCGCTCCTTCGGCAACGACTCGATGATGCCCGAACGCATTCTCGCGACCGCCCCCGAAGGTCAGCGCCTCGGCATTTTGACCCACCCTGCCTGGCTCGTCTCGCACACTGACGCGATGGACAATCACGCCATCCACCGCGGTATCTGGATCCGCGAGCGGCTCCTGGGCGGGGGCATCCCCGACGTGCCGATCACCGTCGATGCCCAGCTCCCCGACGAGCCGCAGAACAGCCTGCGGGAACGGATGCGCGTCACCCGGGAGCAATACTGTTGGACCTGCCACGAGAAGATGGATCCCCTGGGCCTGCCCTTTGAGATGTACAACCACGCGGGCCTTTTCCGAACGACCGAGCTGGACAAGCCGGTGGACACCCGCGGCGAGATCATCGATTCCGGCGATCCCCGGCTCGACGGCTCCGTGGAAAACGCGATCGACATGATCGAAAAACTGGC
The DNA here is from genome assembly GCA_041688355.1 of Verrucomicrobiales bacterium. Taxonomy (GTDB): domain Bacteria; phylum Verrucomicrobiota; class Verrucomicrobiia; order Verrucomicrobiales; family DEV007; genus Arctic95D-9. Next base: position 993 of record JBDNIL010000166.1, on the reverse strand, counting down.
CGGGAGCGAGCGCGTCGAGCAGGTCTTCGTCCGCCACGCCTTCCGCTTCTGGATGGGCCGCAACGAAACCCTGAACGACGCCCCCGTCCTCCGGGAAGCTTGGCACGCCTACCGCGAGAGCGGTGGAAGCATGAAAGCGTTGCTGACCTCACTTCTCACCTCCGAAGCGTTTTTGTACCGGAAGGTGGAGGGGAAGGATTGAGGGCGAACCAGGCAGTCAACCGTGTCGGGCCGCAGACCTTACCCTCTTAGGTTTTGCATTTCTCCCGGCCCTGATGGAATTCGATCAACCGCTTTGCTTTTGCCGGTGGTTGGAAGTGGTGTTTCGACAATCCCCCGGGTGAAGTGCGCTTCCACCAGGGTGCCCGTCTCGCGGTTCACGAACGGCTTGCCTGCGGTGCTTTTAGCGATGAGATGCCGTTTCATGAGAACGGTCCGTTGACGACATTTTCCAGTGCCTCGCCACGCACGGCGGCGAGCGCGATACGGGCTGAGGTCGCGCGCATCTCGATTTTGGATTCGACGCTGCAAAAAGCCGCGTGGCAGGTGACAATCAGATTGGGTGCGCTCGCCTCATCTGCTGTCTTTAGCGGTTCATCCTCCACCACATCCAGTCCTGCGCCCGCGATACGCCCCTCGCGCAAGGCCGCGAGAATCGCCGTCTTCTTGATCACCGCACCACGGGCGGTGTTGACCAGGAACGCCGACGGCTTGAGCAGCGCCAGCTCCCGCTCTGCGATGAGATGCCGCGTCTCGCCATTGAGCGGGCAGTGTAGCGAGAGCACATCGCATAAGGTTAGCAGTTCCTCCAAGGTGCCGACCCGCCGGACCCCCACCGCCTTGTCCGCTCCGTTCGGCAGATACGGATCGTAGAAGACCACTTTGAAACCCATCGCCTTTGCCCGCAGGGCCGTCGCGGTGCCGATACGCCCCAGTCCGACGACACCAAAGGTCAGCTCCCGCAAACGCCTCAACTTTGGCTCCACCCGTATC
>JBDNIL010000165.1:0-4000 GCA_041688355.1 Verrucomicrobiales bacterium | reverse complement strand
TAAATTCACAGGGACAGGTAAATAATCAAGAAACAGCCCGTTTCCCCGCATCCCGTTGAATTGCTCAATCATGAGGCGCAATCGAATCAAGCCCACGGATTGTGCTTTTATCACTGCAATCTTCGCATCATTCGCCAGGCCGCTTGGTCTCCTACCAGCCAACGGCCGGGAGCTTGCGTTCACCCGCGGCGCAGCGGGGCAACTGAAGGGGAGGGTGTCGGGTGAGAGAAGGGGATCGTCCCACCGGCGACGAGGGATCGTCGCGGTCCGGCGGGGGACAAAGGAACCACCAGCTCTAAGTCCGACAGTCTGCTAGTTAGCCGCCCTTCTTTTTGTCGGTCGGAGGGATGGAGGATAGTTTGATGCGTTGTAGGCTCCTCGCTTTTTGTCCTCCGGATGCGGCTCGATGGCGAGGACTGTTATTTCACCCTTGTCTGGCCCATAAGCCCAAAAAATTCGACCTGCTCCCGGTGTCCGGTGCTCAAGATAGGATTGGAAGATCTTCATCCCATACTTGCGGCTCAGTTCGTCGATCTCGTGGGAGGCGAGGCTGTTGTGCTTTGGGTTGGCGGCGAGACAACCCAGAGTCTTGATCAATTTCTTGAACAATTACTGCTCCACTTGACCGAGGGATCCGCTTTCGTATCGCGCGGAGAGATCCTCCCACAGTGCCGCCATTTCCGGCAGGCCCATTCGTATTGCGAAAGGCATCCAGGTCAGGACTTGATGAATTTTGCCAAATCGATGGGCACCGATGCATTCCCCGCTTTCAGTGAACTCACGGACTGATCGAGCATTTTCAAGGTCCGCTTGGATACTGCGTCAGGCGGCACAAGAATCCGCGGTTCGAGAATAAACGAACCGTTTGAGAGGACCTTGACATGAAAGTGCTTTGTCTGAGCGCCGCGCAGACTAATGCGGTTTTTCGAGTCTGCTGCGGCGTCATAGTTCTGGATCACTTCCACAGCTTCGACGGGCGGCATTGTGTTTCGGGATTTCGTTGCCATTGGGAAAATTGGTGGGATTTCCCACTTAAGTCAAGGCGTATCGCGAGTCCAGAGAGACCAGGCAGGTGAACGAATCTGCGGGGACGGCAGGTGGAACTCCTATTCGGCAACGGTCGGGAACTTGAGTTCGCCTGAGCCGCAGCGGGGAAGCTGAAGGGGAGAATGCCGGGCGAGAGAAGGGGATCGTCCCACCAGCGACGAGGGATCGTCGCGGTCCGGCGGGGGGCAAAGGGACTACTGAGTCTCATGCTCCGGCGGGGGAGGCGCTGGGGATACTGAAATACGCTCGCATCAGAATCGCTTCCGATTACGTTCTTGCCATGACGCACGATCTGAACGCCGGAACACGCCACCCACCCCTACGAGTTAAGGCTTGTGCGACACTGAGGCGCAGCCAGATTATCTCCCCAAGAAACTCAGAGTTGATCGGGAAGAGTCTGAACACTACGCTCTCTCCATGAGCTCCGCCGTAGAAGCCATCGAAGATGCGGTAGAGCAACAGGGTCGTAACGATCTCGCGGTCTTCCGGGATTGGTTCAATTCATTTGAGGCCGCCGAATGGGATGCTCAAATTGAGCGAGACATTTGTGCTGGTAAGCTCGACGCAATGGCCGAAGAAGGAATCAGGGAATTCAAGGCTGGAGCCACCCGTAGCCTCTAAAGGCCGTGATTCACCAAGCTACCAAGAAGTTTTGGAAGTCCTATGATGAGCTTCCCGAGCACGTTAGGACTGTTGCTGACGAGAACTTCCAACTCTTGAAGGCTGATCCGTTTCACCCGTCCTAGCACTTCAAGAAGATCGGTAGGTATTGGTCCGTTCGCGCTGGCATTCAGTATCGTGCTTTGGGGGTTCGCCACGAAGAAGCGATGATTTGGTTGTGGATCGGGCATCACTCCGAATATGACCGTTTGATCTCTTAAAAACGGGAAATTCACAGGGACAGGAAAATAATCAAAGAAACACCCCGTTCCCGGATCCCGTTCTGAAAAGCTCCCCCGGACTGCGCCCGAACTTCCATCAGAAAGAGGATCGGGCCGATGGTCATGTTTTCATCAGCGTGCCCGCCTATGATCTCTCGAGCTGGATCCGTCGTCGTCTCGAAGAAAACGGAGATCGGCGAGAATGGAAAACCGTGCGCCGCATCCTGAGCACGCACTCGCTGGTCTCGACCCGGCTCCCGCTGCGCGACGGTCGCACCGTGATGGTGCCGCAAACCCGGCGTGCCTGATGCGGGACGGGCGCAGCTCTTCGCAATGCCCGGAGTCGATTGGAAACGGATGTGCCTGGCGACAAAAACGGAAATGAGATCGGCAGCGACTTTGTAGTGCCTTTTGATCACCAATCGAGGATTTGCGGGGGATCTACCGCCCGGATAAGAAACTTGGGCTACAGATCATATCTCACGCGGATTCGTGTTTGCTCTCGGCCGGTCGATTGGCTAGACTCGCTGGCTCGTAGCTCCCCCTCCCATGCACACACGCTCCCTCACTCTCGCGATTTTTCTCCTCGCTCCGGCTCTCGTCGCACAGACACAGGTAAAACCGCTCTTTGAAACGGAGGTCATCACCCCGAAGAGCAAAGACCGCCTCGTCTCCGTCGATGTTTCGCTCAATGGCGCGAAAGAACTTTATCTCGTCGTCTCGGACGAGGGCGGTTTTGCCTGCGACTGGGCGAACTGGATCGAGCCGAAGCTGGTCATGAAAGACGGCAGTGTCCGCGACTTCACCGAACTCGACTGGAAGGACTCCAAGGTCGGTTACGGCAAGACGCAGAAGAACAAAAATATCATGGGCGGCCCTCTCAGCGTAGCAGGGAAGTCTTACGACAAAGGCATCGGCACGCACGCGCCCGCCCTGCTCGAGTATGCCCTGCCCGGGGGCGTGGATCGCTTTCAGGCGCTGCTCGCGATCGATGACGGCGGCATGGAGCGCGACGGCAAGCCGAGTTCGGCGAGTGTGCGATTCCGCCTCTACACGCAGAAACCGCCCGTCTCCTCCACTGGCGCCTTTGACCCCGACGCGCCGAAGGTGGTGCCGACCGATCTTTTCACCGTTCCCGAGGGGCTCGAAGTCACCGTCTGGGCGACTTCGCCTCTGCTCGCAAATCCGACGAACATCGACTTCGACGCGCAGGGACGGCTCTACGTTGCCGAGGGCGTGAACTACCGCGGCAAAGGCGGGCGTCGTCCCGAGGGCGATCGCATCGTCATCCTTGAAGACACCGACGGCTCGGGCAGTGCCGACAAAACGTCGGTCTTTGTCCAGGAACCGGCCCTCGCCTCGCCCCTCGGCGTGGCTGTGCTCGATGATCGCATCGTCGTCTCGCAGCCGCCGGAAATGCTCGTTTACAAAGACACGAACGGCGACGGCAAAATCGAGCCCGGAGTGGACGGTCGCGAGGTGCTCCTGAGTGGCTTCTCGGGTCGCCAGCACGATCACAGCCTCCACAGCGTCACCGCCGGACCGAACGGCCAGTGGTATTGGAATCAGGGCAATTGCGGCGCCGTTTTCACCGACAACTCGGGGAAAAACTTCTTTATGGGCAGCTCCTACATGACCCAGGAAGCGGCTGGTAAACGCAGCGACGACGGTCACATCTGGGTCGGGGGATTCGCTGCGCGCATGAATCCCGACGGGACGAATGTCACCATCATCGGGCACAATTTCCGCAACAGCTACGAGCAGGCCGTGACCTCCTTCGGCGACGTTTTTCAGAGTGACAACGACGACCCGCCCGCCTGCCGCGTCTCGCACCTGCTCGAGGGCGGCAACGCGGGATTCTCCTCCGCCGACGGGCTGCGCTCGTGGGGCGCCGACAAACGTCCCGGACAGGACACCCCCACCGCCCATTGGCGTCAGGAAGACCCCGGCACGATGCCCGCCGGTGACATCTACGGCGGCGGTTCGCCCACCGGGGTGGCCTACTACGAGAACGGCGCTCTCGGCGACAAATGGGCCGGACTCCTCCTCGCCTGCGAGGCGGGCAAAAATGT
>JBDNIL010000164.1:0-1459 GCA_041688355.1 Verrucomicrobiales bacterium | reverse complement strand
CGGGTGACGGCGTTGAAGAGGGTAGATTTGCCCACATTGGGGAGTCCGACGATGCCTGCCTGTAACATGCGCGGACTTTAGCACGGAAACGTGAAGGGACAGGGGATTTTTCGGGGCGTCGGGCTCATGGCGCGGATGCGGCGGGCATGATTCGTAACATTTGCCGACCTCCGGTCATTATTGGAGTGACGTTGCCCCCCTGCCCTTTTATGAGTCGCCTTTTTCTCACTATTCTTCTGCTCACTCTCTTCGCGGGTTTCGCGCGAGCCGGGGAGAAGCTCCGCTTCAACCGGGACATCCGTCCCATCCTCTCGGACGCGTGCTTCCACTGCCATGGGCCGGATGAAAAGGAGCGCAAAGGAGATCTGCGCCTCGACCTAGCGGAAAAGGCCTTTCTTCCGGGCAAGTCGGGGATCGTCCCCATCTTTCCGGGCAAACCCGACGAGAGCGAGATGCTCGTGCGCATTTTTCTCGAGTCCGATGACTCCGACATGATGCCTCCGCCCGAGAGCGGCAAGAGCCTGACGCCCGCCCAGCGCGACACCCTCGAGCGCTGGATCGAGGAGGGTGCGGAGTATGAGGGCCACTGGGCCTTTGAAAAACCCGAGCGCCCCGCTCTCCCTGCGGGAAAAGAGACGCTGCACCCGGTGGACGCTTTCATTGCTGCCCGCCTCGAGAAGGAAGGCCTCGCGATGCAGCTCGAGACGGATCGTGAGACGCTCCTCCGCCGGGTCTCGCTCGACCTCACCGGACTGCCGCCCACGCTCGCCGAGCTCGATGCCTTTACCGGAGACAAGGCTCCCGACGCTTATGAAAAGACCGTCGACCGATTGCTCGCCTCACCGCACTTCGGCGAACGCATGGCGATGGACTGGCTCGATTTCGCCCGCTACGCCGACAGCAATGGATTCCAGAGTGATGGCAGTCGCCAGATGTGGCCGTGGCGCGACTGGCTCATCGAGGCCTACAATCGCAACCTGCCTTTTGATCAATTTACGATCGAGCAACTCGCTGGTGACCTCCTCCCGAACCCGACGAAGGACCAGATCATCGCGACCGGCTTCAACCGCAATCACCGCCTCAACGGTGAGGGCGGGCGGATCGAGGCGGAGTGGTTTGTCGAGACCGTGATCGACCGCGTCGAGACGACGGGCATGACATGGATGGCCCTGACCCTGACCTGTGCCCGGTGCCACGATCACAAGTATGATCCTATCTCGCAGAAGGAATTCTACGGGCTCTTTTCCTATTTTAATTCCATTGAGGAAACCGGAGTACTCGGCCGAGAGGGCAGTAACACGCCTCCCTTGCTCCGCCTCCCCGACGCGGCCCAGACGGCTGAACTCGCCCGGCTCGATGGCGAAGCAGCGAAAGCCGAGGGCGCCGTGAAGGCGGCAAGCGGGGAAATGCCGGCCGCGCTGACAAAATGGGAAACTGACCTGCGGGAGAAACTCACCGG
>JBDNIL010000004.1:0-10594 GCA_041688355.1 Verrucomicrobiales bacterium | reverse complement strand
TTTCAGATGCTCGGCAAAGAAATCATCGGCCGTCTCGACGCAGAGATTGAATGCCTTTTGCTGACCGAGAAAGGCATGGGGCGCGCCCGGGATGAGGGCGAGGCCGGTGGGAATGCCCAGTTTTTCCAGATTGGCTCGGGTCTCATCGGCGTGGGTGCCCGGGTCATCGAGTTCTCCTGCCATGAACAGGATCGGCGGGTCCGCCTTGTCGAGGTGATGCCGCGGCGAGGCCAGTGCATAAGTCGCGGGGATCGCAGCCTGTGAATCCCCCAGAAAGGTTCGGTAAAAAGGGTCGTCGGCCTGGCTGCTGAGGTCGGCGATGCGATCTGACTCGAGATCGCTCTGCGCTCCCATCGCGAGGCAGGCCTGCACCGCACTGGACTGATCTGCGTGACCACCCCCGCCCTCCAGTTCCGCGACGCCCCCGCTCGTGGCGAGGAGCGCGGCGAGATGCCCGCCGGCGGAGAGACCCGCCACGCCGATTTTCTCCGAGTCGATCCCGTAGGTCTTCGCCTCGGCCCGCAGCCAGCGCACCGCCGCCTTGGCGTCCTGAATCGCGGCGGGGAAGATCGCCTCGCCGCTGAGCCGGTAGCTGATCGTCACTGCCACGTAGCCACGTGAGGCAAACGCCATCGCGAGATTGCTCATCGAAGAACGATCGCCCTTGAACCACCCGCCGCCATGGATGCAGACGATCGCCGGGCGCGGTGGTCCCGCCGTCTTCGGCTGGTAGAGATCGAGAGTCAGCTCGCGATCTCCGTAGCGGGCGTAGACGAGGTTCGGATGGGACGCGAGACTGGCGACGAGAGCTGCGGGGAGTTTGGTCGAGGGCGGTTTAACCGGCGCGGGATCCTGGGCGAGCGCGGTCGAGAAGGTAAGGAGTAGGGCAAAGAGACGTTTCATCAGAGGGGTGAAGCTATTTGAAAATTCAGAGACCGTCAGGAGCGGTGATGGGGAGAGTCCGGAACTCGATCCGAGACAGCGAAGAGGAGAGCCAACGAGCCGATCAGGGAAAAGAGTTTCATGGGGCGACGCTCTTTCTGTCCGCATGGCGGAGCGTCACATTCCTGAACTGAGCCCCCTGCCCTTTCACGATCAGGGCGACGATGCCCTTGGCATCTGCAAATCGCTCGTGGCGCCCCTCGACGATATGACCCCCTATCGTCGCCCGGTAGTGATCGCCGATGATCTCGATAGTGAGGTCTTGCCAGGTTTCGGGATCAATGGCGGTTTTCAACTCCGTCATTTTCACGGCCTTGGTCGTCTTCGCAATGCCCGACATGTGCTGGATCCAGATCGCGTCTTTGCTGATGAAGGTTCGCGCGAGATGATGATGCGGGGCGATCGTGTCGCGGCAGCCGAAGGCGACATGACCGGCCTCGCCGAGCCGGAATTGCGCGGTGATAACGAGGTCGGTTGCGTCGATGCGGTAGGTGCAGGATGAGGCGTGCTTGTCCTCGGGTAACTCATCCCCGTGGAGAGCGCCATCTTTGACGGTCCATTCGCCGATGGCCGCCTGCCAGCCATTGATCTGCCCCTTGCGGGTCGGCGGGGTGTCGATCTTAAAGGGCGTCTCGACGATCAGTGTCTCTGCTTTCGGGGCAGGATCCGCGTGACCCGCGACGGTCGCGAGAGCGCAGAAGAGCAAAGGGGCGTATCTCATGGGGAATCGTGCGTTGGCAGCTTCAGCTTCCAGCTTTGACCCCCCTGATGCGCAGATTCCGGATTTTCACCCCGTCACCGGCAGCGAGCCAGCTTCGGCTTTTGGCCGTCGCTAGGTAGGGGTGTTGGGCGCTGAGTTCTTTGCCGTTCAGGCTCGCCGCCATCTTGTCACCGGTCCATTCAACGCGGAGTTTGTGCCACTTGCCCGGCTTCGCCTCGACCTTGAGCGTCTCTATCGTGTGCGAGGGTTTCACGGAATCTTCCGCGATGCTCATCCCCGCCGCATTGATGACGACACGACCGATGTGTTTGTCAGAGTCGCAGCCGACGAGGATGCTTCCGGGACCGGTGAACTGGAATTCCAACTCGATGACCGCGCTCTCCAGACCGACCTGATGGTGGAGCACGGGGATGTGCTTCTCTTCGGGCAGATTGACGACCGTGATCTCCCCGTCGAGAGGCGTCCATTCGCCTTTCGAAATGCGGAAGCTCTCGTCGAGAGGACTCTTGAAATCCGGCTCGGCGACGAGGGCGGGCGACTCCGCGAGCAGGAGCGGTTTGTCCGCGTAGGCCGGGGCGGCGAGGTTCAGCGCCAGGAGCAAGACAGTGAGCGGGGTGGGTTTCATTGGATTGGTAAAGAGAGCCAGTTGATGACAGATTCCCCCGTTTCAGGCAAGCACGTCTTTGATGACATGGCCGTGGACATCGGTGAGGCGGCGCTCGAATCCGTTGTGGTAGTAGGTCAGCCGCTCGTGATCGAGTCCGAGGAGATGCAGGATCGTGGCGTGGAAATCGTGGACCGTGGCGACGTCTTTGACCGCCCGGTAGCTGAACTCGTCGGTCTCGCCATAACTGTAGCCCTTTTTCACTCCGGCCCCCATCATCCAGGTGGTGAACCCGTCAGGATTGTGATCGCGTCCGCTCGCCCCTTTCTGGAACGTGGGCATGCGGCCGAACTCGGTCGTCCAGACGACGAGGGTGTCCTCGAGGAGTCCGCGCTGTTTCATGTCCTTGAGCAGCGCCGCGCAGGGCTGGTCGAGGACGGGGCCGTGTTTGCTGTATTGATCGACGAGATGCTTGTGACCATCCCAGTTGCTCACGCCCTCGCCGCCGGTCTGGTAGGCACCATTGAAGAGCTGCACAAAACGCACCCCTTTCTCAATGAGGCGCCGCGCGAGGATGCAGTTCTTCGCGAAGCTCGCCTTCAGCGGATTGCCCGTGTCGTCAGCCCCGTATTCCTTGAGGAGGCTCGCCGGTTCCGTCGAGAGATCGGTCACCTCGGGCACGCTCAGTTGCATGCGGGCGGCCAGTTCGTAGCTCGAGATGCGTGCCGCGAGCTCGGAGTCGCCGGGGAAATGCGCGAGATGCCGTTCGTTGAGCCGTTTCAGAAAATCCCGCGTCGCCACGTCGGTTTTGCCGGTGGTGCCTTTCGGGATCTCGAGATTGCCGAGCGGTTTCAGGGCGGTGAACTCCGTGCCCTGGTAGGCGGCGGGGAGAAAGCCGGGGCCCCAGTTGTTCACGCTCGACTGCGGCGTCCCGCGTGGATCGGCGATCGCCACGTAGGCCGGCAGATTCTCGTTCGAAGTGCCCAGCGCCCAGGTCGTCCATGCACCCATCGAGGGAAAGCCGTCGAGCGTATAGCCCGTCGACATGAAGTTCTCGCCGGGACCGTGCGTGTTCGTCTTGCCCGTCATCGAGTGGATGAAGCACATCTCATCCGCGAGCTCGGCGAGATGCGGAACCAGTTCCGAGACCATCTTGCCCGACTGTCCGCGCGGCTTGAACTCCCACGGGCTTTTCGTCAGCATCCCCTGCTCGCCCTGAAAGGTGATGATCTTGTCCGCTCCCGGCATGGCCTGGCCGTGGCGTTTGATCAGCTCGGGCTTGTAGTCAAACGTGTCGATCTGGCTGCACGCACCCGCGCAGAAAATCACGAGGACCTTCTTCGCCTTTGCGGGATGATGCTCCGGCCGCGACGCAAAGGGCTGTCCCGGATCGATCACCGGGCGGATCGGACCACCCCCCGCAGCGGCGAGGAGTTTTTCCTCATGCAAAAGGCTCGCAAGCGCGATCCCGCCCAGCCCGCGGGCCGTGTTGCCGAGAAAGTGGCGTCGATTGAGGAAGGTGTTCATGGAATAAATACAAACTCATTCGCGTTGAGCATCGCGCGGGTGAACTGGACGAGGCCTTCCTGCTCGATGAAGGCGGTCGCATCGGCGAGGTCTTCGGGGGAGGGCTCGCGCTGGAAGCAGAGGGCAAAGGCGCGCTCGATCCTGTCCCCTGTCGTCGCCGCTTCGGTCTCGAGCCGTTTCGCGAAATGACCGGCCTGCTCCATGACAAAGACGCTGTTTAGCAGATTGAGGGCCTGCAGCGGGGTCGTCGAGCGGCTGCGTTTTGGCACGGCCTGACTCGCGTCGGGACAGTCAAAGGCGCCGAAGACGTGGTCTTTTTCCTGCCGCACCTTCGTCATGTAGATCATGCGACGCCAATCGGCGGCGCTGTATTCCTTCTTCGGATAATAGTGCCGCACATTCTCCGCGATGACTTCGAAGGCGCTGAAGCCCGGTCCTCCCCTCGCCTCGAGGTCTAGCTTGCCGCTTGCGGTCAGGATCGCGTCGCGGATGCCCTCGGCTTCGAGCCGTCGCGCGGGGAATCGCCAGAGCAGCCGCGAGGCGGCGTCCTTTTCCATCCCGTCGGATCGCGGTTTGTTGTCCTGCTGCCAGGTCTTCGAGGTCAGGACGAGTCGATGGAGATGTTTTAGTGACCATTCGCCCGAGACGAGCTCCCCGGCGAGCCAGTCGAGTAGTTTAGGATGAGTCGGTGCGGTGCCGTTTTTACCCAAATCGCTTGGCGTATCCACGATGCCCGTGCCGAAGTGGAACTGCCAGATCCGGTTCGCCATGACCCGCGCCGTGAGCGGATTATCCGGTTTCACGACCCATTCGGCAAAGGCGCGGCGTCGCTGTGCCTCGGGGGCGTCGGGAGCGAGATCGAGGTTGGTAAAAACGTCGATCGCCCCGGGTCCGACCTCTTCCCGTTTCAGATCGGGCTCTCCGCGGTAGAGCCGATGCATCGCGGCGGGTTGCTGGAAGCGGCCCGCGTAGGCCTGTGCCGGTGTTGCCAGCACCTCGCGCTCGGCCCGCAGACCCAAGAGAGTCTGCTCACGCACCTGACCCTCTTTGGTCACGGCTTCGGGTTGGCCGGTGAAGTCATATTTGCCGGTCGGGAGCGGTCCCGAGCCGGATGGGAGCCTATCGCCGGAGTGGGCGACGAGTTCCCATAGCCCGGGTTCGAGGGCGACCTCGAGGCGGTAGCGGGTTGCAAGACGGTCTTTGTATTTCCCCTCACGGTCGCGGCTCCATTCGATGTGCTCGATCGGCATTGCCGCTGGAAGCTCGATCTGAACCCACCCGCCTTTGGCCTGAGCAGAGATCCAACTGCGGGCGTTGCCATACTGGCCATCGTTGATGTGCGAGAGCTTGTGCGAGGGGTGCTCAAAGTCACCTGACGAGCTGGCCTTTGCCCCGTTGCTGGCAAGGGCGACGTTTTTCCCTCCAGAGTAAATCTCGAGTTCGTCGAGACACGGCTGGCCCGAGCTCGACTCCTCGATCGTGAAGCGAATGAAGCGTGCCGGACGCGAAACGATGTCCTCGATATTGCGAAGCGGATCGACCGCCGGGCGGTAGGCGGGAGCGTCGCTTTTTTTCGACGGGTCGTCTACCGGTTCGAAGATCACGCGGTCGGCGGTCACGGCGGTGCCCGATTCACCTCCAATGAGGATGAGCTTGTCTGCGGGACTGAGATCGTGAACGCCGGCGTCGAACCAGCCGCTCCAGCGTTTCCGACTGGCAAGTTCTTCCGTGCCTCCGGCAACGCGCCGCTGGTCGATCGTCGCGACCTCACGGCGACCCGAGGCCGTCTCGAGCTGGTAGCGGGCTGAAGGCGTGTGACTCGCGAAGCCCGCACCCCAGCTCAGCCAGATGCGGTGCTTACCCCGAACTCGTGGTTCGTAGGCGAGCGTGTCTTTGCCCGGCCCATTCTCCCACCAGGTGTAGCCATTTCCCGGACCGGGCGGCGCACCTTCGGGATCGGTCCCCTCCCCTTTTTTCGGAGAAAGTGCGGTCGCCTCGCTCTCATCGAGACTGATCGCGGCGTAGCGGGCTTTCGGGAGGAAAGGCGCGAGTTGTTTTGTCAGGGTCGCGATCTGTTCGTCGAGCGCTGCGATCTTTTCCGCTGTCTCCGGAGCGGGTGGCAGGTCGGTGTCCCCGTGCTGCACCCCCGCGAAGACCGCCTGCATCGCATAGTAGTCCTTCTGCGAGATGGGGTCGAACTTGTGATTATGACAGCGGGCGCAGCCGGTCGTGAGCCCGAGAAAGGCGGTCCCGGTGGTATTGATCATGTCATCGAGCTCGTTCATCCGCTGCATGATGCCAAGCTTGGGATCCTGCCCCTTCACGACGTCGTAGGGACCGGCGACGAGGAAGCCGGTCGCGAGACGGTTGCCGGCGGTGTCGCCCGCGATCTGCTCGCGCACGAACGCGTCGTAGGGCTTGTCATGGTGAAAGGAATCGATGACCCAGTCGCGGAAGCGCCAGGCGTTGGGCCGTTCGCGATTGGTCTCGAAGCCGTTCGTCTCGCCGAAGCGCACGAGGTCGAGCCAGAAAGTCGCCATGCGTTCGCCATAAGCGGGACTGGCGAGGACTTCCTCGACGAGCCGTTCCCAGGCATCTGCCCGGGTATCGGCGACAAAGGCGTCGGTCCGTTCCGGCGATGGCGCCAGCCCGGTCATGACAAGATAGAGCCGCCGGATGAGGGTGCGCTGGTCAGCCGTCGGCGACATCGCGAGCCCGTTGTCGCGCAGGGTCGCTTCGATGAGACCGTCGATCCCGCCCGCCGCCTCCGGTCGCTGCACGGGGACAAAGGACCAGTGGGTCAGAGCGACTTTTTCCTCGGCCGGGCCATAGGAGTCGGGTGTCTTCGCCCCTTCCGTGATCCATTGCTCGATCAGAGCGATGTCTGCCGGGGCGAGAGCATCCCCCTTCGGCGGCATTTCCAGCTCGGGCTCTTTGTGCCGGATCACTTTGACGAGGAAGCTCCCTGCCGGATCGCCCGGAACGACCGCCGCCTCGCCCGAGTTTCCACCCCTCAGCAGGTTCGCGAGACGGTCGAGTCGGAATTGCCCCTTCTGCTTGTCCTCTCCATGGCAGTCGGCGCAGTTTTCTTCGAAAAGGGGGACGATCTCGTTTTCAAAGTCGATCTCGCTGCGGACCTCACCACTCAGGGCAAGCGAAAGCAGGGCGCCCGCGACCAAAGAACGGAAAATGAAAAGAGTTCGAATCATCAAGCGGGAAGAAAAGCGCCCCGCGAGGCACTTGCAAGTAAATTGTATACAATCACGCAATGCCGTTTTTTCATTGTCGAAGTTCCCCTGCCCGTCATTTCTCCCCATAGATCGGTGCTTTCCAGCCGGCCGGGACTTTGCCCTGGGGTTTCACGCCGTAGGCGTCGGGCGGGATGGGGTGATCGGCGGGCATCAGCAATGGCATGTCGTCGGGCAGATGTTTGATTTTGAAATCCTTGTATTGGATCTTCATGGCCGGTCCCACATGGACCTGGACGGCGAGGACACCCTCGAGGGCGCGGCCCTTTTCGTCGAGATCGATCAAGTCGGCAGTGGGATGCCCGTCGATCCAGTGCTGATGGTGATTGCCCTGCACGAGGACCCGGTAGTCGTGCCACTCGTCGGGGGCGAAGCTCTTCACCTCCATCCTGCCGACGACCCAGGGTTGCCCATCCGGGGCGACGATGACTTTTTCCCCGGTGTGGGCGAGGATGCGGCGGCCGCGCTCTTCGTAGAGCATGCCGTTGTAGTCGGGAGTGTTCGCGACGACGTCGCACTGGTAGCCGGAGACAATGTCGAGATCGATCTCGGGCCGGGAAGCACCGCGGTACTGGATGCCGCTGTTGCCCCCGGCGGTGACTTTCACCTTCACGCGGAGGTCGAAGTTCTGCACCGTCGAGTGCGTCCAGGTGAGAAAGCGGTTCATCTTCAGCGAGCCGTCCGTCACCCCGGTGAGGGCGCCGTCTTCGACCGACCAGTAGGCCTTGTTCCCATCCCAGCCGCGCAGCGTTTTGCCGTCGAAGACCCTGACAAACCCCTCCTTGTCCGGCTTTGTGCCGACCGCCGCCGAGGCTGCGGGATGGGCCTCGGTCGAGGAAACGAAGGGGCCGGACATCGGATCGAGCGGGCCCCCCAGATCCGCGACCACCGCCGTGGTGCGATCGCGCATCTCCCGCAGCATCGTCGCATGGGCGGGATCGGCCGCGAGATTGACGAGCTCGTCGGGATCGCTCTCCATGTCGTAGAGGAACTCGTAGTTCCCCTCGTCAAAGTAGCGGGCATACTTGAAGTTCCCATTCCGCAGGCCTTCCCACGCGGGGATGCGATTCCGCACCGCGAAATGCTCGTGAAAGGTCTCGGTGCGCCAGTCGGCGGGCGGCGGTCCGGCGACGAGGGGCTCGAGACTGTGCCCCTGATAGCGCTCGGGCACCGGCACCCCGGCCCAGTCAAGGAATGTCGAGGGCAGATCGAGATTGAGGGCCGGGGCGCCGGTCACTTTGCCGCGCTCTGATTCGGGGACGCGCGGGTCGGCGATGATGAGCGGCACGCGGATGGACTCGTCAAAATGCGACCATTTCCCGCTGAGCCCGCGATTGCCCATGAGGTAACCATTGTCGGCCGAGTAGACGATGATGGTATTGTCGGCGAGGCCCGCTTCCTCCAGCGCGGCGATGAAGCGGCCGATCTCCTTGTCGATCCCACTGACCATGCGGTAGTAGGCCCGCAGGTTGGTCTGGTATTTCTCCGGCGTATTCAGCCCCCAGAAAAAACGCTCGCGGGAGAGCGAAGTCTGGTAAAAGTCCGGGAGAGCCTCGAAGATGGCGGGGTCGTTCAGCTTCGGCGGGTAGATCTCGATATCGTCGTACATGCCGTCGACCGAGCGGGGCCAGGGGTAAAAGCCTATCCCGGGGCGCCGATCACTGTCCTCGGCATGGCAGGCATTGAACCAGAGATTCAGGGCAAAGGGCTTGTCCACCGGCTGGTTTTTGACGAAGGCGATGCCGCGATCAACGATCAGCTCGGTCTCGTGACGGAGCGAACCGTCGGGCTGCTTTTTATAATAGGGATTGCGCCCGATCGCCTCGAACTCGTCGAAGTGATCCGCGCCGTTGTACTTTGGATCGGCCATTTTCACATGCCACTTCCCATAAAAGCCGGTGCGGTAACCGCTCTCGCGGAGGAGGTCGGGGTAGAGCGTCTTCGCCGCGTCGATCCTCGTGGTATCGGGATCTGCGGGCGTGCCGTAGCTGCGCCCGGTGAGCCCGGTCAGGATCGTCGTGCGGCTTACCCAGCAGATCGCCTGGCTCGCAAAAGCATTTTCAAAACGCACCCCGCGGGCCGCGAGACCGTCGATGTTCGGCGTCTGCACGATGGCATTGCCGTAACACCCGATCGTGTTCGTCGTCTGATCGTCGGTGAAGAAAAAGACAATGTTAGGCGGGTCTGCAGCAACAAGCGGGCTTGAAGACAGCACGAACGCGAGGAGAGAAAAGAGAGAGGCATTTTTCATTTCGGGGGATCAGCAAAGTAAAGGCCCTCGCCTCCGAGCCGGTCAATCACTTTCGCGGCCTTCTTCAAGTCAATCCTCCTCCGCGAGGCCGCGCTTCCTGAGGTCCGAGACCATCTCGTCGAGGATCGCGAGGCCGTAGGAGATCTTTTTGAAAAAGCTCTCGTTGTTATGAACCACGATGAAGTTCCCGTGCTGCGACCAGTAACCCCGCAGCTTCGTGTCGAGCACGACCGCTTCGGCGAGGCTCTCTCGTCGCATGGGATTCCCTCCCTCGATTCCGAGACCGCCGACGGCCGCGCTTTCGAAAAAGATGACCCCGTCATAGCGCGCCAGCTCCGCGTCGAGCGAAGTCGCCAACGATTCAAAATAGTCACCATGGTCCTCGGGCCAATAGGCTGCCCCGTCGATTGTGCCGCGATCGCAGAGGAGAATGCGGTCCGGGTATCGTGCCGCCTGGATGTCCTCGAGATTGCGCTGCACATGGTAGATCGCGAGCTGGGCCGAGCGCACCGCGTCCGTCTCGGGGTAGCGGGGAAACCCGCCCATGAACATCATCGTCGCCGCCTCAGGCACGACCACGACGCCCTCGCCCATCTCACGGCGGAAGAGATCCACCGCAGTCGTCTTCCCCCCGCCCGGCCCACCCGTGACGGCGATGCGGCAGCGGTGAGGAGTCGGTGAGTTCGGGTGAGAGGTGGATTTTTTCATGAGAGCGATTGCAACGGGTTCCGCGACACGGGGTTAAACAAGGTCGAACCGTCCGGGTCGAGAGTCATCCAGATTCCTGACTTTGGCGAAAAAATCCAGTTTTTAAAAGACATGATCATCCCCCGCTCAGTCAACCTCCGCCGCACCCTCCTCGGAGCCGCCCTCGCCTCCGCCCTCGGGCTGGCCACCATCCCCGGTCGCGCTCAGGAGGAAAACCCCCGTCCCGAACCCCGCCCGGAAGAACGGGGAGCCGGTGACAAGCCCGAACTCCGGGGTGAAAAACCCGGCCCGCCCCACGAAGGTCGTCCGGAAGGGCGTCCCGAGCAGCCCGAAGGAAAACCCCGCCAGGCCGACGCTCCCGATCGGGAGCGGGAGCGTCCCTCGCCTCCGCTCGACGGCGGCCCGCGCCGTGACATGCCACGCGAAGGAATGGCACGTTGCGAAAAACCGCACGCCGACGGAAATCGTCCCGCGACATCTCCCCATCGCGGCGAAGGAGTTCAGCCCGAGGCCGCCTTACCTCACCTGATGGCCGCCGCCGAGCACCTCGAGGCAGCCGGACTCCACGACGAAGCGGGCCATGTCCGCGCACG
>JBDNIL010000163.1:0-3874 GCA_041688355.1 Verrucomicrobiales bacterium | reverse complement strand
GGCATCGCCGCGATCGATTCGTCGGGTTACCTGGTGCCTATCGGCGAAGGCGAGACCACCCTCGTCGTGACATCGGCGGCAGCGGGCGCGACCCCGCTCCGGGTTCCGATCTCGGTGATCGACTTCGCCAAACCGCAGCCGGTCAGCTTCACCAACGACGTCGTCCCCGTCTTCACCCGCAATCACTGCAACGCGGGAGGATGCCACGCCAAGGCCTCGGGGCAGAACGGATTTCAACTTTCCCTCCTCGGCTACGAGCCCGCGAGCGACTACGACAACATCGTGCGCTACTCCCGCGGCCGCCGCGTCGCCCCCTCGGCGCCGGAGAACAGCATGCTGCTCATGAAAGCAAGCGGCGAGCTCCCCCACGAGGGCGGAGCCCGGCTCAAAAAAGGGTCGGAAGACTACCGCAAGATCCTGCGCTGGATCGAGGGCGGCGTCGTCTTCCGCGAAGAAAACGAGGCCACCGTCGAGCGCATCGAAGTCTTCCCGAAAAACATCGTCACCACCCCCGGGAGCACGCAGCAGCTCGTCGTCAGCGCCACCTTCAGCGACGGCACCGTCCGCGACATCACCCGCGTCGCCCAATACGAGGCGAACCAGCCCGAGCGCGCCACCTCTGCCGAAACGGGACTCGTCACTTTCTCCAACCGCACCGGCAGCACCGCCGTCCTCGTCCGCTTCCAGGAGCACATCGACACCTTCACCGCGATGATCCCGCTCGGCGGTCAGCTCACCGCACTTCCCGAAGCGGCGAACTTCATCGACAAACAGATCTTCGCCCAGCTCGGCGTGATGGGCATCCCGCCCTCGGGCGACACCTCTGACAGCCTTTTCCTCCGCCGCGTCACCCTCGACATCGCGGGGCGTCTCCCCACCCTCGAAGAAACCACCGCCTTCCTCGCCTCGACCGAGCCTGACAGACGCGCCAAAAAGATCGATGCGCTCCTCGACTCGACCGAGTATGCCGACTACTTTGCCGGGAAGTGGGCCGGGATCCTGCGGAACAAGGTCGATAGCGGCGTCGACTGGATCGCCCGCGACTCCCACGCCTTCCACGCCTGGATCCGCAGCAGCCTCAACGAGAACAAGCCCTACGACGCCTTCGTCTCCGACCTCATCGTCGCCACCGGCAAGTCCATCGAGAATCCGGCGGTAAATTGGTACCGGGTCGTCATCGATGGCAAGGAGCGCATGGAGAATATCGCCCAGGTCTTCCTCGGCATCCGCATGCAGTGCGCCCAGTGCCATCACCACCCCTACGAGCAGTGGAGCCAGAATGACTACTTCGCCTTCACCGCCTTCTTCTCGACCCTGGAGAAAAAAGGCGTCCCCAAACTACCCGAAGAGGACATCTATTTTCACGCCCAGAAGGCCGCCCTGGTGGAGCACCCCGGCACGAAGGAGAAGCTGAAGCCGAAGTTGCTCGGCGCCGCCGCCCCGCTCGAAATCCCCGCGACGCAGGATCCCCGCACCCACCTCTCGGAGTGGATGCGCGCGAAAGAAAATCCCTACTTCGCGAAGATGCTCGTGAACCGCTACTGGAAACATTTTTTCAGCCGCGGCCTCGTCGAGCCCGAGGACGACATCCGCCCCAGCAACCCCGCGACCCACCCCGCTCTCTTCGAAGAACTCGCGGGCTCCTTCGTCGCGAGCGGCTTCGATCTGAAGCAGCTCATCCGCACGATCACGAACAGCCGCACCTATCAGATGAGTGGCGACCCGAACGAGCAGAACGCCGACGACGAGCAGAACTACGCCCGCTATTATCCCAAACGGCTCCAGGCCGAGGTTCTCCTTGACTCGGTCAACGACGTCACCGGGGCGGTCAATGCCTTCACTCGCCAGCCCCAAGCGGTCCGCGCGATCGCCCTGCCCAACGAGCGCGGCACCCTCGAATCGGAGTTTCTCATGATGTTCGGCCGCCCTTCGATGGACACCGCCTGCGAATGTGAACGCACCGGCGAGGCGAACCTCGGGCAGAGCCTCCACCTCCTCAACTCGGACACGATCCAGGCCAAGCTCACCGCCGCCAACGGCCGCGCCGCGACCCTCGCGAAGGCGACCGACCGCAGCGACGAAGACCGTCTCTCCGAACTCTACCTGCGCGCCCTCTCCCGCGGGCCCGGTCCCGAAGAGCTCGCCATCGCCCTCGCCCATCTCAAAAAGAAACGCGACTTTTCCGCCGCCGACCCGGCCAGGCTCCCTAAAGCACAGGCCGAGAAAGAAGCCTTCGAAGACATCGTCTGGGTCGTCCTCAATACGAAGGAATTCATGTTCAATCGCTGAACAAAGAGGGTTCACCCATCGACCCGACACTCTTTGCCCGCACCCTGACACCTCGCCATTCGATGAGAGTTCTCCTCGCCGCCGCCTGCCTTATTCTCATCCCTCTTCCGGGCTTCGCCTTCATGCCGAACCCGGATCTGCTCACCGTCGCCCCGGCGGTCGCCAAGGCCGGGACGACCTTTGAGATGACGACCACGGGCAAGGAACTCGAGGGGGCAAAGGCGCTGCGCTTTTCGCATCCGAAGATCACCGCCGCGCCCGTTTTGCTCCCGGCCGACGACTTTTACCCGACCCCGCGTCCGGTCGAGGGCAAGTTCACCGTGACGATCCCCGCCGAAGTGCCGCCGGGGGTCTACGAGGTGCGGTCGCACGGCTACTTCGGACTCTCCACGGCGCGACCCTTTGTGGTGTTTCCGTCAGGGTCAGCGGAGATCCTCGAGAGCGGCGACCACTCCACCGCCGAGACCGCCCTGGCCCTCGAGTCGGAGAACGGCGTCCTCGGCACCCTCGATGCGGGTCGGTTCGACTGGTATCGCTTCGCCGGGAAAAAGGGTGAACGTCTCCTCCTCGAAGTCCTCGCCGAGCGCCTCGATGCGAAGGGCGACGTCCTCATGGCCGTCTTCGATTCGGGCGGGCGCGAACTCGAGAACAGCCGCCATCACTTCGGTCGCGATCCCTTCATCGACTTCACCCCGCCGGCGGACGGCGACTACTTCGTCTCGCTGAGCGATGCGCTCTACGGCGGAGGACGCGAGTTTTTCTATCACCTCCGTCTCAGTCGCGGGCCGCACGTGGACTTCGTCTTTCCGCCTGCCGGTGAGCCGGGGCAAAAACGGGCCTTCACCTTTTTCGGCCGCAACCTGCCGAACGGATCGCTCGGGGACAACTGGTCCGTCAAAGGCAAACCGCTCGAGACGCTCGAAGTCAGTCTCGACGTCCCCGCCGAAGCGACCGTGCCGACGAGCTTCAGCCCCGCGATTCCTCGCGAGAGCATGGTGCCGACTTTCGAACACACCCTCGCTGGAGCAAATCCCGTGAGCATCGGCTTCGCCACCGCGCCCGTCGTCACCGAGGATGCGAAGAGCGAGTTCCAGACCGTGGCGGTCCCCGCAGAGATCGCGGGGCGCTTTGACCTGCCCGGCGATGTTGATCCGTTCCGGGTCAGTCTGAAGAAAGGCACGACCTACTGGATTGACGTGTTTTGCCACCGCCTCGGCGTGAGCGCGGATCCCGTCGTGACCGTCGAGAAAATCGCGAAAGATGCCGCCGGCAAAGAGAGCTACACCCTCGTCGGGACCAATGACGACCTCCCCTCATTCTACAGCCAGGAAAGTCTCGACGATCTCAACGCCGACTCGCTCGACCCTGCTCTCAGCCTCGTCCCGGATGCCGACGCCGACTACCGCATCACCCTCGGGAACCAGAGCGGAGGCGGGAGCGCCGCCCATCTCTACCGGCTTGCGATCCGCGAAGCGAAACCCGATTTCCAACTCATCACCGGGACCGAATTCGCCAAGACGATCAACAACGACGCCTTCCCCGCCTCGCCTGTGCTGAGGCGCGGGGGATCGGTCGTCTACCGCGT
>JBDNIL010000162.1:0-23440 GCA_041688355.1 Verrucomicrobiales bacterium | reverse complement strand
GTGGGCAGATGGCGGGAGGCAGTGGGCAGATGGCGGGAGGCGGTGGGCAGGTGGCGAATCAGAATTCATGGTTTCAGGATTTCCACATTTCAAATTCGCAGCAAAACGCGCCCCGCGTCCTGCTTTTCCTCGGCCGTCTCCATCCTAAAAAGGGACTCATCAACGCGCTGAAGGCCTGGAAAGAAGTCACGGGTCACGGGCCACGGCTCATGAGTGAGGGAGAGTGGCAGTTCGTCATCGCCGGCTGGGACCAGGGCGGGCATCTCGCTGAACTGAAACAGCTCTGCGGCGAACTGGGACTTTCCTACGCCGACTGCCCACCGCCTACCGCTCACCGCCAACCGCCCACCGCCAACAGCCAACCGCCCACCGCCAACAGCAAACCGCCAACCGTCCTCTTCACCGGCCCGGTCTTCGGGGAGGCGAAGGAGGCGCTGCTGCGGCAGGCCGATGCCTTTCTGCTGCCGAGCTTTAGCGAAGGGCTGCCCATGGCGGTGCTCGAGGCCTGGGCCTACGAACTCCCGGTGCTGATGACAGCCCACTGCAACCTGCCCGAAGGTTTCGCCTCCGGCGCCGCGATCCGGATCGGGACGGATGCAGCGAGTATTGCCGAAGGGATGCGGGAACTCTTCGCGAAGAGCGACGCGGATCGTCTCGCCATGGGCAACGCCGGACGCGCCCTCGTCGAGGAACGCTTCACCTGGCCGCGCGTCGCGGCGCAAATGAAGGAAGTGTATGAATGGATGCTGGGCGGGGGGGAGAAGCCGGGGAGTGTGGTTTAGTGCTTGGTGCTTGGTGCTTAGTGCTTAGTGCCTCCGAATCTGTGGTCATCCGTGCCAGCGAAGCGCATCTGCGGTTATCTGTGTTCTCTTTTTCAACACGGATGGACACAGATTTTCACAGATTTTCACAGATCTTACATTGGAAGTTGGCGGATCTTTGCATGACAAGGGGCAAACGGTCGCGACGTGGAGGTCCCTACGATTTCTCGTAGCGGAACATCTCAATGTTCCCCCGTCTTCGCTGAAGTTTCGCAGGGCAGGCAATCCGTGGTCATCCGTGTTGGAACGACATCGACGAGCATCTTCGGGTAGCCGCGTCGCGCTGGGGCAGCCTGCCGCCGCTCGACCGGTTCAGCGTCCGGCCATCCTGCGCGATCTTTTACAATTGAACGAAGCACGAAGCACGAAGCACGAAGAACGAAGAACGAAGAACGAAGCAGGCAGGCTCACCTGACCCCTGATTGACTTCGAAAATACCGCCCATTAGAGTAAGGCTACATGAATTATCGAATAAGGCTCGTGGAGACCGATGAGGGCTGGTCGGTTTCCTGTTCAGATCTGCCGGGGTGCCATTCTCAGGGCTCCACCCGTCAGGAAGCGCTCGAGGCAATCCGTGGAGCCATTTCTGATTGGCTGATGGTTGAGGCTGAGGAGTCCGGCATCAAGAGTGCAGAAACGCTCGAAATTGCCGTCTAATGCCAAAGCTTCCCGGAGTCAGTCAAAAGGACGCCGTTCGTGTTTTCGAGAAGTTGGGCTTTCGAGTTGCCCGTGAATCCGGGCATATTGTCATGAGCAACGGCGTTGTCCGACTGACGATTCCCCGACACAACCCAATCAATGCGATCACCATGGGTGCCATCGCCAGAGACGCAGGCCTTACCCCGGAGGAATTCCGCCGACTGCTCTGATCCCCCGCCAGAGCTCTCTGCTTAGCCCGGATTTCTGCTCATTTCGTTGTTCTTTGTGCGGCCATTCTCGTTTTCCCTCTGTGGTCATCCGTGCCAGCGAAGCGCATCTGTGGCCGTCTGTGTTGAGATCGTGAGCGTTCCGCCTCTCCTTGCGCCATCAATTCCTAAAGTAGAACGGGTCTCCAGGCCCGTTCATCGTTGACCGGGCTATCGCGGAAACGGGCCGGGAGACCCGTTCTACTTTCAAGACATTCCGCGATCCGGTGGCGATAGGGACGTCCGGGCTACGAGCGACTCGTTTCCGATCGCGCTCATTCGCGGAAGCGAAGCGAATTCGCGGCCATTCGCGTTTTCCCTCTGTGGCCATCCGTGCCAGCGAAGCGCATCCGTGGCCATCTGTGTTCTCTTTTCCAACACGGATGGACACAGATGGACACAGATCTTCACAGATCTTCACAGATCTTCACAGATCTTACATTGGAAGCTCGCTGTTCTTCGGATGACCAAAGACTAATAGTGGCGACGTGGAGGTCCCTACGATTCCCCGTAGCGGAACATGCCAATGTTCCCCGTTGCGCGTCCAATGAAGAGGGAACTTTAGCAAGTTCCGCTACAAAGCCCGAAACCCAATGAACAACGCACGACGCACCGGGAACAACGCACGGCGGCTGCGCCGCCTCGTCTTCCTCGTTCCATTCGCTTTGTTCGCGGCCTGGGTGATGTGGTGGCCGTGGCCGGGACCGGAGAACCGCGCCTGCCCCTGGGTGCCCGATGCCATCGTCGTACTGGGCGGAGGCGACCTCGTACGGGTGCGGGTGGCCTCGCGCCTCGCTCTCGCTTTTCCCGGGGCTCCCCTCATCATCACGGGAGATGGCGGATACCTTTTCGAGAACCTGCTCACCTATCCGATCGACAAGTCCCGAATTCTCATTGAACCGGCGGCGGAATCGACCCGGGAAAACGCGAGCCTGAGCGCTCCTATTCTGCGTGAGCTAAAAGCTCGTCGGGTCGTGCTCGTAACCAGCTGGTTTCACGTACCGCGGGCCGAGGCCGTCTTTCGAAACCAATACCCGGACTTGGATTTCGTGGTCAACTTCGAGCCCGCAGTCTATCCTCTCCCCCCATGGGATCGCATGACCCAACGTCGCGAAAAACTGGCGGCGATGTGGTATCTGGTGCGCTATGGCGTGAATTCGTTCTTAGTTATTAGTTCTTAGTTCTTAGTTCCGAAAACTTGAAACTTGAAACTTGAAACTTGAAACCTGAAACTTAAAACCTCCCCATGTCCCCCGCCCTTATCACCCCTCTCATTCTGACCTGGAACGAAGAGGCCAATCTGCGCCGTTGTCTGGAGCGGCTCCCGTGGGCGCAACGAATCGTGGTGATGGACAGCGGCAGCACGGATGACACGCTCGCGATCTGCTCGGAATTCCCGAACGTGGCGGTCATCTACCGGGCTTTTGACTCATTTGCAGGGCAATGCAACGCTGGTCTTGACCTGATCGACTCTGAATGGGTGCTGTCACTGGACGCCGATTATCTAATTCCTTCGGAGTTCACGCAAATCGCCACTACCCTCGCGAATAATATAAGCGGGTTCCGCTTTCCGTTTCGCTACTGCGTTAACGGGCAAGCACTTCGCTCCTGCCTTTATCCACCCCGAACGGTTCTCTACCGTAAGGAAAACGCCCGCTACGTAAACGACGGCCACGGACACCGCGTGCAGATCGACGGTGAGATTTGTGATGTGGCATCCGTGATCGCTCACGACGACCGCAAACCGCTCTCCCGCTGGTTTGATTCTCAACTAAAATACGCCCGACTCGAAGCGGAAAAGCTGGAGTCCGAGCCCCATCCCGCCGGACTCCCTGACCGCTTGAGGAAAATGATTTGGCCCGCTGCTCCCGCCGCCTTTCTCTACACCCTCTTCGTCAAAGGCGTCATCCTCGACGGCTGGCCGGGCTGGTTTTATGTGCTGCAGAGGACGTATGCGGAACTGGTGCTCTCGCTCGTTTTGCTCGAAAAGCGTTTGTTTCGGGATTAGTTCTTATTACTTAGTGCTTAGTTCCTGCCCCTTCTTCGCGGAAGCTTCGCCTGGCAGGCCATCTGTGTAAATCTGTGAAGCGAAGCGCATCTGTGAAGCGAAGCGCATCTGTGTTCTCTCTTTTCAACACAGATGGGCGCAGATTTTCACAGATTTTCACAGATCTTACATTGGAAGCTCATGGATCTTCGTGCGACCAAAGGCTAACGGTGGCGACGTGGACGTCCCCACTGCCATTCCCGCCCGCTCCCCGTAGCGGAACATGCCAATGTTCCCCCGTCGTCGCGGAAGCTTCGAAGGCCGGGCCGCTCCGCATCCGACGAGAGGGAACTTTTGCAAGTTCTACGGGGAATTTTGCTGCCTCACGGCGCCGGAACGATGCGATGGATCGCGCCGCGCCAGTCGAGGACGAGCACTTCGCCCTTTTCATCGGGGAAAAAGCCGGTCGGCTGGGTCGTCGGATTCGCGACGTCAGCGGGCTTGTCGATGAGGTGATTCACGACGGTCTTGCCGGCGGCGTCATACGCAAGTGCCCAGAGGTTGCCGAAGCGCCAGTCGCCGTAGACAAAGTGCCCCCGGAGAGCCGGGATCGCCGAGCCTCGATAGACAAATCCGCCGGTGATGCTGAGTCCGTCGGCGCGATTGTATTCGTGGATGGGATCAATGAAGACGGCGTCCTTGGGCGGGTCGGCTTTTTGTCCGAGCGCGGCCATGAGCGGTTCCCGGCCGGGGAAATCGTGGGCCGCCTCGCGGTAGTTCCAGCCGTAGTTGCCGCCTTTTTCCACCAGATTGATCTCTTCGTAGAGGTCCTGCCCGACATCGGCGAGGTAGAAAAGTCCGGTCTCGGGATCGATCGCCGCTCCCCACGGATTGCGGAAGCCGTAGGCCCAGATCTCGGGTGCCGCGCTCGGCGTCTGCACGAAGGGATTGTCTGCCGGGATCCCGTAGGGGAGCGAGGCGGTGCGGCCATCGACATCGAGGCGCAGGACCTTGCCGCTCCAGCTCGTGAGCTTTTGCGAGAGCATGTGGACGCCGTTTTTCATGCCGCCGTCGCCGACGCAGAGGTAGAGCATGCCGTCCTTGGGCCCGAAGAAGATATTGCCCGAGTTGTGATTCCACTCCGGCTGCTGGACTTCGAGGAGGACCCGCTCGCTTGCCGGGTCAGCCGCATTGGGATCGCTTTTCGAGACGGTGTACTCGGCGAGGACGAGCCGCTTCGGTCCCTGGCGGGAAAAAGTGAGGTAGAAACGACCGTTTTCCTTGTAGTCGGGGTGAAAGGCGAGCCCGAGGAGCCCCTCTTCGAAGTCTTTCTCAACCCCGATACTTTTTGTCATGTCGAGGAAGAGGGCCGCCTCGGTCCCGGCCTCGTCGGCGGGGAGGATGCGGATTTTGCCGGTCTGCTCGACGAGAAAACGGCGTCCGGTCCCGTCGTTCGGGATCTGGAGGCAGACCGGTTTTTCGACCGTGATGCCTTTGTAGACGGGCTCGAGTTTGATCTTCGGGGCCTCGGCGGCAGAGGTGGCAGAGCCGGCAGCGGAGGCCAACGCGGCGAGGATAATCAGTACGGGGGTGAGGGCGGTTCGCTTCATATCTGCGAGGGTAGATAAATTTCTCCGCAAAGGCAACCCCCGTCATCGTCGTGAAAAGGCCATGGATCGCTCCGATTTCGGTTCTGCGCAGGCCCGCCTTGTCGCATCGTGAAATCGGGGATAGGATCGATCACTTTCCCCATGCGACTCCCCACCCGGCAGGATTTGGTTCGATACTCCCGTGACCGCAGCGTTCTCCTGCGATCATCCCTGACTCTGGTGGTGATCTCCACGGCGCTGGCGTTCCTGGTGTCCCTGATCGCCCCGGCGGGGGGCGCCCGACTCTACGAGATGGTGGCGGCAGGGCCGGCGCCCGAGGGAAAGAGCGAGCTCATTTCCCTGATCCGCTTCGGTCTGCCGCTCGAGTCGGGGTCGCGCTCGGGCACTTGTGCCCAACTACTCGACGAGGGGGACGAAAATCCGTTTGCCGGCTCGATCGAGGCGGCTCTCGCAAAAAATCCCGACGAACTCATCGAGACCTGGTGGAAGGGCTTGAGCAACGGGAACGAGACCGAGTCCATCGCACGACTCGAAGCGGCGGAGGAGACCGCCCGCTACCGGAATGAATTTCTCGGCGATCTGAAGCTGCGCGCGGGAGACGACGAAGGCTCTCTCCGCCACTATCTCGCCGAGGCGGCGCTGTTCGCCGATGCTTCCTATGCCCGGCGCAGCGCCCTCTTCCTCGCCCGGTTCAGGGAGGACAGGGCTCTCACCCGCGAACTGCTCGGCGATCCCGCGATGCGCAGCGCCTTTGCGCCTTCGGACCTGATCCCCTATCAGGCCTACGCAAAAAGGTATGCCGGACTCGCCCGCTCCGTCGTCGCAACGGAGGGGCGGATGCTCGGCACGGTCTATGTCCTCCCGGCGCTCTTCACGGCGGCGATCTGGTTTTTCATCCTGCTCACCTTCCGCGACCGCTCGACAAAAAATGTCGTCAGGGCGCTCGTCGCCTTTGCCCTCGGGATCGTCAGCGCGGGGCTGACGCTCTACGCGGTCGCGCTGCAGCAGCATGTCCTCGGTCAGGAATTTCATCCGGAGGATCCCGCTCTGGCTCAGTTCGTCTTTTTCCTCTCGGGCGTAGCGTTGCGGGAAGAAGTGCTGAAGCTGCTCTGCTTCCTCCCTCTCGCGTTCCTGATCCGCAAAAAAGGCAGCCCGATCGAGGCGCTCGTCCTCGCGGGCATGGTGGGGCTGGGCTTCGCGTTTCAGGAGAATCTCATCTACTTCCAATCGGGCTCGGGCACCTTCACGGCGTGGCTGCGCCTGCTCACGGCAAATGCCCTGCATTTCTCACTGACGGGCGTGGCGGGGTTCTATCTCTGGCAGATGCTGCACCGGCGCTTCCGCGGGTGGGAGGAATTCCTCGTCAGCTTTCTTGCAGTCGTTTTTGCCCATGCGCTCTACAATGCGCTCCTCGCGATGCCGGCGATGCGTGAGTATGCGCCCCTGAGCCCGATTCTGATCGCGGTGATCGCCTATTATTACTTCGACCCGGTCCGGCATCACATGGAGATGGCGGGGCAGCACCGGCAGCTCTCACCGCTCGGGATTTTTATCATGGGTTCGGTCGTGCTGACCTGCACGATCCTCGTGAGCTCGGCGATGGTGGAGCCTTTCCGCTTTGCCCTGGGCGCCTTCGCCTCGAGCGTGGCCGCGATGGTGCCGCTAGCTTTTGCTTTTATCAGCCGTTTCCGCGACTTGTAGATCGCCCCATTTCTGGAGCGCGTAGGCCTCGCGCGAGGTCAGACGGATGAAATCGTTGTGATCGCCGGCCGCAAATCGCCCGAAGAGTCCCAACTGGCTGCGATGGCACTCGAGCGAGCGGCGGCGGGACTCCTGATACGGCGCGTTGTCGACGCGGAGAAAGGCGGGATCGTCCCAGTTCACGAGATCGGGCAGCGGATGCCCGATCTGCCGGGCGAGGAAGGTCATCCAGGTCGGGGACGCCGCGCCGAGGGAGTCGATGACCTGCTTCACCGCCCCGAAGACGAGAAGGTGCGCGGGATGCCAGTACTCGCCGCTGCTGCCGTGGGAAAGGACGAGATCGGCTCCCTCGATGTACAAGCCGATCTGGCCGGCGAGCGCCTCGATCGAGACATCGGGGGCATAGACTTTGAAGCCTTTTGCAACGGGGTCGACGTGCCCGAGGAAGACGAGTTCGTCGATGCCGAGTTCATCGCAGGCCTTCTGCATCTCGACGGATCGGATCTGCCCGAGTTCTTCCCGGGAAAATCCCTCGCACGGCCCCCCTTCTCCGCGTGTTAGGCAGAGCACGGTGACGTGGCAGCCGAGGTGCTTCAGCTCGCAGATCAGTCCCGAGCAGAAGACTTCGTCATCCGGATGGGCGACCACGACGACGGCGTGCTGGAGGTCGGTGAAACTGTCCAGTTGCAGCGGCTTTTCGTGATCGTCGAAAGAGCGGAAACCACGGATCAGGTCACGAGTCCGCTTGCGATAGAAAATGGGATCGGTGATCCGCTGGCAAATTTTCTGTACTAATTTGATGAACATGCCGCATCCCCGGAGCCGGAAAACTCTAGCACGACTTTCCGCAGTTGATCGATAAACTTTCCGGGGCCGAACTGCTCCATCCGCGCGGGGAGCAATTCGCGGAAATAGCGAGTCCGCTCCGGATCGGCGAGCAGCGCGAGGATCTTCGCGACCGCTTCGTCGTCATCTCCGAACTGTAGCTCTGGAAAAGAGACGATCTCCCCCGCCCCGCCGGTATCGGGGACGAGAGGGACACAGCCCATCGAGGCCATCTCGGCCACGGCGATGCCGAAGGCCTCGATGCGGCAGGCGTGGATGGCGTAGGTCTGACTGGCGAGGAGACTCTGCTTGGCCTCAAGATCGAGGAATCCGGTCGGGGTGATCCAGTCGCGGTGCGGGGCAATCGAGGTCGCGAGGGCTCGGCTGTAGTCCGAGTCATCGAGGTTGCCGATGAGCTGGAGAGTCACGGGGCAACCACTCTCGCGCACGCGACCGAGGATGCGGATGATGCGCTCGAGTTCCTTCTCCGGCACGACCCGCCCGAGGCAGACGAAGCCGAGCGGGTCGCGCGCGATGCCTGCGGGCGCCCGCGGGAGGATCACCGGCGGGTAGATGACTTCGGCACCGCTCAGCCCGAAGTGGGTCTCGAGCTGTCCGGCAGACCAGGCGGAGTTCGCGAGGACGAGATCGCCCCATTCACGCAAAGGCGGCTTTTTCACTTCGATGAATGATCCCGCCGCGAGGTAAAATTTTCTCAGGAGACTCTCGCGATGCTGGAATTTTTCCGTCCCGTGAATGTAGAGCCGCTTCCGCATTTCTTCGCTGAAGCTGAAGTCGCCGATGAGATGCATCGCGCGCCGTCCGAAATAGATCGGATTGTAAGCACTGAGACAGAGATCGTAGTCCCCGGCGATACCATGGCAGTAGCGTTCGAAGTAGCGCCCCTGGAGATGCGAGAACCGCAGGGGACTGTCGACCGTGGGCAGCGCGGGTGCCTTGAGCAGCCGGATGCGGTCCGGCTTCACCGCGGCTCCGTAGGCTCGATTGAGACCGTCCCAGTCGACTGTCGCGGCGGTGACAAAGGTGATCTCGTAGTCATCCTGCAGCGCCTCGAGCGTCCACATCGCGGTTGCTTCGGATCCGCCCCGTGCCATCCAGGGATGCGCTACCAGCAGGGAGAGATGCTTCATCGGCGGGCCGCAGCGGGTGCCTTGGCTGGTCGCGCGGGGGCGGCTTCGCGCTTTGTCGGTTC
The DNA here is from genome assembly GCA_041688355.1 of Verrucomicrobiales bacterium. Classification (GTDB taxonomy): domain Bacteria; phylum Verrucomicrobiota; class Verrucomicrobiia; order Verrucomicrobiales; family DEV007; genus Arctic95D-9. Next base: position 14,378 of record JBDNIL010000162.1, on the reverse strand, counting down.
CCAGACACTGTTGCCGACCCCTTTCGCAAAGGCGACAAACCCAAGGAAGAGCGCCGCGTTCATCGTGTAGAAATAGCGGATAAAACGGAAGAGTTTCACGTGACGACCATTCTCGCGCCGGCTCATCCTTTTATCAATCCATGCGACGAAAAATGTCCCTGACAGACCAATAAGAGGCAGGAGGTAAAGCGGCGAAAAGAAGGCGAGAATCGCAGCGGAGACGATCATCCCGATGAGGAGAAAGGGCCCGCACCAGCGCAGTCCCTTGTGCGACCAGAAGGCGAAGAAGGTCGCGAAGTTGCTGTTCCACGGCTGAATGAAGCTCCAGAAGCGCCGGAAGTTCTGAAAGTTCCCCGTGGCGATGCGGCGCTTGCGGCGGAACTCTTCGCTGATCTCAGTCGAGACGGCCTCGTAACAGACCGCGTCGAGATCGACGATGGCGGTGCTCCCTTTTTCGAGGCACTGGAAGGTGAGATAAAAATCATCGACGATGTGGTGAACCGGCACCGGGGCAAAGAGCGACGCCCGCATCGCGTAGCAGGCCCCGAAGGCTCCGATGACATTTCCCCAGAGGACGCCCTCGCGGTATTTCACGAGATTCTCCTGACCGATGTAGGCCTCCTCCTCGTCGCCGATCCCGGCGTGCTCGCGCACCTTGTCCTTCACCGCCGCCCCGACGAGACCGACATCGGGCCGCTTGAAATGCCCCGCAAGGCGACGCAGGAGCGGGGGCGTCCAGACGACATTGGCATCGCAGAGAACATAGATCGCGGAGGCGGGATCGGTGAAATGCTCTGCCGCATCGGTCGCAAGCTGATTGATGATGCGGATCTTGCCGTTGCGACCGCCGAAGACGGTGAGGTGGAGATGCGGATGCCGCTCACGGAATCGATTCACGATGGCATCGCTGCGGTCGGTCGACCCGTCAGAGCCGATGAAGACTTTCACCTTTTCCGCCGGATACTCCGACGCGAGGATGGACGTGAGGGTGGCCTCGAGGACCGCCTCTTCGTTGTAGACGGCCATCAGCACGGCGACCTCGGGCAGGTCGGCGGCGTGCTCGAAGCGCTCGGGCGGCAGCGTTTTCCCGCGGGCGAGAAACCCCAGAAGCAGGGGATAAAGAGCGTAGGTATGCCCGATGAGAACGAGACATCCCCAGAACACGACCGAGAGGAAGACGAAAAAGAGAAGCGTCATTTCCCGTGGACTCCCCTGCCCGGAGGCGATTCGAATTCGTAGCGACTGTTGACGAGGTGATGCCCCCCGCCGCGCCCCACATCCCCGACGGGTGCGCGATTTTGAAAGAGCGGGGCATCGTCGAGGGCCGCGGCGGTCTCTTCGTCGAGGATGATCTGCGTCGCCGACTGCCCGAGCGCCTCGCGATACCGGAGGTAGAAGGCACGATTGTAGAAGAACTGCGGCAGCGCCATCATGAAGCCAAAGAGCACCCCGGTGAAGCGCTCGTCAAACGGGTTCCGCGTGATGCTCTCGCTCATCGTCGCCCACATCGAAATGAAGGGCAGGAAAATGAGAAACGAGTCCCACGCCCGCGGCCCCATCACGGTGCGGGAGTTCAGCCGCGCCGCGTGGAGGCTGAGCCCCATCGGGAGGAAGAACGAGAGCAGGACGATACCAATCCCGATGAAGCCGGTCGAGAAGAGCGTGTAGGTCCAGATGCTGTGCCCGGCGCTGAAGATCTCGTCGGGGAACTGATGCCGGTCCTCGGGATAAACGAGGAAGAGTTCGGGGTAGTAGTCCTCGTCCCAGTAGTAGGCGGCCCCGAGACCGCGTCCGTAGAGAAAGCTGTGCGGTTCCTTCGCGAGGATGTCCCACATCGATTTCGCCTCGGCTTTGCGCATCAGTGAGGAGAGATCCTCTGTCGTCGCGCCGCCTTCGCCGCGGTTGTCGAAGATGCGCTGATACCAGCGGTCGGCGAGGTTGGGCTGGGCCAGCGCGACCCCGAAGATGACGAAGATCATCGCCGCGCCCATCGCGACGAGCGGCCCGATTTTGCGGAAGGGAAAACGCAGGTCATACATCCTCCATAGCATCGCGAGGGCCAGACAAAAGCCGCCCGTGAGGAACGAGACGATGATGGGCAGAGCGAGGCTGCGCGTGATCGAGATCGCGGCGACCGCGAGCGGAACGCCGAAGATGATCATACTCCACCAGGTGAACTTGTGACGGAGGAGGAAAGCGCAGCCGACCCAGGCGAAGAGGAATCCCATCGCGGGGCTGAGAATTTCCATGCGAATCTCCGAGAGCGGGATGTCGCTCGCGAGAGCGCCGAAAGCGAAACGCCAGATCACATTCGTGAGCGCGGCGAAGAGGAACCAGCGCACCGCCTCACCCGGTCGCATCCCCGTGGCCGCGACGATGAGCGTGGTATTGATCCCGAATCCGACGAGGAGCAGCGGGATCGCGAGACGCAGGATACGGCCCGGCTCATTTCCCCAGAGGAAGGCCACCGCGAGACTCATCGCGACATAACCCCACCAGAGCAGGACGACATAGACCCCCGGCCGCACGAGGAGATGCCTAAGCCCGAGAATCGTCGCGAGCCCACCGGAGGCCAAAGCAATACCGAGGAAGGCGTATTGAAAAAGCGATCCCCCCGTCGCGACCGCGCCGAACTCGAGATCGGGCGATTTGTAGTCGAAGACGAAAGAGAAAAGAAAAAACACAAAGAGCCAGCGGAACCCCTTCAGCATCGGCGCCGCGGGCGCATCGATCTCCGCCTGATCGTTGGCAATAACCTGTCGGACCCAATTCAAAATACTTAACACCTGAAACTTGAAACCTAAAACCTTAACAAGCCCCTTCCCGTTTGATGAATGTCAGGAACATGATCTGGAAATCGAGGAGCACGTTCCAGTTCTCGATGTAATGGAGGTCAAAGCGGATCCGCTCGGAGAGATCGGTGTCGCCGCGCAGTCCGTTGACCTGGGCCCAACCGGTGATGCCGGGCTTGATGTGGTGACGGGCGTTGTAGTGCGGGATCTCCTCTTTGAACTGCTCGATCAATTCGGGCCGTTCGGGGCGCGGACCGACGAGGCTCATGTCGCCCTTGAGCACGTTCCAGAATTGCGGGATTTCGTCGATGTTCCAGCGACGCATGAAGGCACCGACCTTGAGGCAGCGCGGATCATCCTTTACGGTCCAGCCGACGCCCTTGGTCTCGGCATCGAGTTTCATGGAGCGCAGTTTTACCATATCAAAGGTGGATCCGCTCGCCCCGAGACGACGCTGACGGTAAAAGATCGGACCGGGACTTTCGCGGTAGATTAGCACTCCGAAGACCGCGATGACCGGCGCGGCGAGGCACAGACCGACGATGCCGCCGACGAGATCGACGAAACGTTTCATGTAGCGGTTCACCGTATTGTGCAGTGGCAGCCGCGAGATCCCGAGGATGGGGATGCCGCCGACGGACTCGAGGTGGAGGCCGCTGAGGAGAACCTGGAAGCAGGTCGGGACGAGCTTGAACTCGACCATGGACTTTTCGCAGACGGCGGCGATGTGCATCAGCGTTCCTGTTTTCAACGCATCGTCCGCCACGATGACCATCTGGCAGACGCGGAGTTGCAGGAGCGCCTCGAGCGATTCGTAGGACCCCATCACCGGCATGTGGGCGGGGACAGGCTCCTGGAACTCGCCCTCGGGCGGACAGATGACCCCGACGATGTCAAAAGGACGATCCGGCGCTTCAGTGAAGGTCTTGACCGCCCGCGAGAAATCTTTGCTCCAGCCCACCACGAGTGCACGCTGGCGGAGACTCCCGGCATTTTCCTCACGGCTGATGACGCGCCAGAGTATCCCCCTCCAGATCGGCAGCAGCGTCAGGGTCGTGAGAAGCCCGATGCCGCAGAAGACCCGCGAGATCTCGGGATCAAATTTCAGCATCAATGTCAGGGTGATGTAAGAGAGAATCCAGACGAGCGACGACTTGAAGATGATGCGCAGCGTGTTGGTGTAGGAAAGGAGATGCTCCCGCGTGTAAAAGCGGAAGTTCAGGAGCGCGACCATCATCAGGACGACGCCGAGGATGATGTGCCCCATATAATCGATCGCGCGGAAGTCATCCTCCGCCGGAACCCCGAAGCCGGCAATGGGCGTCTCGAAGCGTATCCACTGCGCGACGAGGAGCGCACAGGTGACGGCGAGCATGTCGGCCACAAAAGCACCGGCGACGAGACGATGGTATCGTGCTCGCGATGTCTCGGCCGTTTGCAGGAGGGGGCGCCGGGTGGCGTCTTTGCTTCTCTGACTCGCGCTGCTCATGATGGAAAATGGGATTCCGGGGAAATGTCACGACTCGTCCGTGACCCTGATCAACCGGTAGTTCCGGCCGGGCTGTATCCGGGAGCACCGACGGAAGGCAGGGCTCTCGTCGTCCCCTCGACATAGGCGGCCTGCGCGCTGTTGGTTCCCTTTATACCGTTGAGGACCGTGCCGACGAGAGGGGCACGCATCCGCTGCAGTTCCCGCATCGCCCGCCGGGCGGAGTCCGCATTCGTCTCTCCCGCATTCACCACCAGGACGACGGCATCGGCGTGGCGGGAGTAGGTGAGACCATCGCTCACGACATTGATCGGACTCGTGTCAATGATGACGCAGTCGAAGGAAGCATAGGACTCGTGCAGCATCCGGGCGAAGATCTCGCTGTTCATCGGCTCGCCCGTATTCGAAGTGAAACGTCCGCAAGAGAGCAGATAGAGGTTTTTGAAAACGGTCTCCTGGCACATGTTCTGACCGGTGATGGCGCCTTCGGCCGGTGCCCCGCGAAGCGGATCCACGAAGATCCCGGCCATGCGCGGCTTGCAGAAATCGGCATCGATGAGCAGCGTGCGATAGCCCATATTCGCCTGGAGCACCGCCAGATTGGCAGCGCAGAAGCTCTTGCCCTCGCCAGGCGACGGGCTCGTGATCATGACACTGCGCGGCGCGTGGGCCGAGAGAGAGGTGCGCAGCGAACGAATACTCTCGCTCACGAGCGAACCCGGATCCCTCGTCACGAAAAGGGAGTCCTCGAGATCCCGGTTGCGGTCAAAAGCACGCGGGATCTCCGCGAGGACCGCGAGCCCGAGGGTCGACTCGACCTGCTTGCGCGTGTTCAGGGTGCGGTCCAACAAACCTAACACGATGACAAAGGCAAGGCCGAACATGGTCCCCAGGACACCCGCCGCCGCTACCGTGATCGTCTTTCTCGGCGAGACCGGCTTGGCGGGAATGAGCGGCTCGGAGAATGTCCGCACGACCGTCTCGTCCACTCCGTTCGTCACTTCGGTGTCATTGATACGGTCGAGGAGTCGCTCGTAAGTCGTCGATGCCGCCTCCACGGCGCGCTGCAGGGTGCGGAATTCCTTCATCACCCCGTCGACCTCGATGAGCTTCAGCTTCTGCTCCTGTACCGTCTCCTGAAGTTTTTTCTCGTGTTCGATGGCGCGGTAGTAGCCTGTCTCGATCGATTCCCCTATCCCCCGGGCGACGAGCATGACCTGCTCTTCAAGACCGGCAAGATCGCCCTCGTAGGACTGGTAGGTCGGGTGGGTCGGCTCGAACTGCGCCTTGATGCGGACGAACTCGGCACGCTTCTGGTTGCGGGCGAGGAGGATTTTCTGAATGTGATCCTGTCCGCCGTGCGAGCCGATCTCGAGGACACGCTCAATCTCTTCTTTGGGGATGCTCTGGTATTCCTCGAACTCGGCCTGCTTCAGCAGCACCTCATTGCTCGCGGTGCTGAGGAGTTTGTCGAGATCCTCCAACTTCGTGTTGGTGATGTCGTTTTTCTCGTTGAGCGCGATATCGGCGTGCTCACGGCGGAACTCCTGCAACTTTTCCTCCGCAGCATTGACTCGCCCGAGCTGCTGCATGGCCTCCTCCTCGAGAGTGCCGCGCGATTTATCGGCCAAGGCCTGGTTCTGCTCGCGGATGAGCGCCTGGAACTCTTCGATAAAAGCCGCCGTCATGTCACGGGCACGCTCGGGAGAGCGGTCCTTCACCGAGACATCGATGAGCCGGGTGCCGCGGCGCAACTCGGCCTCGACCTTCCTGCTGACGACCTCGACGATCTCGGCATCGGAATACCCTCCGGCCTTTGCGGATAGAAAAGTGGGATCTTCGCGGAGCTTGAGTCGATCAACGACGCGCAGGATAACGGTGCCGTTGCGAATCCCGTCGGCCATCGACTTCAAGGCATCGAGCGTTTCCCAGCTCGTCTGGCGCACGCCTTTGATGCCCTCGAAGACCGCTCCCTCGTTTTTCGGATCGATATAAATAACCGCAGAGGACTGATAAATTTTCGTCGCGGTGAGCACGTAGAGGATCGCCAGGCCGATGAAGACGCCGGCTACCAGCATCGCCAGCCAGAGCCGCTTCCAGACGACCGAGGCCAATCGTCCCAGATCCAGGGTCGGAAAACCCGGGAACAACGCCTCGGAAGATGCCGGCTGGGAAGGTCCTGCTCCAAATTGATTCATTTCAAGGATGTGCAACAACGAAAAAGAGTCGGGTCCGTCAAACTGATTATATTAACCATTATTTCAATAACATTATGGCACATTCACCTTTATTTCAAGGATTTTACTGAAATTTTAATAATTTCCATATTAAAGAAAGCTTGATCGTGTTATCCGGCCGAAAGTTCAATTTCCTTCCGATACCCTGACCGAGAGTTTGCAAGGGCGGAGAGTGAGGGTAAACTGGCGAGTCTCTTCCCGGGTCGGCGAGACCTGTGCCCGCCTCATTTTTTACGGAGCCCGCATCCGAGGTGCCTCATCGCTCCAACCCGTTTCCGAAAAAGTCTACTTCTGGATGAAATACCGCCTCTTCTTCGCGTTTCTCCTCGTTTCCAGCGTCCTGCGACCTCTCGCAGCGCAGGACCAGCCTGCTGCACCAGCTCCGGTTGCCGCTGCACAGGCTCCGGCTGTTCCATCGGCGGCGGCCGAACCGGGAGTCCTTGAAAAAACACTTCCCACGGCGCAGACGATGCTCGACTACCTCCTCGAGGGCGGCCCCTGGCTGATGGTCCCCCTGCTCCTGCTCTCCTTCATCGCGGTGCTCCTCGTCATTTTCTACCTTTTCACGATCCGCCAGGGTGCCGTGGTGAGCGACAAATTCATGAACGCCGCCGACGCGCTCATCCGAAAGCAGGACTATCTGGGGCTCATCGCGGTGTGCAATCGGGAGAACGAGTGCATCGCCCGGATCGTCTACAAGACCCTCGATTTCGCGACCAAGAACCCGACCGCGAGCTTCGACGAAGTGCGCGAGGTGACCGAGGCCGAGGGCACCCGGCAGGCCAGCATCCTCGACAACCGCATCAGCTACCTCAACGACATCAGCCGCGTCGCCCCCATGATCGGCCTCTTCGGCACCGTCGTCGGCATGATCAAGGCCTTCGAGAGCATCGGCAGCGGCGTGCAGAACATGGACCTCGCCCCCGGCGTCGCCCAGGCCCTCGTGACGACCGCAGCCGGTCTCGTCGTCAGCATCCCCTCGCTCATTTTTTACTCCATCTTCCGCGGCAAAGTGCAAAAACTCATCGCCGAGCTCGAAGCCGCCATGACCCACATCATGGCCCTGCTCGCCGCCCAGTACAAGCGGGCCAACTACCGGGCCTCGGCCCGCCGCGAGACGGGTGAATCCGATTAATGCCTGCGGACCGCTCCGCCCGTCCCTGCCACCCCATCCATGAAATTCCGGGAAATCAACAGTCAGCAAGGCGCCGAGCTCGAGCTTGCCCCGATGATTGACGTAGTTTTTCTCCTCCTCATCTTCTTCATCGTCTCGTGGCAATCGGCCCGCTTTGAGCGCGACATGGACATCTCCGTGCCCTCGGCCGAAGAAGCCGAGAACAAAGACCGCCAGGCCGGCGAGATCATCATCAACGTCCGCAAGGACGGCACCGTCGTCCTCAACGGTCTGGAGGTGACCAATGCCGAGCTGCTCACCAAACTGAAAGCCGTCTCCGACGCGTATCCCGACCAGGCTGTGATCCTGCGCGGCTCATCCGAAGCGAGCTTTCAGGCTATCATCAATGTCCTCGACGAAGTCAAACGAGCCGGAATCTGGAACGTAGCCTTTGCCACGACAAGGCCCGAGCAATGAGTCCCCGTGCCGGCACCTCGCCGCTACTCCCGCCAATGTCACTGATCTCAATACCACTCCCCGCCAAAACGCAGCGACCCGCCCGCATCGGCCTGATCGCGGGAATCGTCTGCCAACTCGCCGTTCTCGCCGCGACGGCTCAGGTGCCCGCACCGGCCCCACCCGTTCCAGCCCCGCCGACCCAGCAGGCCACCCCAATCCCTGAGGATATCCTCTCCTACGCCGACCTCCTCTACAGCAAAGACCAGTTCGCCCTCGCCGCCCAGCAATACCAGATCTTCATCCGCGAGCAGCCCGACAGTCCCAATCTCCAGGCCGCCTGGTTTCGGCTCGGCGAGTGTTATCTGAAAGTGAATCAGCTCGAGGACTCGGTCACCACCTTCAACTACCTCATCAATACCTACCGCCGCGGCGTCTTCGTAGGCTCCGCTGCCTACCGGCTCGCCGTGTTGCGATTCAATACCAAAGACTACCGCAACGCCCTCGCTTATTTTAAGGTGGCACGAGACGAGCTCACCAATGCCGAAGCGGTCGTCCAGGCACGCTTCTACTACGCCCGCTGCCTCCAGCTCACCGCCCAGGCAAAAGAAGCCCTCGCCGAGTTCGACGCGGTCATGGCCTCGGGTCCGGCAGAGGGAAATCCCTTTTACGAACGCTGCCTCCTCGAGAGCGCCCGTCTTTTCTTCGAATTGGGCGACGCCGCCAAGTCCCTCGAGCGCTTCCAGCTACTCGCCGCGAGCGCCTCGACTCAGGAGTTCAAGGAAGAGGCCATCGTGCGCGGCGGGCTCATGGCGGCCGAGTCCGGTCAGGCGGACCTCAGCGAAAAGCTTCTCAACGAGGCCCTCGGCTTCGACGACGCCAGCCCCTGGAAATCCCTCGCCCAGGTGGGCGCGATCTTCAACGCCTTCTCCCGCGGCGATCACGACAAGGTCATCGGACTTTACAACACCGGTGCCTACGACGCCCCCGACGAGTCCCGTGCCAAGATGCTCCTCATCGTCGGGCATTCCTTCCGCATCAAAGGAGACCTCGCCTCCGCCCTGCGACTCTACTCCCTCGTCGAGGGCAAATATCCCGAGCGGGAAGAGGGCATCGAGGCCGGCTACCGCAAGCTCCAGATCCTCCATCAGGAGGGCGATCCCCTTCTCCCCGAGACCGCCTCGCGCTTCGCCGAGCGCCAGCGGAAAGTCGATCCCAACAGTAGCTTCATCGACATGGCCCATCTCATGGCCGCCGAGTGGCATTTCGGCCAGGCCGAGAACTCCGCCAGCGGAGCAGGGTCTGAGTTCGCCATCAAGCACTACAAAGACGCCGCCGCCGCCTACCGCAGAGTCCGCGAGGATAACATTGATAAAAAATACCACGAAGCCCGTCTCTACAAACAGGGCTGGGCCGAGATCGAGTCAGGTCAGGGATCCGAGGGCATCCTCACCCTCTCCCGGTTCATCCAGCGCCATCACGACAGCACCCTCGCCTCATCCGCCCTCGCGAAGCGGGCCATGGCCTACCAGGCGCAGGAAGATCACCAGTTCGCCCTCGGCGACTACCTCGACATCGTCAAACGCCATCCCGACTCGCCCGAGCTCGAGTTCGCCCTCCAGCAGATCGCCCTCATCTACGCCCACCAGCGCAAGATTCCCGAGATGATCCAGGCCTACCGCGACCTCCTCACGAAATTCCCCGAGACCGAGGGAGCCGGCGAGGCCCACTACTGGATCGGCGTCGGCCATTTCGACCTCGAGGAATTCGTCGAAGCCCTCATCGAACTTGAAAAAGCCCGTGAGATGGATCCCTCGAACGAGGACAAAGCCACCCTCCGCATCGTCATCGCCCACTACCAGCTCGAAGACATCGCCAAGCTCGCCAGCGAAGCCCGTCGCTACCTCGAGAACACCCCCGCCGTCGCCGAAGGCGCCGAGCCCGTCAAGCGCACCTCGATCCCCCCGCAGATCCTCGAGTATGTCGGGCGCAAGCTCGCCGAAGACGGCAAATACGAAGACGCCGAGTATTTCCTGACCTCCATTACCGATCCCGAAAAGCCCGATCAAACGACCGCCTCTGTCTGGAAACTCCTCGCCGACTGCCGCGCGAAGTTGAAGAAATTTCCCGAGACCATCGCCGCCTACGACCATTACCTAACCCAGACCGAGCGCCCCAGCGATCGCGCCGCCGCCTACCTCGCCCGCGGGCACGCCCAACTCTGCCTGCGTGACTTCGAAGCCGCCCGCAACAGCGCCCGGGAAAGCCTGCGCTCGCAGAAAGAAGGCCGCACCAACGCCGAGGCCCGCATCCTCCTCGGTGACATCTCCGCGGCCGATGGCAAGCTAGACGAAGCCGCCAAGGAATATCTCGTCGTCAGCCAGATCTTCATGGACCCCGAGGTCACCCCCAAGGCCCTCACCAAAGCGATCAACGCCTACCGCTCCCTCGGGAATCAGGCCCGCGCCGAAGAACTCACGCAGGAACTCAGCAAAGGCTACCCGAACTACGTCGCGCCCGAGAAGACGGACGAATGTTGATGGGGCGTTGCTCCCCCGGCATAGCGGGCACCATCGCGGGAAAATGGACCGGAATCCTACCGCGTTCGAAAGGTCCTACTCGCGATCATCAAAGACCTGCCAACCCGATACCCGAGCGCGGCTTTTCGATTGGAATTGTAAAGAATCGAATCAGAAAAGTCAAACAACTCGCAGCGGGTATTGGGGTTGGTCAGTGCCGTCGTGTTGTGCCTGTGTTAGAGTTAAATGAGCGTTTACGTGGCACTTCGCCAGCTACGGTTGAGATAAAGCCGAGTCAATGGCTCGTCGCACTCGCTTGGAAGATCCTTCCCTGCTTGGTCGTCGAGGAGTTGCCGTTTATCGAGAGACTGCTACCATCTGACGTCTGAACTCATCGACCACCAGCGCTATCCCCAATGAAATGATCCTCGCCTCGGCGGGTTCGGGAAAGACGTGGCAGCTCACGAATCGTTACATCGCGCTGATGGGCCTGCAGCTCAAGAGCGGTCTCCCGGTTGCGCCCGAGCGCATCATTGCGGTCACCTTCACACGCAAAGCGGCGGGGGAATTTTTTGACTCCATCCTTGTGAAGCTGGCCAAAGCGGCGGCGAGTCCGCAAGACGCTGCCGCTCTCGCTTCGGACCCGCGCGATCCGCTCTCGGCGACGCTGGCGACTTTGACGCCGCAGGACTTCGAGGCGCTCCTCCGCGTTTTCATCTCGCGGATGCCGCGACTGTTTCTCGGGACTCTCGACAGCTTTTTTTCCAACGTTCTTCGCTCCTTCCCCGCCGAGTTCGGGCTCACGAGCGACTTCGAGGTGATGGACGAATACCAGACGGCGGTTGCCCGGGCACGGGTCTACCAGACCGTTTTCGAACGCCAGCTCACCTCCGCCCGGAAGGAAGATTCCTCGCAAAATGCCTTCCTTGAAGCCTTCCGTCTCGCCACCTTCGGCAGGGCGGAAGTCAGGATCACCCGTCAGCTCGACGAGTTCATCGCGGACCTCCATGACCTCTACCTGAGCGCCCCGGGCGAAAAGCTCTGGGGAAATCCGGCCGCGATCTGGGAAGACGGCGGAAAAGACTGGTTCGTCACCGGTGTCGATTTCGAGGACGAATTCGCCCGCCTCTTCCGTGCCCTCGAAAATCTCGAAAAGGTCGATTGGAAGTACTGGGAGGAATTCCGCGAGCAACTGCCGCTGCATCGCCCGGGCACCCCGATCAAAGGCCGTGTCGAGTATATGATCGAGCGCCTCCTCCCCGGCTGGAGCGAGATCTGCGGCGGTGCCTTCACGGTGAAGCTGAACCGCACCGTTCACGAACTCGACCGGCCGTGCTGCGATCCGCTCCGGCGAGTCCTCCAGCGCTTTGTCGGCGCCGAACTCGCGATCAAGTTGGAACGCACCCGCGGAATCTGGGAACTGCTGCGCTTTTACGAATCGACCTACGCCGATCAGGTGCGTCGCCAGGGTCAGCTCACCTTTCAGGATCTCCAGCTGCTCCTCTCGGGCCACGACTACGGCGACCGGAGCCGCTCCCCCATCCTCACGCAGATGCCCGGCGAGGATGACAGGCTACAGATCGACTACCGGCTCGACGCCCGCTACGACCATTGGCTTCTCGATGAGTTTCAGGACACGAACATCCTGCAGTGGCGCGTCATTTCCAATCTCATCGACGAAGTCGTGCAGGATAACTCAGGGACCCGCTCCCTCTTCCAGGTCGGCGATATCAAACAGGCCATTTATGCTTGGCGGGGCGGTGACACGAGGCTCTTCACCGATATCGCGAAGCACTACAACGCCCTCGAAACGCGAGTCCATCCGCGCAATCTCGACGTTTCGTGGCGATCGGGCTTCGATGTGATCGATCCGGTCAACCGGGTCTTCGGCTGCCCCGCGACCCTTGCCGCGCTCGAGCTCCCCCCCGCGACGATCGCCCAGTGGCAATGGCACGACCACGAAGTCGCCCCGACCCGGGAAAAAGTCGAGGGCTGCACCCTGCTTTTGAACGCCGTCCCGCCGCCGGGAGAGAAGCCCGCCAAAGAGGACACCTACGCCCTCGTCGTCGGCATCCTCGAGGAGATCGACCCCGTCGTGCGCGGCATCAAGTGCGCCATCCTCGTGCAGTCGAACAAGCAGGGCACCGCCCTGATCGACTACATCCGAGCCCACTGCGGCATCCCCGTGGTGAGCGAGTCGGACATCCTCATCGCCTCGGACAATCCGCTCAACCGCGCTCTCATGAGCGTCTTCCAGTGCGCCGCGCATCCGGGAGACACTTTTGCCTGGGAGCATCTCCGGATGACGCCCTACGGAGCCGTTATCGAGCGAGACAGCGCCCGGGTCGAGACCTTTTCCCGCCGCGTCCTGAACGATCTTTTTGAAGGTGATTTTGAGACGGTGACACGAAAATTCATTGCCCTTTTTGAGTCCGAACTCAGTTCCCCTCTCGATCCTTTCACCCGCAGCCGTGCCGAAGAGTTTGCCCTCGCGGCCCGCCTTTTCGATGAAAAGGGGAGCCGCGATGTCGATGACTTCCTCGCCTACATCAGCCGCCACCGGACCCGCGAACCCATCGCCGGCAGCGCGGTGCAGGTCATGACAGTTCACAAGTCGAAGGGCCTCACCTTCGACGCCGTCATCCTGCCCGAACTCGGCGGCAACTCCCTCACGACGGCGCGACGCGGGATCGGGGCAAAGGAGGACGAAAACCGCGAGGCCCTCTGGGTCTTCGATCTGCCGGTGAAAGAGATCGTCAAAGCGGACCCCGTCCTCGGCGCCTACGCCGCCGAGTGCGAGGCCGCCGCCGCCTACGAGTCACTCTGTAAATTCTACGTCGCGATGACCCGGGCGAGCCACGCGAACTACCTCATCGCCGATCCGCTGGGAAAATCCTCGACGGCGAAAAACTTCGTCAAGCTCCTCGAACTCAGCCTCGACGAAGAGCCCGCTGAGACCGACTTCCATGGCGTCCCCGCCGCGATCCGCTACCAGAGCAGCACACCACGCTCGAACCGGCGCTGGTATGAAAATTTTGCTCCCGCCGCCCCCTCGCCCGACGCCCCTGCCGACGACAGCGTCCGGGTCGATCCCGCCCGCGCCCGCCTCAGACCGCGCCGACGCACTCCGAGCGGATCCGAGATCGTGACCGTCAGCGCGGCCCAGATCTTCAGCCCGCGCGGGGGAGAAGCCCGCGAGTTCGGGACTCTCGTGCATGCGATTTTTGAGGATGTCGAATGGGCCGACGAGGACAGCCTCCTAGATCTTCGGTCGAAATGGGAAGGTGGCAGCGCGGGCAGCCCCGCCGTCCTCCGCGACGCCCTCGAGCAGGTCACCGGCAGCCTCGAAAATGCAGAGATCCGCTCCGCTCTCTCCCGATCTTCGGAAAACTCCCTCGTCTGGCGGGAGAAAAGTTTCGAGATTCTTCTCAAGGGCGAATGGCTCTCGGGCACCTTCGACCGGGTCCAGATCGAGCACGATGCCGCCGGGAGCCCGACCCTGGCTACAATCATCGACTTCAAGACCGACCGCGTCACCACCGCCGAAGAGATTGCCGAGACGGCCGCCAAGTATCGCCCGCAGCTGGAGACCTACCGCGAAGTCGTCCAGCGCATGACCGGGTTGCCCTCGACGGCGATTCGCTGCTGCCTCATTTTTACCCGGTCCCGGGTGCTGAAGACACTCTAATGTGAAAAAAATCGCCATTCCCGTGAATCACTATTGCGATTTACGCGCCACTTCTCTATAACCTGTCCCTAATCACCCCGGGC
>JBDNIL010000161.1:0-66828 GCA_041688355.1 Verrucomicrobiales bacterium | reverse complement strand
CACTCACGACAAAGTTGCCGTTTGCATTGAGTCCGGGGCCGTAACCGGGGAGTCGCTCATCGGGCAGTGCCTCGATCATGAGGCCGGAGAGCTGGCTTGCCGATTTCACCGGCACGGTCACGGTGTAGACGGCGGCTTTCGGCGCGCCGCTCGCGAGGATGCTGCCGTCGGGTTCGGTGGCGAGTTTGATCCCGCTCTTCTCATCGGCGTCAGCGCTGGCGGGCGAGAGTAGATTCCAGGGATGCCAGAAATGGGAGAGTGTCAGGGTCTTTTCCCATCCGGACAGTTTGGCGGGCACGGTCGCATCGTAGTCGGTCAGGGCCTTCTGCGCGGCGGCGATACGGGCTTTTTGCTCGGCTTCGGCCTTGGTCTTTTTCGCGGTGGCCTCGGGCTGGTATTTTTTCAGATCGACCTCGGCCTGACGGATGCGTTTGTAACGCTCGATCTCGCGGGTGCTGCGGAGAGGGATCCAGTCGGCCTCGGCTTTGGCGAGCTTGGCGGTGAGCGACTGGTGGTCGGACTCGATGTCGGCCATGACGGAGAGAGCCGCATCGATCTCGGCAGGGGCGGGAGCCCGCGAGAGGACACGGTAGTAGATGTCCTCGACGAGCTTGCGGTCGTCGGGCTGGGCCGCGACGAGGCTGGTCAACTCGCTCTCGGGGGCGCTGAGGGCGTCGGCGATGGCGGGCCCTGACAAAAACGCCATGACCGCGCTCATCTGGAGCTCGTCGGATCGCTCGCACTCGCAGGCGCTCTCGCGGGCGGGGCGTCCGAGGTTGGCGAGGAAGCCGCTCTTGAGATCGAGTTTGGCATCCGGGAGCTGGCTCGCCCGCACCCCTTTGCCGGCGCCCGGGATGTCGGGGATGGCACCGGTCACGAAGTAGACGGCGTCGTAGAGCACTTCGGCGGGGAGACGACGCGCCTCGGCGTGGGAGAAATTGATGTCGTCGGTCTCGTTCCATTCATTGGGCTGGATCGAGAGCTGATAGGTGCGCGACTTGCAGATCTCGGCGGTGAGGGCGCGGATGTCGAAGCCCGATTTCACAAAGCTGGCGGCGAGGTGATCGAGGAGCTGCGGATTGCTCGGGGGATTGCCCGCGCGGATGTCGTCGAGCGGCTCGATGATGCCGGTGCCGAGCAGATAACCCCAGACGCGGTTCGCGTAGCTCGCGGCGAAGTAGGGATTCTCGGGACTGGTGATCCAGGCCCCGATCTGCTCGCGGCGGGTCGGCTTTTCCGCTGTGGTAAAGGCCACTTTCGCGAGCGGTGTCTCGTAGGGGAAGGCGGGCGGCTGGAGGGCGCCGGTGCGATCGTGTTTCAACTCGCCTTCGGCCTTGTCGGCGACGAGTTCGTAGAGGGGTTTGGCGCCCTCGACGGCGGAACCGCCGATGTTCTGGGTCGGGGCGTTTTTGCCATCACGCGCGAGAGTCGTCTGGGAAAAGAAGGCGGCCGTCTCGTAGTATTGATCCTGCGTCCACTTCTCGAAGGGGTGATCGTGGCATTTGTTGCAGTTGAAACGCGTCGCGAGGAAGAGGTGCGTCGTGTTTTCCATGATCTCGGCGGGCTCGCGCAGGATCTTGTAGTAGGAGGCGGCTGGGTTCTCTTTGTTCGAACCGGTCGCGGTGAGGATCTTGTAGGCGAACTTGTCGTAAGGCGTGTTCGAGGCAATCTCATTGCGGATCCAGTCGCGGAAGAGGCGCGCCCCGTCGCTACCGAGGAACTTGGAGTTTACCTGCAGCATGTCGCTCCACTTGTTCGTCCAGTGGTCGGTGTATTCGGAGGACTTCAGCAGCTCGTCGACGAGGGCATCGCGCTTCTCCCGGGCGGGGCGTTTGTCAGCGACGAAGGCTTTCACTTTCCCGGCAGTCGGCGGCAGGCCGGCGAGGTCGAGGTGGACGCGGCGGACAAACTCTTCGTCGGTGCAGAGTTCACTCGGGGCGATCTTCATGCGATTCCATTTGGCGGAGACGAGCTTGTCGATCTCGCCCCAGGTCTCGGGTTCTTTCCAGGTGAAGCCCTCCCGATCGCCCATGACGGTGAGGGTAGTCGCGGCGTAGGCGCCTTCGTAGCGGGCGAGGATGGGAGCCTCGCCGCGGCGGGCGGTGCTAATGAGCCCGAAATCATCGTGGCCGGCGACGTCGGCGTTGCCGGAATCGATGAAAGACTCGAGGGTGACGTCGCGCGTTTTCCCGTCGGTGTAGCGCGCCATGACGCGGAACTGCTGGCGACCGCCGACATTCTGCACGACGGGATTTTTCGGGAAAAGTTCGATGGAGGCGACGCGGGATTTTGTGAGATCGAGCTTGGCGCCGCCGGCGATCCACTGGCGGATGATGTGGTAGTAGCGCGAGTCGTGATCGGTCACCATGCCGGCCTCGTGGGGGACCGCTCCGGTCGCTTTCAGGAGCATCAGCGAATCGTCGGGCGAGGCCGAGTTGATACGGCGCGCGGTGTGGTCGTCGCTGAAGCCGCGCACGTCATAAATCGGATCGTAGCCGCGCAGGCTGAGCTTGAAGCCGCCTTTGCCGTCCTTCGCCCCGTGGCAGGTGCCCATGTTGCAGCCGAGGCGGGTGATGACGGGATTCACATCCTGCACGAAGTCGAGTTTCACCTCGGCGCCGCTGGGGGCGAACTTCACCGGGACGGTCGTCGTCTTGTCGCCCATCGCGGCGGTGAGAACGGCCTCGCCCGCTGCCGCCGGACGCAGGATCCCGCGCTCGGTGATCGTCGCGACGGGAGCGCTGAAACTCCATTTCACAAGGCCGGTGAGGTCGGCGCTGGTGCCGTCGTCGAGCGTGCCGGTGACGAGCATCTGGCGGTAGAGCTCGGGCGAGTCGAGGGTGACGTCGGCGGGGGAGATGGCGAGGGCGGTCACGGTGCGGCCCTCGGGAAGCAGGGCGGTGCCCTCCTGGTGTTTGGCCTTCTTCCGGTCAATGAGTGCCGGATCGGGTTTCACCTCGGTGAGGGACGCGTCGAGGGCGACGGGGGCAAAGGTCTTTTTCTCGGCGAGGGTCGTCGCGTCGAGCAGGCGCACGAGACCGTCGGCTCCGCCGGTGGCGATCGTCTTTCCGTCGGGTGAAAAGGCCACGGAATACATCGCCGTTTTCAGATCGATGCCCTTGATGAGCTCGGCCCCGCGGGTCTGGAATTCCTCGATTTTCGCGTCGGTCTTTTCCTCCTCGGGACTGCGGCGCACGGTTTCAAAAAGGGCCTTCAGCTCGGGCGTGATCGTGGCATCATACTCGGAGCGGAAAAGGTGGACTTGTCCCTCGCCGTTGAGACTGGAGACGGCGGCAAAGGTTTTCCCGTCGGGCGCGAAAGCGACATCCCAGATACGGCCTTTCATCGCGGGATACTTGCGGATGAGGTTCGCGTTGTCCCCGATCTTGCGGACGGTCTCACGCTTCATGCGGTAGATCTGCGGCACGCCGTCGGAACCGCCGACGAGGAAATGATCCTGCTTCGGGTGGCGCTCGATCGCACTGAGTCCACCGGCGAGGGCACCGGGGGTGATCGAGGTGATGTTGTCGATGAATCGCTCGGTCTTGGTCTCGGTCAGCTTGGCCGACATGTCGCGGCCGAGGGAGACGAGATGATCGCCGGTGACGGACCAATCGGTGTCGAGGACCCAGTCGTTGTGGCTGCCCATGAAGAGGACTTGCTCGCCGTTTTCCGCCTTGATCGCGCGCACCGTGTTGTCGGGCAGGCCGAAGGCGATGCGGGTGCCGTCGGGCGACCACCTCGCGCCATAGGCGGTATCGAAACCGACGATCTTGGAAAGGATGAGTTCCTTTTTCACCAGATCCCAGACTTGGATCTCGCCCATGCGACCGGGGAGACCGCCGGCGATGGCGAGGCGCTTGCCATCGGGGGAAAAGCGGGCCGATTCGATACGCTCGGAGAGACCCACGAGGCGCTGCACCAGTCCGGACCCGTCGGCCTTGTGGATGAGCACTTCGTGGAAACCGGCCATCGCGATGAGCGTGCCGTCGGGCGAGTAATCGAGCGAGGTGAGATTCGAGAGAACGGAGTATCGGGGCGGGTTTGCCTGCGTGTAGCGCTGCTTCGCGTTTTCCGGGGTGTCGTCAGTGGCGCCCTGCTCGACCCATTTTTTCACGAGAGAGACTTCGTAGTCCGTGAGTGGCTCGTCCTTCGGCGGCATCTCGGGGCGTTTTTCGCCTGCTTTGGTGACGACGAGTTCGAGCAGATAGCTTTCGGTCGGCTTGCCGGGGACGATCGCCGCGCCGTTTTCGCCGCCGGCGATGAGACCGGCGACCTCGGTCATGGTGTAGTCAGACTTCGACTTGGCCGGCTGGTGGCAGCCCTGGCACTTCGCCTGGAACATCGGACGGATGTGCTCGTAGTAGCTCACCTTCTCGGGCATGGCGTCGCCTTTGCGCTCCGCTGCGGTCACGGATAGCGTCGCGGCGAAGGGGAGTGCGAGAAGCGGGAAAAGACGAATGGCAGTTCGCATGGGCAAAGGACAGGGGAGGGTTCAGGCGAGAGGAGAGACCTACGCCGGATTCTACTTAGCCCGACAGTCTAGGCTTTCTGGAAAAGCCGGACAATTACGCGTTCGCGGCGCGTGGCTGCCCCTGCGGGAAAATTGCGGGGCCGGGGAGAGGTAGAACGGGTCTCCAGGCCCGTTTGGGCGTCGGTCGTGAAACGGGGAACGGGCCGGGAGACCCGTTCTACGTTGGAAGCGCCTGGAAACTTGCGGGTCGACGGGCCGAGCGGGGACGAAACTCTCACGTTCTCCGCAACGCTCTGCGCGATCGAGCGAGAGCGCAGCGAAGGTGGCCCGGCGACGGGGGACGAAACTCTCACGAGTTCCGCTACGGCTGTGGCGGTCGAAAATCGGAATCACGACGGGAATCCGGTCCACCTCCCGTTCGGAGTATCGAGTTCCCCTTGTGCCCCTTTCCCCTCTCACTTGAAGAACGCTTCGGGCCCACCAAGTTCTTCGCAATCGGCGTTACTCAATCGAAAGCGGGCGATGTCGGCGGCGATGTCGCCGTTCGGTCCCTTCACTTTGATCTTCTGGGTGCCGTTGGCTTTGTTTTTGATCTTCGCTTTGCCGTCGATGGTCTTGACCTTCACCTTGTTGTCTTTGACTTTCACCCTTTTCACCAATCCGTCGTCAAAGGCATCGGAGTCGAGAGGGGCGAACGCGAAGGCAAAGGCGGAGAGGGACACAAGGATGAGGAGGCTGCGGCGGGCGGAATTGTTGAGCAAGTTTTTCATGAGCAAGTTGAGTGGTGTTCGGGGCGCGGGTGAATCCCGCTCTCCCTTCTCGACGAAGGATGGTCTGCGGTAATGCGGAAAATTTGGTGGTTTCTTTCACGCTACCGCCCCCGGGTCGAGCGTCTTCTCCAATCGACGGAGGCGGACAATGACCGTCTCGATGCCGAACTCCGCTGCGAAGGGCATAGTCTCCGCACGATCATGCGGAAAACTCCGCCGGTCTTCGGTGACTTTTACTGATCCCTCACGTCACCACAAAATCCCTCACAAAATCGCGCACGACGTCCTTGAGCGGCTTGGGCACGGGCACGCCGAGCTTGATCGCGCGGGTGCCGTCGGTCGCGGTGGGCCAGCTATCGACGATGGCCTGAACGACGGGATTGGGTTCGTCAATGACCAGCCCCGGCAATATCCCGAACTCGGCCGCGACCTGCTCCATCACGGTGAGCGCCTCGGCGACACTGATGCGGTGGCTGGGTAATCCGAAGGCACGGTCGTCTGCGATCAGAGCCGGATCGGCCTCGTGCAGGGCGATGAAAGAGTCGATGACATCGCGGTAGCCGAGGACGGGGTGGAGCTGGTCGCGGTGCACGGGCAGGTAGCAGGTCTCGCCGTTGAGCGGCTCGCGGAACATGCCGCTGGCCCAGCTCGAGGCGGCCGCGTTCGGTTTGCCGGGCCGGATGATGATCGTGGGGAGACGCGCCGAGCGGCCGTCGAGGAAGCCTTTGCGCGAGTAGTCATTGATCATGAGTTCGCCGATGACCTTCGTCATGCCGTAGGTCGTCTGCGGGGTGCGTTTCGTCGAGTCGCTCACGCAGTCGGGCATGACATCTCCGCCGAAGGCCGCGACGCTGCTCGCGAAGACGAGGCGGGGCCGACCCGCGCGCTGGCGCAGCGCCTCGAGGAGGTAACGTCCGCCGTCGAGATTGGCCTGCATGGCGTCGTCGAAGCGCTGCTCGCACTCGCCGCTGACCATGGAGGCGAGGTGAAAAACGGCGATATCATCCTGATCGATCGCGCTGAAGACAGCATCACGGTCGCCCATGTCACCGCTCAAGAGGGTCAGGTCGATGGCGGCACCCTCTTTGGTTCCCATTGCTTCGATCTGCGGGGAAAAATGGGCGTCAAAGAGCGTGATCGCCTCGATGGGCTCGGGTTCGCCCGAGGGACCGATGAGGGAGCGGCGCTCGATCAGTTTGAGGGCGAGCTGGCTGCCGAGAAATCCGCCTCCGCCGGTGATGACAACTTTCATTCGTGTTCTTGTTCCTGATTTGAAAAGGGTTAGCGTGCGAACATGAGCGAAACTCTCGAGGCTTACAAGATCGGATTCATCGGACTCGGCAACATGGGCTGGCCCATGGCGGGGCATCTGCACGAGGCGGGCGCGGACCTGACGGTGTGGAATCGCAGCGAGCCTCCGACCCGGCGCGCCGCAGAGCGGGGCATAGCGGTCGCGGCGGACCCTGCAGCGGTGGCGGAGGCTGCCGGCGACGGGATCATTTGCCTGAATCTCACGCACACGACGGTCGTCGCGGACATCGTCGATCGCCTCGTCCCGGGACTCGCGGCGGGGGCGACGGTGATCGACTTCGGCACGACCGGCTACGACGAGACGCTCGCGTTTGCCGCCCTCGTCGCGACGCACGGGGCTAGCTGGATCGATGCCCCGGTCTCGGGCGGCGAGGTCGGGGCAAAAGCGGGAAACCTCACGATCATGGCCGGCGGGGAGGAGGTGGTCTTTCAAAAAGTGCTCCCGGTCCTGCAGGTTGTCGGCGGCAAGATCACGCACATGGGAGGGCAGGGTGCCGGGCAGGTGACGAAGCTGGCCAATCAGCTCATCGTCGCCCAGACCATCGACGCGGTCGCGCAGGCCCTGCGCATGGCCGAGCTCGCGGGCGTCGATGCGGGGCTCGTGCGTGAGGCGTTGCGGGGTGGATTTGCCGAGAGCCGCATCCTCGAACTCCACGGCGACCGCATGGTGCGGCGCGACTTCGCCCCGGGCGGGCGCAGCGAGCTGCAGCTCAAGGACGTGCGGCTGATGAGCGAGCTGGCCGAGCGGGTTGGCTTGCAGTCCTCGACCCTGGAAAACTCGCGGGCGCTCTGGGAGCATTTTGTCCACGGTCTCGGGCACGGGGACCTCGATCATTCGGGGCTCTTCAAGCTGTATGAGCAGGCTTGACGTCGTCACAGGAAGGACGAATTTGGCGGCATGAGTCAAATGCACCAGATGCAGCTTTCCTACGTCTCGACGGAGGATAGGCTTCTCTTCCGCCTCAATACGAAGGCGCGACAAGAGTTCCGCTTCTGGATGACGCGGCGTTATGTCACGATCCTCTGGCATTCGCTCAATCAGCTCCTCGCAAAGCAGGATCCCGCCGTGCCACTGCCCGAGATGCCCGCGCCCGTCCTCGTCGATCCGCTCGTGGAGGCGGCGAAAAAGGAGATCAAACATCAGGAGTTCGTCTCCCAGGCCGATTTCAAAACGCAGTATCAGGAGAGCACCTACCTCCCCCTCGGTGAGACGCCCGCTCTCCTCTTCAGCGTCGGGATCAAACCGGCGCCCGACGGGGCCGCGATGCTCTGCATGCATCCGGAAAAAGGGCAGGGGATCGAGATGGTGCTGAACGAGCAGATCCTGCACTCGCTCTGCCAGCTCATCATCGATACAACGACGAAGGCCGATTGGCGGCTGAGCCTCGCCTTTCTCCCGCGAGACGGGAACGCCGGTCCGGTGAGCGAAGGCCCGCCGCAGGGGTTGAACTGAGGGACGGAGTTATTCCAGGTTGGAGTGAGGGCATCAGCCCTTGAGGGCGAAGAATCGGGAGGGGAAGACTAGCGAACGGCTAAAGAGGCTGTCGTAAAACTCACTCGTTACCCCTGAATTTCAGCCGGATCTCCTGTAGCTGGCCTCTGTGAGGCCGGTTGTGCGTCCACGATACGACGTTCCGGCCTCACAGAGGCCAGCTACAGGACGAAACTGCCGGGCGCTGAAAGATGCGCGCGAGTTTTCCGACAGCCTCTAAAGCCGTCACTTCAGCGTTTCGAAGCGCCTCCGCTCATCACTCCGCCACCACATTCCCCGTCTCGACGATTCCGCTCGAGGCGGTATCGCTGGAGATC
This sequence comes from Verrucomicrobiales bacterium, assembly GCA_041688355.1. GTDB lineage: Bacteria > Verrucomicrobiota > Verrucomicrobiia > Verrucomicrobiales > DEV007 > Arctic95D-9. Next base: position 58,464 of record JBDNIL010000161.1, on the reverse strand, counting down.
CAGGCTTTTCCCGCGGGCGCGCCGGTGAGGGAAACGATCCAGTCCTTCACGATGACGTGGCTCGATCCCTCGATGCGGACTCCGCCGGCGGACTCGGTGAGAATATTGTCGGTCAGGCTCATGCGGGTGGAGTTTTTCACGACGACGGCACCGTCCCCGGCCATGAGGGCGCGGAAGGTGTTGTTCGAGAGAATGCAATCCTGACAGGCGTCAAAAACGATCCGCCCCGGACGCTCGAATTCACGGGGGTTGAAGGTGTTGCCGTTCACAATGACGCGCTGGCAGTTGGTGATGTGGAGGTTGTCGGGATTGGGGGCGAAGAAGGTGTTCCCCGTCAGGGTGATGTCGAAGCAGGTGTGCAGGTCGATGTTGAGCTCGGTGTCACTGAGGACATTTCCCGAGATCGTGACCGAGTCGATCGGGGCGATCTCTTTCCCGAGAAAGCGGATGTTGGCCCCGCCGGGTGCGAGGGCGTCGTAGTCCTTGCCCGAGTAGTTCGAACTGTGTTGGATCGTGCACCCGGTGATCGCGACTTCGGCGATGGAGCGGGTCTTGTCCCCGGCCGAGCCTGAGAGATCGAGGAGAATGTTCGCCGTCGTCGTGGGGGTATCGTCGCCGGGCATGTTCGACTCGATGTCGCAGCCGGTGATCTGGAGATTGCGGACATTGCCGTCGCGCACGACGACCCCGCCGCCGCGGTTGTAGCTGATATGCGAGTTGCCCACGTTGATCTGGTGGAGGTTCACGTCGTCGAGATAGAGACCGATGCCGCTGTTTTCGTAGAGGTTCACGTCCGAGATGGTCACATTGCGATTGCGTTCGACGAGGTGGATGCCGTGGCGGCACCAGCGCACCGCGACTTTCGAGATGATCGCCTCAAAGGTGCGGATCAGTTCCACTCCGTCGGCTTCGGGGTGATTCCCGACAATCTCGATACCCTCGACGATAGGCATGCGCTCGTTCCAGGTCGCCGGCTGGAAAGAGGCCGGTGAAGCGGTGCCCTCGTGTGAACCGACGATGCGAATGGCCGGCCCGGCCCCGTCCATGATGAGCGTGACCGGGCCACCAAGGGGACGGATCACCGCCGTGCCTTTTCCCGCGAGGGCGAACTCGAGCGTCCCGGTGATGCGGTGCACGCCCGACTCGAGGAGGAGAGTGCCGCCGTTCTCCGCGATCTGTTTGCGAAAGTCCGCCGTGCGATCCGGCATCGCCGCGAGTTCGGGGAACTGGGTAGTGGCCAGCGGTGGCTCGGCGGCGAGTGTTAGGGAGAGAGGGAGGAGAGCGAGGGAGAGGAATAGGAGAAGTCTCATGGGGAGGAGAGTAGAAGCAGGGTGGGCTTGACAACAAGGACGCAGACGCGGTTTTTGGGGCGCGACCCTGACGGGGCTATCGATTTTGAAGGTAGGGGAGCTCGGCCCGAGCGACCTTTTGGGCGTTCAAGCTGCCTTGCGCAACCAACCCGCGCCGCGGCCCGACACGGCTACAGGAGCGCTTCGGGCGGTTTGTCGAATGCGCGCTTGACGAAGTCCGAGGTGGACCAATAGGATTTTCCCGATGAAATTTCTCCTGTTGGTGTCATTTCTCGGGGTCCTGTTTTGCCAATTGATAACGGTACACCCGGATGCGGAACGGAAGTTTTTCGTTCTTTATGCCACCTTTTGCTTTGGCTTACTATTCGCATCCGGTGTTCTCATTTGGTGCCGCTTTCGGAGATGAGCCCGGGTGAGTGAGGCGGGGCTCACAAGTTCTGACCGACGTGAGCGACAGGAATGTCGCTCCTCCTTGGCCTCATGACCCATGTCCCCATTCACTCCGCCGTCAGCGCGGCGCGCTCATTCCCGGCGCCGGATTTTTCGATGAAATAATCCCAGTCTCCGTTGAAACGTTTTGCCGCGCCATTCGCCACGTGAATGACGTCTTTGGCCAGCTTTTTGATGAAGTGAACGTCGTGCGAGATGAAGACGAGCGTCCCGGCGTAGTTCTCCAGCGCGAGGATGAGCGATTCTACCGTGAGGATGTCAAGGTGGGTCGTGGGCTCATCCATTAGGAGAATGTTAGGCGGATCGACGAGGAACTTGATGAGGTTGAGGCGGCTCTTTTCTCCTCCGCTGAGAACGCGGGTCATTTTGTAGACCTCCTCTTTGCGGAACATGAAGGATCCGAGGATGCCGCGGGCTTCGTCTTCCCGCAGGGTGGGGGCGGCTTCGAGGACTTCGGTGAGGACGGAGTTGTTCGGGTTCAGGGTCGCGGAGCGATGCTGCGAAAAGTAGCCGATCTTCGCGTTGTGTCCCTGGAGGACCTTGCCCTGCTGGGGCGTCAGTTCGCCCCCGAGGAGTTTGAGGAGCGTCGATTTACCTGATCCGTTTGGTCCGACGAGCACGGTGCGTTCGCCGCGCTCGATCGTGAGGTCGATGCCTTCATAGACTTTGTGGGTTCCGTAGGCGAAATGAATGGCCTCGAGGGTGACGGCCTTTTGTCCGCCCCGCGGAGGATCGGGGATCTGGAAGCGGAAGGGTTTCTTCGGGGCCTGCGGCTTCTCGACTTTTTCGATGCGTTCGATCTCCTTGAGCTTCGATTGGGCCTGCGAGGCTTTCGAAGAGACGGACCGGAACTTGTTCGCAAAGGCCTGGAGCTCGCCGATCTGCTTTTGCTGATTTTTGTAGGCGTTGTTCTGCCGCTCGTAGGCTTCGTAGCGCTGCTTTTCGAAATCGGAGTAGTTGCCGGTGTAATGAAGGAGACGGCGCTCGGAAATGTCGTGGACTTCGTTGACGATGGCATTCATGAACTCGCGGTCGTGCGAGATCATGAGGATGGCTCCGCTGTAGGTCTTCAAGTAATCCTGGAACCAGAGCAGCGACATCAGGTCGAGGTGGTTCGTCGGCTCATCGAGCATGAGCAGGCTCGGCTCGATCACGAGGAGCCGGGCGAGGTGGGCACGCATGATCCAGCCACCGCTCATTTCCTTCGCGGGCCGGTCGAAGTTCTCCGCCGGATAGCCGAGACCGCGCAGCATCTTTTTTGCCTTCGCCTCGACGGTGGGGTCGTTGAGGGCGTCGAATTTGGTTTGGGCTTCGTAGTAGGCGCGCGAGTCGACCGTGCCCGTCTCTTCCATGGCCTTCAGTTCTTTCTCCAACTCCTCGATCGTTCCGGCGCGGCCGGTGGCGATATCGAGAACACTGAAGTCGCCGACATCCTCGCTCTCCTGCGGGAGGTATCCGACGAGGGACCATTCGTCGAGGTCGACCGTGCCCTGGTCGGCTTCCTCCTGGCCGAGGATGATGCGGAAAATGGTCGATTTGCCAGCGCCGTTCGGTCCCACGAGGGCGGCGCGGGTGTCGTAGTTGATCTGCAGGTCGGCTTCTTCGAAAAGAGAGCTTCCCCCGTAGGATTTCTTAAGGTTCCGGATGGTGAGCATGGCGTTGCACTGACTGACAGCTCCCTACATAGCTGAGTCTCCTCTTTCCGCAAACTGAAAGCGGGTCGAGATAGCAACCCTGCGCCTCTCCCGGGGCCAGCCGTTCTCACTCCTTCGGTTTCTCCGTCGGCGGCACGGGAGCGGTCTGCTTTTTCACGGTTTCGAGGCCGTCGCGGACGGTCTTCAGTTCTTTTTGCAGGTCGAGGAGTTCGCGGCGGAGATCTTTTACTTCGTCGGCCTGGGGAAGTCCGGCGGTGATCTTGCGGATCGCTTCGGTGGCGGCCTTGGCCTCGGGCCGTTCGGGGTCGTCGGCCCCGGCAAAGGTTCGCAGGGCCCCGAGGGAGCGACGGTCCTCGAGGGTGCCGAGGGCGCTGATGGCGGCGCGGCGCAGATTTTCTTTGGGCTGATCGAGGTAGCTGGAGATAAATGCCCGGGTCCCGGCGCGGGTTTCGTCCGCCTGGGTGCGGGCGAGGTAGGCGAGGCTGTCGAGGGCGCGACCGAAGTCACCGGTGGTGAAAAGGGCCTCGTTTTTCTGGAGATGGGCGAGCAGGGGAGCGACGACACTTTCATCCCCCCGGGTGCGCAGCCCGGTGATGGCGGCGGCGGCGATGCGATGCCGGTAGCTCTCCCGGTCGAGGGCGGTGAGGAGGACGGGCGCTGTTTCCTGCTGCAAATAGGCGGAGAGGGCACCGAGGGCGGTCACGACGATGTCGGGATTTTTCTCCGAGACGACGATGCTGCTGAGAGCGGTAAAGGCATCGGGGCTGTAAAATTTTCCGATCGCGGCGACGATTTCCTGCCGCACGCGAGCGTCATCAGGCGTCGTTGCGGCGAGGATCACGGCGAGGGCCTCCGGAGTGCGGGTCTTCGCGAGGGCACGAGCGGCTTCGATGCGGACACCGTAAAAGGGATCGGCGGTGAGGGCTGCCTGAAGTTGCTTGAGGCTCTCCGCGTCCTTTTTGCCGCCGAGGGCTTTCGCGGCGAGGAGACGACCCATCATATCATCGGCCCGTTCGAGTTGGGTGTAGAGCATCGCGTTGGGCAGCTCGAGATCGATCGAGGTGAGCACGGTGAGATCGGGATCGAGGCGCACGATCGAGGGTTTCGCGGGGAGGGAAAAATAGAAGTCCTCGCTCGCCTCGTGGATGCGAACGGTGAACTCAGAGACGGCACCTTTTTCATCGATGAAGCGCACGGGCAGGGGGAAGTCGAAGAGCAGGACCTTCTCACTCGTTTTTTGCGTCTGCTGGATCGTGAGCTTCGCCTGGCCCCGCTCCTGATCCCAGGCGTATGCGGCCTTGAGGAGCGGCTCGCCGCCGTGGAAGACCCACTGGTCAAAAAACTCGTCCCACGACCGGCCGGTCGTCTCTTCGAAGACGGCGAGGAGATCCTGCGTCACGACGCTGGTGTTGCGATGGCGTTCGAGGTAGGCCTTGATCGTTTTGCGGAAGAGATCGGGTCCGACCTGGCTGCGGAGCATGTGGAGGACCCAGCCGCCTTTGGGATAGGCACGGTAGTCGAACTGCTCGAAGGGATCGGTGTAGCCGCGCCAGACGATGGGCTTTTCGTCAGGGTTGTCGACGACCTGGCGCCCGTCGGTGTAGAGCTGATAGAGCATCTCGTCGCGGCCCGATTTTTCGCCGTCGTAGAGGTGGGTGTAGTAGGTCGCGAAGCCCTCGTTGAGCCAGAGGTGGGACCAGTCTTTGCAGGTGAGGAGATCGCCGAACCACTGGTGGGCGACCTCGTGCGCGTCGAGCTGATGCGAGCTGCGCAGGTTCTCGGAATCTGCGGAAAAGAGGGTATTCGTCGTCAGCGTCGTGACGCTGGTGTTCTCCATGCCGCCGGCGATGAAGTCGGTCACGCAGACGCTGTAGTACTTCGCCCAGGGATATTTCACTCCGGTTTCTTTCTCGAAAAAAGCGAGGATCGCGGCGGTGTCACGGAAGGAATTTTCCGCCACGGCGAACTCGGACGGCGGGGTGAGAAAAGCGAGGGGCAGCTCGCCGTGCTTTGACTCCAGTTTGTTGAAATACCCGCCGACGACAGAGATGAGGTAGTTCACATGCTCCTGCTCCTGGCTCCAATGAAAGAGGGTCAGGTCGCCCTCTTGCCACTCTTTGATGAGGCGTCCGTTCGAGAGCACGGTCATTCCCTTTGGGACGCGGCAGATCACTTCGCTGGTGAAGCGCTCGTTCGGGTAGTCGTAGCCGGGGAACCAGTGGCGATGCTTTTGCGGCTCGCCCTGAGTCCAGAAATGATCGTCGCCCTGCGGGTAGCCCATCGCGGCGGTGCGGTAGTACCAGCCATCCTCCGGATGGGCGGAGTAAGTCACCGTGACGGTGGTCTCGGCATCGACGGGAACGGCTTCTGCGAAGGTGATCGTGAGCGCCTTTTTACCCGCGTCCCAGGCCTCGATCGGGGCGGATGACTCGACTTTGCTGATGCTGAGATCGACGGCGTCGAGCCGCAAGGTGCGCAGAGGTTTGGCGATGGGAGAAAAGGTGAGCGTGGCGACTCCGGCGAGATCGCGCTTTTTAAAATCGGGGGTGAGATCGAGGAGGAGGTGTTTCACATCGATCTCGCGATCGGGGGCATACTGGCGGCCGTTGCCCGCGTGAGCGGCGTCGGGATCGAAGGGGAATCCTTTGCCGAGGTGGCTCTTGCAGGCGCAGACTTCCCAGCTGCGATGCAGATGCAGCCCAGCTTGAATCTCGGCCTGCAGCGCGGTGGTGGCGCAGAGGCTGGTCAGGAGCGTGAGAAGCGCGACGGGGGAGAGTCTGAACATGCTGCGATTGTTAGCCTTTCCCGGCGAAAGAGGCAAGTGGCGTGAAGCGATTCCCACGTCATACGGTTGGCTGGCAGGCGCGGGAGTCGCTGGCCATCTCACTTCAGGAACGGCTCCCAATCGGGAATCTCGTGTAAGTTCTTCAGCAACATCGTTACGGGCAGCTCGGGCGGAGCCGAGGGCAGCTTCTTGAGGACGAGACCGGCCTCTTCGGGCGTGCGGTTGGCCTTGCGGTTGTTCACTTCGCGAGCCGAGAGGACGCAGTTCTCCCAGCTCGTCGTGCCGCCGCGCGAGCGGGGGATGACGTGGTCGATGTTGCCCTCGCCGGGGCGAAGTTCGCGACCGGTGTACTGGCAGCGTCCGCCGTCGCGGGCCCAGAGGTTGCGGGCATTGAACTTCGGCCGCTTCATGGGCACCCGGGAAAAGCGCGCGAGCACCACCACCGTGGGGACACGGATCGGTCCGTGGGCGGTCCCGATGCTGAGGTCTCCCTCGCGAATGGGCAACTTCATCCAGTCTTCCCACTTCGTCGGGACCATCCAGTCGCTCCCCTTGATGTCGAGCGCGGTGGCGACGTCGGTGGCCATCTGGCAGAAGATGTCGGCCGGAGTCTTGATATTGATGGCCTGCCAGTTCCGGTTGAGGACGAGGACGATGTTCTGATTCAGGATGCTCATCGCGTGCGAAGTGTGGCGCTTTATCCGTGCTGTTAAAAGAAACGATTCTGAAAGATTCCGGGAGTCCCGGTTTCGACCCTTTCCGGCGGGGTTCGTTCGGTTTTTGAAAAGGAAAAAGACTCCCACTGGATCCGCACCTGCGTAGGACGGGCTGCAGCCGTCTGCCCCGGCGCCCGCCCCGCTTCATCGTCGCGCCTGACCAGTCAGCAGAATGACTCGCCGTTTTTCGTTTCAGGCTTTTTCAGCAGGCACCAACTACTCGGCCACGGAGTCATAAAAGAGGAACTGATCGACGGGACTCACACCCGCACCGTCACCTTCACAGGGTGAAATGCTACTGTTACAACACGATCAATATCTGAATGTTCGGGAAAATGGTGGCAGGCCCCGGTAATGCTCCGGGCCCCCGGGAATATGAACCCCGGCACGGGACTTCCCGGCCTGCGATATGGTATATAAAGAAATGGAATGATATTTACTAGGTAGAGGGGCGCGTTGATCCGTCGGAAGAGTCTGTAGACTTGTCCGGGGACTCGTCCGGGATGGCGAATCCGGTTTCAAGGGAGCGCGACTCCGGAGAGACGTGCCTGATGGAGGGAAGCGGCTAGCGCTTTCTCTTTTCTGTCATGGATGAAGAATCATTGGCGGGTTGGTATGAGGTCGGAATGGGCTGAGGATGTGATTTCGGAAAACAAAAAACCCGCCTCCTTTCGGAGAGCGGGTTCCACATAAGTCCTTGTAAAGGATGTCGTTACGTAGTCCCCGGAGCCCTTTCTTTATCGGCTGCGCCGTTCTCCGTATGGCTGTAGGAGGGCGCGCTTTGCAGGCTCGATCCCATCAGTGATACCGGACAACAACGCGGAGCATTTGTTGCAGGTTGGAAGCAATGGCTGGTGGTGAACATGGGGGAGATGCCGAGATCTTCGGCGAAATGACCGTTAGCGCTAATTTACCAAAACGTCAACCGGCAGTTTCAAAAAATATTGTTCGAGTATCTATATTTAATTCGGACCGGATCTCGCCGCTCTCCATGGCGGTATCTGCCTATTTAGCCCGCAGAAACGCGATGAGATCAGCCATCTCTTCTATCGTGATGGCGGCTTCGAGGCCCTCGGGCATGAGCGAGATTCCCGTGCTCTGGAGGCTCGCGATTTCATCCCGTCGCACCGCGTGCGTTTTGGCATCGAGTGTTTTGAAGGTGAGGCTGGCGGCGGACTCTCCGGCGAGGAGCCCGAAGAGCTGTCCTCCCCCTTTCAGGATGGCGCTGTAGGCGTGGTAGCCGGGCTGGATGTCGAGATTGGGATCGATGATATTGGTGAGGATCTTCTCCGCCGGATGATCGGCGACAGTCTCGAGGCGAGGACCGACCGCGAGTCCCTCGGTGCCGTGCTGGTGGCAGGCGGCGCAGGTTTTCTGATAGACGAGACGGCCCTTTTCGGGATCACCATCAAGGGTGAGCGCGGGTTGGTAGCGAGCGCGAACCTCGGTGCGTCCGCTTGAAGCGGCGATGTTGAAGAGGGCGGCCGATTTCTCTTTGGTAGCTTTGTCAGGATGATTGAGGAGCCGCATGCGGCGGGTCGCATCAATCTCGGCGGGGCGCAATTTCCCGGCGGAAAAGGCGTCGAGGAGGCCGGTGGTCCAGGCGGGGCGGGACAGAAGGGCGTCGAGGGCGAGCGCGCGCTGCATGGGCGAGAGTTGGGGCCACACGCTCAGAAGTTGATCCGGGAGTCCCGGGGCGCCGGTCGCGGCGGTGGTCGAGAGAATGTTGGGCCAACTTTCCTCGTGTAGTCCGGCCTGGAGCTGCTCGCGCAGAAAGGCGAGTGAGGCCACGCGGTTGGGAGCATGGCGGGCGAGGAGAGCCGCTGCGGCGAGGCGATCAGGGAGCGGCGCGGCGTCGTCTTTGAGTCGGGCGGTCGCTTCGGTGAAGAGTCGACCGGACTGAGCAAGGAGTTGGGAAAGTGGGTCGTTGGGTGCAGTCGTTTGCAACGCATCGAGGCTGATCTGGCGGGCGAGGGCATCGTCGAGGAATTCGCCGAACCAGCTCCAGCGAAGCGGGGCGGTCGTCTCCGGTCCTTCGTTGTTGAACTCGAATGCCGGGGCGAGGAGCCGGGCGAGTCCCTCGCGATCACCCGCTGCCAGGACCATCGGAAGAAGGTTGGAACGCGAGGCCGGGGCCGCTGATTCCGCGAGTTGACCGAGATGCGGAAGCGCGGAGCTGAGCACGGCGGCAGCGAGAAATGGATCGCCGTTGTTTTGATTAAGGAGTTTCGCGAGGACCTCTCCCGCGGCCGGCTCGGTCGATTGACCAAGGCTAAAGGCGAGCTGGAGCTGCACCTTTGGATCGGGATCCGAGGCGAGGCTGAGAACGGTTTCGAAAACGGCCGGCGCCCTGCTTGATTCAGCGAGACGCAGCGCATTCTCCCGCAAGCCGGGATGAGGATGGCGCAGGGCGGCGATGAGCGCGTCGTTGGCCTCGCCGAGTTTGCCCAACCCTTCTAGGGTGCAGAGCGCATGGAGGCGGCCGAGCGGAGTGGGTGCATCGAGGGCGGATGTTTTCAGGGCGGCAACGAGTTCGGGGCTCTCACCCTGCCAGAGCAACATTTGCTGCGCCTTGTCACGGATCCAGCCATTTGGCGAGCGGAGTTGCGCGACGAGTCCGGCAGTATCGAGTGAAGCGAGGTCGGGAACGGGACGCGGTGCGGAACCGGTGCGGGTGACGCGATAGATCCGGCCCATGTCGTCGCCGAGCCGATAGTGGGGGAGCAGTTCGTCTTTTCCCTCCTGCGGGAGCCAGTGGGGATGCTCGATCATGTATCGATACATGTCTGCGATCCAGAGCGCGCCGTCGGGACCGGTGCGGAGCATGACGGGACGACACCAGCGGTCTTCGCTGGCGAAGAAGTCGGGCGATTTTTCGTCGTCGCTTTTCTGTCCGACACGCTTCGCGGAAAAGGTCACGCCGTCGGGGGAGAGGGCGAGCTGCTGCACGAGATTGTGAAAGGGCTCGGCGATGAAGGCCATCGTCTCCGCTTCGGGAAAGAGGTGGCTGTCCCGGTAGATCATGCCGCCGCAGGCGGAGGTGTAGCGGCCCGCCTGCTGGAAGCTGTGGTAGCGTTTCTCGGGCGGACTCGCCGGATAGACGGGCGGGTTCGAGCCTCCGGGAAGCTGGACGCGGCCCTCGGGCGCGGCGAAGTGCGGGTTGCGTTTCAGATATTGATCGGGCAACACGTAGTGCCAGAGCGGATGTGAGTTCTGTGTGCCGAACCAGTGCCCCCAATTGTCGCGGTTGCGCCCGAACTGGGTCGGTCCGCTCTGCGCTTCGATCTCCCCGGTATCGGGACGAATGCGGAAGTCGCGACTCCCGACGAGGGTCTCGGTGCCGGTCCGGGTCGAGCGCAGCTTCGTGTCCGCCCCGTGCTTGCCGTGGTGACCGCCGGCGGCGACATGGATCCAGTTGTCGAGCCCCCAGCGCAGGCCGTTGGCGCGGAGTTGTTCGTTGCCTTCGCTGAGGCCGGAGTAGAGGACCTCGGTCTTGTCGGCTTTGCCGTCACCGTCGGTGTCTTCAAGGTAAAGGATGTCGGGCGCGGCCGTGATGATGACCCCAGTTCGCCAGGTGATGAGACCATTGGGAAAATTCAGGCCATCGGCGAAGAGGGTGCTGTGATCGTAGGTGCCGTCGCGATCGCGATCATCAAGTACGCGAAGGCGGCCGCCGCGGGCGCCGGCGTTGTCGAGTCCGAGCGGGTAGTCGGCCATCTCCACGACCCAGAGACGGCCCTTTGTGTCCCAGTCAAAAGCAACCGGATCGAGCACGAGCGGTTCCGCCGCGACGATGCGGGCTTCGAATCCGTCGGGAAGATGGAGAGCCTGAAGACTGAACTCTGGCGCGCGGGCTTCAGAGTCGGGTTTGGGTTCTGTCGCGACGCGCTCCGCCGCCGCAAAATGCGCGGCGACCTGTTCTCCGGTCAGGGCAACGGGATAAAGTGCTACCTCATCCAGCTTGCCTTCGAGCCCGAATAAACCGTCGCTGCGGCCGCCGAGGAAGATCTCGCCATCGCTCGCGGGAATCGTCCAGGGTGCCTCCGCCACGATCTCTTTCTTCCCGTCGAGGTAGACCGTCACTTTGTCCTCTTCTCGGACGAGCACGACATGATGCCAGTCACGGAAACTCAGGCGCGTTTCCCCCGGGACGACGCGACCGACCTCGTTGCCGGTGAAGAAAAAGAGACGACCCGCCGGCACGTCGGGATGATTACCGCCGATCCCGAGATGATCGCCGAGGGCGCTTTTGTCGCCGTCTTTGCCCCGGGAAAAAAGGTAACCAGTGACGGGGCGGGCGTCGTCGGGGAGACCGTTCCAGAACCAGAGTTCCGCGCTGTAGGTGCGGGAGAAGTCCGGTAGGGTGGTCCGGAGACGCGCTCCGGCGACGTGAGCGGAGCGGTTGATGCCGGCGTCGGTGAAAGGATTGGCCTTTTCCGGTTCCGCCGAGATCGCACCGCCGCTGCCCTGCACTCCGGGCAGACCGTAGGCAACACCGTCTTCCCAGGTGGCCGATGTCCTGCCGGTCGCTTCGCGGGGCTGCGGACCGGAGAGGTCGTTGAGCGGCCAGTAGGCGATCGGTTCATCGGCGAGGATGGCGCGGCGATAGGGGCCGTCCCCGTCGTGGAGGGGACGACGGGACTTCCCGCTGACCTTCTCTAACAAAACGATAATATTTTCCACGATTCGCGGCTCGGCGCTTTCCTCGAGACCTGCGGTGCGGGCGGGCCAGGTCGTGTAGCCGCCGAGGTGGTGCTGCTCGGGCGGCGGAATATAGCCCTCGGCTCCGTTGGCGAGTTCGATGTTGAAAGTGGCGGGCAGGGGGCTCTGAGCTTTAAGCTTCAAGCCGGTGATGCCGTAGACCTCGTTCGGCAGGGCGGTGATGGCGAGATCGCCAAGGCGCAGGGCTTGGAGGATGAGTTCGGTCTGCGGATTCGCATGGATCCACTCGGCCTGCTCAGCATAGACCTCCTCCTTGCTTTTGGGGATGGCTCCGGCCCGGGTTGCATTGAGAGGCGTGGCCCAGGCGAGACGTTCGGCGGAGGGAAGGCGTCGCCCGAGGGGAAGTTTTGTTTCGGCCATGGCGAGTGGGAGATCGGCGCGGTGGGTGATGTCAGCTCGTGCTTTCAGCGCGATTTCGGCGAGCCCGGCGGCGTATTTGGTGCGGGTGAGATCGGCGTCTTTTGCCCGGCTGTAGTCCATGTAGTGGAGGTCGCCGCTCGTGCCCTGAGAGACGAGACCGACGGCGTCATTGCCGAGGGCATTCTCGATCATGCCGGCGAGCTCGCCGAAGTAGTCGGCGGAAAATCCGGCGGCGGCTCCGAAGTAGTGCATCGAATAGTTGGCCATCATTGCGATGGGTTTTTCATCGTTGGCGCGGACGAGGCTGAGGAGCGAGAGCTGCGGATCGGTCGGACCGGAGGGGCCCACGACGTCGGGGCTTTCATAACCGGGATGCATCATCGCGCGGACACTGACCTCACCGAAGGGATCGGTTAGCATTTTGTCAGGCCGCCGGATCCAGCGGCGGCAGTTCGTGAAGGCATGGGCATCGACCTGCACCCAACCCGCCTTCGCGGGAGTGAGGGCGGCATGGGCTTTGGTGATCGCCTCGGCGACCTGCGGGATCATCTGCGCGGTGTAGGCCTCGTCTTTGCGTGTCCCGAGACACAGCGCCATTGCCCCCGGGGCGGAGTGGGTGTGCGTCGAGGAGATGAGGATATGATCCGCCCGCAGCCCTATCGCCGCAGTGACCGTCGCTTTGATCGCGTCGCAGACATCGGTGGGCAGCATGCAGGAATCGACGACACAAATCGCGACGGTAGTGTCCCCCGATCGCAGCACGAGAGCCCGCGCGTGGAGCGGATCATCGACCCGGTCGGCGATGGCTTGGAGAAAACCTCCGTTGCGGATCGCGGGGAGTTTCTGCGGCGAGATGTCGACGGTGGCGGCTCCGGCTTCGAGCGGGGTTTCTGCCCGGGTCGAGGTTGAGGCGATGAGGGCAAAGCACAGGATGAGGAGGAGAAGTCGATTCATGGGTGAGTCTCAGAGGGATTCAAAGTCCGCCTCTTGAAACGCCACCACCTCTGGAAACCAGCGTTTTTCGAGAAAGGCTAGGTGGTCGGGATGGGCGTTGTAGGCTTCGTAGTCGGCGCGGCTCGCGAACCAGATGGAGATGCCGAAGGCGTGATCGAGTTTTGGGCTCGTCTGGCGACGAATCGTGAACTCCACGACTTCGGGGATGGCGGCGAGTTCGGCGGCCTCGGTGAGAAAGGCGGACTCTTCGGGCGATCCGGGGCCGTGCCTGAGGCGGAAGGTGACGGTGTGTTCGATCATGCGGGCATCGTGTAGGATTCCCGCTCGAAGGTAAAGACCTGCTCCACTTCAAGATCTGGCGTGAACGCGGGGGACGCGGGGCAAGGTAGGGACGGTTCGATGAACCGTCCGCCGACCGCTGCAAAGGCACCACTGCGGACGTCCCGGCGGTGCGTCCCTACCGGGTGAAGCACCTGCCTGCCTCCCGGGGGCGGAGGAAGAATCATTCTGCATTAGCCTCTACCATCCTGCTCCGACCCTCTTCGCTAAGAATGAAATAAGTGCTTCAGATTGTCGCGAATATCCTCATAAGCGAGGCGCGCCTCGCGGGCGACGTTCTCGGCTTCTTCACCGACGGCGGAGGCGGAGGCTTTTAGTTTGCCGGCGAGGCGGGAGGCCCGGGCGGCGAGTTCTTCCTTCCGCGTTTTCAGCTCGTCTTCGGCCACAATAGCGCCGATGCCGAGATCGAGGGCGAGGGCGTTGAGCTTGAGTTCGAGGGTGGAGGCGGAATCATCGAGGTCTTCGCGGACGCGGTCCTCGAAGTGGTGGAATCCGGTGCGGGCGTCGTCGAGGGCGTGATGGATTTTTTCCCGCTGGGCCGCGCAGGCATCGCGGGTCTCCATTTTGCCGAGGGCGAGCTGGACGCGGAGGTGATCGAGCTTCGCGACAAAGGCCTCGCTGCTGCCGCCGGGGATGATCGCTGACCGCACTTTGCCGAGTTTTTCGTGGAGACTCTTTTTCGTGGCTTCGACCTGCTCGGCCGCTTCGGATTTGCCAAGACTGAGCTGCACGATGAGTTCGTCGAGCCGGCGATTGAGAGAGTGAATGAGTCGGGTCGAGGGAGATTCGTGGGGGTTCATACTTTTACTAACGGTCGGGCGGCGGGTGTTTCGACAGAAAAGGCTGCACGTATTTTGTGGTCGTTGGCTCGACCCTCCCTCACATTCGCCTTGTGATCCGCGGCGCGCCCTGATACCCTCAGCTCATGTCAAAGGCGATTGTGGACCCGAACGAGTTGCGGCGGTTTGCCGAGGAGTTGAAGCGCTTTAACGGTGATCTGCAGAATTCGCTTTCCTCCCTGCAGGCCCGATTCGCGGGGCTGAGCGATACGTGGCAGGATGCCGAGCACGCGAAATTTGCCCAGGATTTCCAGGAAACGATGAAAGTGCTGCGGCGCTTCATGGAGAGCTCGAGCCAGCAGTCACCCTTTCTCATGCGCAAGGCCCAGCGCATTGAGGACTACTTGAACCAGCGCTAATCCTCCCGTGTCCGAGGCAAATGTCACCAACATTGAGGCGCTGGAGCGTTTTCGGTCCAGCCTCGTCCTCTTTCTGGAGCGGGCCGGCTTCGCCCTCGACGAAGTGAGCGAGGAAGTGAAGCGCACCCGCATCTGGCTCCAGACTGAGCAGGCGATGAAGCTGACCCACGAGATGAAACGACGGCAGCGCGAAATGGAGCAGCTCGAGCAGGAGATGTTCACGGCCCGCCTCTCCGATCTCGCCCAGAAAAAGACGGGCATGCAGATGCAGATCAACAAAAAGCGCCGCGAGATCCATGAACTCGAGGGGAAGATCCGCGCGGTGAAAGGCTGGTTGCGAAACTTTGACTCCGTCGTCGAGACCGAGGCGCGTAAGGCCGAGAAGCTGCGCCAGCAGATCGACATCGAGATGGCGAGGGCGGTGACTTTTCTGACCGAGTCGGTACGCCAGTTGAGAGCCTACTCGGACGACGCGTAAACTTTTTCATGAGTCTGAATCACAGCAAAGGACGCCTCGTGGGGCTCTCGAGAGACCTCCTCCGGATCTGGCAGGAGACGCAGGACTCGTGGCGCGATCAGAAGGGAAGGGAATTTGACAGCATCTACATGCAGCCCATGTTCGCTGCGGTGAATCACGCCGCGACGGCGATCGATGATCTCGACAAGGTGTTGAAGAAACTGAAGGACGACTGTGAAATCTGAAAATCTCTCTGCTCCGGAAACAGTGGCGCTCCTCGGGCAACTCTCGGGCGGGGTGCGATCTTTTGCTGAGCGCGAAAAGGGACTCGACCGCGCCGGTCAGTTGCGGGACTCGAGCCTGCGCCAGACGATCGCGGAAGAGCGTGCCGAGATCGAGCGCGAACATCGCGCCGCCGTGGCCCGTCTCCGCGAGGCGGCCGTCCAGTCCTGTGACGCTATCTCGAGAGTCGGTCGTACCCGCCGGGCCCGCCTTGAAAAGGCGCAGATCGGGGTGCGTCAGGCGGTCATCGCGGGGATCCAGGCGACCGAGGGCCAGCACCGCGGCGAGCTACAGCGGGATTTCATGAACGCGGGGAGGGCGCGTGAGCAACGGCTCGCGGAGGTGACGAGCGCTTACGAAGAGGGTGAGGCGATCTCGAAGAAGATCCACACAAAGCACGTGAAGCTGGAAAAGGCGGCGGCGGCGGCGCTGCGGGGTTTTGCGAGTTTGTCGCGGCGGCTCCTTTTCGCACTAAAGGAGGTGGAGACGCCGGTCCGTGTCAGCATCACCGAGGTGGACCCCAATGCCCGTCACGAAACCCTCTCACAGGCCACCCGAGAGCTGGGCCGCTCGCCATTGGTGGCGTGGTTCAGCGGGTTCCCGCTCATCTTGCAGCTCTTTCTCGTCCTCGGGGCGGCGGGGACGGCTCCGCTGGTAATGCCGTCTTTCGGGATGCAGGTGTCGTGGGCGGTGAGCATTGCGGCAGGTGTTGGCATTCTTGTAATGATAGTGATCCTCTGGTCAGTGGCGCGGAAGGCGGCGGGGCGCTATCTCGAAGACAATCTCGAGTCACTCGCCGAGGCGAAGGGGATGCGTCTGCGTCACCGCGAGGAGGTCGAGATTTCTTATCGCGTCGCGGTCGACGAGATCGAGGTCGATTACGCGCGGGTCAAAGCGGAGTTCAAGCACGGGCTGAAAAAGGGGCCGGGCGGGGGGCGCGGGCCCTCTCGCTACGCGAGTCCGGAAGAGGTCGAGAAACGTGCCGAGCTTCTGAAGAAGCGGCTCGGGGAACTGCAGTCGGCCCGGGTCGATCAGTGCAATCAGCGACTCGCGGATCGGATCGGGGTCCTCGAGGCGGCTCGTGACAAACGCCTTGCCGCAGCGGCAGGAGGCGGAGATGCGGGTGTGGCGCAGAGTGATCTCGGCGAGCAGTTCAAAGCGTTGGTCCGGCAGTGGTCTGCGGAAATCGTCCCGGCAGTGGAGCGACTCAGGGCCGAGTCGGCGAGCGAGCTGACCGACCCCGGGCTGACCGGCGAGTCGCCGGATCAATGGACCGCTCCCACGACGGTGGCGTCGACCCGCCGGTTCGGATCGCTCTCGTGGAAAGGCGGAGAGGAAGCGACGGTGCGTCCGAAGTCACAGCAACTTGCCCTGCCGGGCGAGATCGATTTTCATCTCCCGCTCAGGCTTAAAATCCCGCACGCGGCCTCGCTCTTGATCGAGACAAAGCAGAAAGGCCGCGACGAGGCGATCGCCCATCTGAACTACCTCGTCCTCGCCTGGCTCGCGGGATCGCCGGCGGGTCGACTCTCGTTTTCCCTTGTCGATCCGGTCGGTCTCGGGGAGAGTTTTGCCGGGCTGATGCATCTGGCGGACTACGAGGAGATTCTCATCAACACCCGTATCCGCACCCAGCCCGAGCAGATCGAGCGTCGTCTCGGGGAACTCTGCGATCACATGGAAAAAGTGATCCAGATGTATCTGCGGAATGACTATGAGACGATCACGCAATACAACGAGGCGGCAGGGACGATCGCGGAGCGCTACCACTTCCTTGTCGTGGCGGATTTCCCGAAAGGTTTCACCGAGCTGGCGGCGCGACGGCTCCTGAGCATCGCTGCGTCGGGGGCGAGGTGCGGCGTTTTTCTCTTCATTCACCGCGACGAACGTGCCGAGCTGCCGCAGGGTTTTGCGATGGAGGATCTCCGCCACGCCTGCTTCTGCCTGCGGTCGGGAGAGGAGGGTTTTTCCGTCCGGGAGAATCCGGTCAAGGGCACCGCGCTGTCTCTCCTCGCGCCACCACCGGCCGAGGTATTTGTGCGCTGGGTGCATCGTCTCGGAGCGGCGAACCGCGACTCGAACCGCATCGAGGTGCCATTCTCCCACATCGCGCCGAAGGAAGACGAGCGCTGGAGCGTCGACACTGCCGGCGAACTGCGAGTCCCGATCGGTCGCAGTGGCGCGACGAAGCTGCAATACCTTTCTCTCGGCAAGGGAACCTGCCAGCACGCGCTCATCGCGGGGAAAACAGGTTCGGGTAAATCGACGCTCTTCCACATCATCATCACGAATCTCGCGCTCTGGTGCGATCCGGACGAGGTGGAGTTTTACCTGATCGATTTCAAAAAGGGCGTCGAGTTCAAGTGCTACGCGGATCATCATCTGCCGCACGCCCGCGTCATCGCGATCGAGAGCGATCGGGAGTTCGGGCTCAGTGTCCTGATGCGGCTCGACGAGGAATTGAAAAATCGCGGCGAGCTTTTCCGCGCTGCGGGCGTCCAGGATCTCGCGGGCTATCGCAGTCGTCCGGGAGCCCCGTCGATGCCGCGCACCCTGCTGCTGATCGACGAGTTTCAGGAATTTTTCACCGAAGACGACCAGATCTCGCAACAGGCAGCGGTGTTGCTGGACCGTATCGTGCGCCAGGGCCGGGCCTTCGGGATTCATGCCGTGTTAGGATCGCAGACGCTCGGGGGTGCCTTCACTCTCGCTCGTGCGACGCTGGGGCAGATGACGGTGCGGATCGCGCTGGCCTGCAACGAGGCGGACGCTTATCTGATCATGGATGATTCGAATCCCGCGCCGCGTCTTCTGACCCGCCCGGGCGAGGGGATCTACAATGATCGCGCCGGGGCGATTGAGGCGAACTCGCCATTTCAAGTCGTCTGGATGAATGAAGCGGAGCGCGATGATCTGCTCGCCGGGGTTGCCGCGCTGGCGCGGAGCCAGTCGATGACGGATCGCGGGCGGGTCGTCTTCGAGGGCAATGCCCCGGCCAGTGTGGCGGACGATGCCTACGTCAATCGTGTCCTCGGGGGCGCACCGGTCGCCTCGCGCTCCGAACCACCGCGCTTTTTCCTCGGCGCTCCCAATGCCATCAAAGGACCGACCGAGGTGAGCTTTCCCCGCCAGAGCGGGAGCAATCTACTCATCGTCGGTCAGCGTGAGGACGTCGTGGATGCCTTCGTCGTGATCGGGCTGCGGCTGCTGCGGGGGCAGTTCGGCGAGGCCGTGCGCCTCGTCCTGCTCGACAGCCGCTGCGCGGAGGATGACGCGGCTTCGCACTACCGCCGGGCCATCGCCGCGGTGGGCGGAGTCGAGTGTTCCGGCGTGCACGGGATGGGCGCGGTCCTGAACGATCTCGCGGCGGAGATGAAAGCGGTCGCCGAGGGAGAGACTCCCGGTCCGGGGCGGAGCACGCTGCTATTCATCCCGAATCTGCATCGCTACAAAAAGCTGCGCTACGAAGACGACTACAGCTTTTCCCTCGAGGCGGCGTCCGAGGCGAAACCGTCGGATTCCCTCCACGAGCTGATCTGTGAAGGACCGGGCTGGGGCTATCACGTCATTGTTTCCCTCGATTCCTACAACAACGTGGCGCGTAATCTCGGAAGGAAGGCGGCCGGGGAGTTTGAGAAAAAGGTTCTCTTTCAAATGAGCGCGGCCGACTCGGCCAGTCTCATCGATACGGGCAAGGCGTCGGATCTCGGGCTGAACCGGGCGCTCTACTACGACGAACCTAGCGGCACGGCCGAACTCTTCCGTCCCTACGCCTGGCCCGAGCCGGAGTGGTTCGAGGGCGGCGGAAAGGGAGCAATGCGGGGCTTTGAATAGAAAATGCGTGGCGGCAATGATATTGTCGCCGGACCGTATTGATCTCCCCGGAAGCTCCGTATGTCTCTTTCCATCAAGCATCTATCTCTTTTAGCGGGATTCATGTGCACGGCCTTCGTCGCTTCGACGGGAGAATGGCTACTCTCGCAGGATGCCGCTCCGGCAGCAGAGATGAGCGGGGAAAAACGGCGTGAACTCCCTCTTTATATGAAGGGGCGCTACCTCTTCCAAAAGCACTGCGCCGATTGCCATGGCACGACCGGGCGCGGGAACGGTCCGTGGGCGGCAGAGCTCGAGACGAAACCGCGCAACTTCCGGACGGGCTTGTTTAAATTCCGCACGACCCCGTTCGGAATGCTCCCGGTGAAAGACGATCTGCGCCGCACGATCCGCAGTGGGATCTCCGGAACGGCGATGCCAGTTTTCACCCGGATCTCCGACGAAGAGGTCGGTGCCCTGATCGTCTACTTGCAGAATCTCTCGCGGACTTGGAACGATCCCACGCTCGTCGCGGTGCCACTCACGATCCCGCCGGTGCCGGAATGGTTCGCGCTCGAGAAGCAAGCCGCCATTCACGCGGCGAACGGAAAGACGCGATTCGCCCAGCTCTGCGTGATCTGCCATGGGGCGGAAGGCAGGGGCGACGGGCAGGGAGCCGGCAGTCTCATGGATGCATGGAATGAGCCCATTTTCCCCGCGAATCTTGCCTCCCCGCATCACAAGTCGGGCGATTCGCCGCGCGATCTTTACCGCACCATCGCGACGGGGATGAACGGGACTCCGATGATAGGCTACGCCGGCCTTCTCAGTGAAAAGGAGATCTGGGAACTCGTCGCGTTTGTGCGGGCGCTCGGCAGGGCGCCGGCGAAGTCAGTCGAATAGCCCGAATGACACTTTCGGTCGTCCTTGAATACGTTAATTGTTTGAACGCGGCGCGAACGTATCCTGTCAATAGTAGCAGGCTGTCCGCACCAACCCTTTTCGCCATGAATCCCACCGTAAATCGCCGCATTTTCCTCAAAGGCCTCGGAGCCGGGGTTGCTCTCCCGGCCCTGGAGACCTTCCTGCCCCGCCAACTCGCCGCCGCCGAAGGCAGCGCCGCGACGACCGCCTCGGGTGCTCCGCTGCGCACCGCGTTCCTCTACAAGCCGAACGGGATGAACATGGACCAGTGGGCCGTCACCGGGACAGGCGGGGAATTCACTCTCGGCGCCACTCACGAGCCCTATGCGAAGTTCCGCGACGATCTCCACATCATCGGCAACCTCGAGCACAAGAACGGTACGGCCGGCAGCGATGGAGGGGGTGACCACGCCCGGGCCAACGCGACCTTTCTCACAGGAGCGCGTCCCCGCAAAACGGCCGGGGCCGACATCAAGCTCGGGATCTCGGCCGACCAGGTCATCGCAAATCATGTCGGCGACAAGACCCGCTTTTCCTCGCTCGAGCTCTCCTGTGACGGGGTGCGCAAGGCGGGCGTGTGCGACTCGGGTTACTCCTGCGCTTACCAGTTCAATCTCTCGTGGCGGTCCGATACGACCCCGATGACGCCCGAGTCAAATCCGCGCCATGTCTTCGAGCGTCTCTTCGGAGCGGGCTCGAAAGGGGATCGTAAACAAGGCTTCGAGCTGCGCAACCAGCGCCAGCGCTCCATCCTCGACTTCGTGATGGAGGACGCGAAGATGCTCAACAAGCAGCTCGGGCGCAATGACCAGTTGAAGCTCGACGAGTACATGACCGGCGTTCGCGAGATCGAGCGCCGGATCGAGAAGGCCGAAAAATTCGGTCTGCCCGAGGATCCGGGCATCGAGGTGCCGGACGGTGTTCCTGCGAGCTACGAGGAACACGTGCGTCTGATGATGGACATGCTCGTGCTCGCCTTCGAGACCGACTCGACCCGGGTAGCGACCTTCCTCCTTGCCCACGACGGCAGCAATCGCAGCTTCAAAGAGATCGGCGTGCCCGACGGGCACCACTCCATCTCGCATCACCAGAATGCCCCCGAGGTCCTCGATAAGCTCGCGAAGGTGGACCTTTTCTATTCGCAGCAGTTCGCTTACTTCCTCGAGCAGTTGAAAGCGAAGAAGGATGTCGATGGCAAATCGCTCCTGCATAATTCTATGATCGTCTGGGGCTGCGGCCTCGCGGATCCGAATAGGCACAGCCATACCAATCTACCGATGATCGTCGCCGGTCAGGGCGGTGGCACGATCAAGACCGGTCACCACACCGTGCTCGCCGAACCCACGCCGATGAGCAATGTGCTCCTCAGTCTGCTTGATCGCGCCGGGGTGAAGGAAGAGCGCTTCGGCGACTCGACCGGTCGTCTCAGCCAACTGGCGTGAGCAGCTGTCGGGCGAGCAGCAGTGCTCCCACGATCCCGGCCTGCTGGTCGAGCTCGGGCAGGCGCAGGTACTCCGCCGGATCGGGCAGCGACCAGTAGTCCCCCGCGAGTCTGATGAACTCGTGGCGGACCCGCTCGATCAGACCCGACTTTTGCGATACGCCGCCACCGAGGATGATGATATCGGGTGACCACGCCGCCGTGAGGTTGATGCAGCCGACGGCGAGATACTTCGCCTCGAGTTCCCAGGCGGGGTGGTCGTCGGGCAGTTCGTGGCCGGGTATTCCCCAGCGAGCTTCGATCGCCGGGCCGCTCGCCCGTCCCTCGAGGCAGGATTCGTGGAAGGGACAGACATTGCTCGCTTTGCCATAGGCGACATCGAGGTCAGGCACGATGAGATGCCCGATCTCGGGGTGCATGCGACCGTGGAGCAGTCTGCCGTCGGTGAGAAAACCGCCCCCGATGCCCGTTCCGATAGTGATGTAGGCGACGTGGCGTTTCCCCCGGGCCGCTCCGTAGACGGCTTCGGCGAGGACGGCGGCATTGACGTCGGTCTCGAAGGTGATAGGGAAGCCGCTGCCGAGGCTCTCGCGGATCGCCGCGACGACTCCGTATCCGGTCCAGCCCTGTTTCGGTGTCGTGAGAATGCGGCCGAAATCCGCCGCCGCCGGATCGATCTCCGCCGGTCCGAAGGTACCGATGCCCATCGCCGCGATGGGACCGTGGATCGCGGCCGCTTCCCGGAAAAAGTCCGCTGCACGGGCGAGCGTCTCCGCAGGGTCACCAGTGGGGAAACGGGTCTCGAGGAGCGGCTCGCGAGGGTCAAAGGCGACCGAGCAGACATACTTGGTGCCGCCGGCTTCGATGGCTGCGAGAAGAGGGGGAGAGGCTTCCATAAGGGAAAAGGGAAAGGGGAGACAGAAAGGAAGGTGATGTTTGATGCACTACTGCGTTCGTTTTACTTGGATATGCTCAAGAAATGTTGGACAATCAACCGGTAAAGTGTCGAGATAAAAAGGGCGCTGCGGTGGGTAACCGCGAGTGAGTCCGCTACAATCATGTCAGAACGGTATCAGGTTCGCGGGAGAGTGGGCAGGGGAGGCATGAGCGCTGTCTACCGCGCTTATGACACCGTCATGGGGCGCGATGTCGCGATTAAGCGGCTCCTCCCCGTTGAGGAAACCAATCTGAACGAAGCATCCAGCGAATCGCTCGCCCGTGAGGCGGCGGCACTGGCCCGCTTCCAGCACCCCAACGTGGTTACGGTCTTCGCAATTGAAGAGGATGCCGAGGGGCCCTTTGTCGTGATGGAACTGGTCGAGGGCGAAGATCTCCACTCCATCATGAAGTCGGGCGCTCTCTCTCGGGAGGACTTCAGCTATGTGGCGGAGCAATGCCTCGAGCCGCTCGTCGCCGCCGGCGACCTGAACCTGCTCCACCGGGATATCAAGCCGGGTAACATCATGCTCACGGTGACGGCGTCGGGGCGCTTTCTCGTGAAGCTGTTGGACTTCGGGCTCGCCAAGTTCAGCCAGCAGCCTTCGGTCCAGACCCTGGATCAACGCGGGTCTTTTCTCGGTTCGATCGACTTCATTGCGCCCGAGCAACTGGAGTTGCGGCCGCTCGATCAGCGCACCGACCTGTACTCCCTCGGCTGCGTTTTTTACTACATGCTCGCGCAGGAGTCGCCCTTTACCGGGGGCAATCCGGCCGAGACATCGATGAATCACATCCGGCATCGCTGCAAGCCCATCGGTGACGTCAGGACCGATATCCCGCCGCTCGTGGCGGAATGGATCATGCGCCTGGTCTCCCGACAGCCCTCTGATCGTCCGGATAGTGCGCGCGAAGCGCTCAAGGAATTCCATCAGGCGCTCAAAGGGATCCCTTTTGTCCCTCCGGCAAAGGTCGACGACTTTGACGATGACATCCCCTTTGCGGCCATGATACCGGTAGGCCCGCCCACGACCGGGCCTGTCGGTCCTCCCGGGAGCGGACCGGTGCGTCCGCCGAGCGGGCCGGTGACACGGGTCATCCGGACAGCGAGCGGCCCGATCCCCGCCGGGCGTCGCGGCACCAGTCCGGTGGGCGGTGCTGCCGGTTCGGGCGCGCCGCTGCCCTCGACCAAAAGCTCGCGACAAGCTCTCGCTGCCGGCACTGGTCCGCTACACGGTCGCCACACCGGACCCTCGCGGCCGGTGAAGAAAGCGGAGACCGACCTCCTCGCGGGAAGCGGGAAGTGGCTCGTCGCCGGGGTCATCGCGGCGATCGCAGCTCTGGGGCTCGTCTTTTACCTGAACACGGATCGGGGAGACGACGGGACCGCAGTGGCTGACACGAGCGCCGCTGCCGCCGCTGAAGCAGCCCCCAAGCTCGATCCTCTGCCACCGCCGGCACCACTCACCCGGGCAGATGGGCTACCCGATCCGCCCGCGTTGCCGGTCAGAGAGGGGCTCTTTGACTGGTTCTCGGGTAGCAAAGGAACTTTCGGGCGAGACTACCGCACGTCGGCTGATCCGGGCGCACCGGTGGCTGCCTGGCTGAACCTGGCGAGCGATGCGAAGGAGCGGTCCCTCTTCCGCGACGGCGGCGATCCGAACGGGACTCATCTCCCCCTACTGGTGCGTGTCGGGCCGGATGAGTATCCTGTCCTGCGCGGAGTCTATCGCGGGCTCACGACGACGAACCGCACCGCGCTCACGGCGACGAAGAGCGAGGCGTCGCTGTCGCGGGGATTTACTCTCATCGCGGTGGTGCGGCTCGAAGCGGGCGATGACCGCGTCTTCCGGCTTCAGGCCCCGGTCTGGGACGGTCGATATGTCCAACTCGCGACTGGCTACGACGGGAAAGTGACTGCGATCAATCGCGCCGTGAAAGACGGCCCCGAAAACCGTCTCGGGCTGCTCTGGGAGAGTGGATCCCTCGGCATCATCGGCTACCGATGGGATCCTGCGGCAAAAGAGCAGTCACTCTCGATCCGCCCGGCGGGCTCTCCCGCGCCGACAGAGGCAAAGGGTCCCATCGAGGTGAGCGGTGCGCCTCTCGGAATCGTGGCGATCGGAAAACGAGGCTTTGGTGATTCCTATGATTCGCCTTCGGGAAACATCCTCTTCGAACTCATCCTCTTCGAGCGTGTCCTCTCGGCCGAAGAGTTGAAGAAGCTCATGGATTATCTCGCGGGACGATTCTTTCGCTGAGGGCACCGCTGCTCCCTGTCGCTCACTTGTCGATGGGAATCAGGGAGATCACGAGCGGCCGGTGATCGCTCGCCTTTTCCCAGTTTTTCCAGTGATGAATGCGGCAGAGGTCGCGATTGAACTCGCCGGCGAGGCCTTCGCCGTAGAGAGCGTAGTCGAAGCGGGAATAGACATCGGCAAAGGACCAGTAGTGCGTCCAGGTGAAGCCCTCTTCGTCTGACAGTCCGAGAGCCTTGAGGTATCCGCCACTCCCGAATCCGCCCTGCAGAGTCTTGATCGGTGGTTCGATGCGGATGTCGTTGAGGTCCCCCATGACGAGGAGATTGGTCCCCGGTTCTTCTTTGAGGATGCGGTCGATGTGCTCGCGGGCGAGGCGGGCCTCGTTCAGGCGCATGAGCGATTCGTCGCCCTCGGGCACGTCGCGCTTCGATTTCAGGTGCAGGCCGATGTAGCGGAGGTGGTACTGCGGATGGATCGCCAGCTTTACGTCGAGGATGCCGCGTTGAAAGTAGTGTCGGGTCCCGGCGAGTTGATAGGCGTAGTTATCGCGGGAGTAGCGCCCGACGATAGGGTAGCGGGAGAAGAGGGCGAGATTGCGGTTCCAGCCTGCCGAGTCTCTTACCATCTCGGTGTGGGGCAGATCGATCCCGGCTGCCTTGAGGCGCGTCTGCAGGTCGGCAATATGGGTCTCGTCGCCGATCTCACAGACACCGAGGATGTCTGGCCTGATCGCGACGAGTCCCTCGATGACGGCCTCGATCTCGCTCTCGGGCTTGGGGGCATCTGCGACGACCTCGCCCTTGATGCGGCGCTCCATCGAGAGATAGTTCCGCAGATTGTAGAAGACAACGGTTACAGGGTCGGCGGTCGGCGCGTTTTTTTCCGCGTGAGCCCCCCGGGGTAGCAGGGAAGAGAGTAGACTACAAAAAAAGACCACTCTGTAGGGCAAAGTGGTCTTCCTTGAAGTCATCGGGGAATTTTCCTCGAAAAAGATCAGTCTTTCGGATGAGTGTCGTCGTTGGCGGGTTTATCCCACTCACGCTTGCCTTCGTCCTCACCCATCTTGATCTCGCGCTCGAACTCGTGCTTGGCTTTTTTGAACTCGCCCATGCCCTTGCCCACGCCTCGTGCCAGCTCGGGGATCTTTTTCGCACCGAACAGGAGGAGGACGATCAGGAAGATGACGATCATCTCCTGCATTCCCAGACCGAAAGCTAAATAGTATGTGTTCACAACGCAAATCTATGCGTGGGAGATGGCCCGTGCAATGAGTATTTCCCGACTTGATTGTGTGGCGTGATCGCGCCATCTGGAGTCGTCACGGCGATGAGATCCCCGGAGGCGTGGAGGGGGCTGGAGCAGTGCCCGTTCTATCTGCCTGAAGCAGCGCTCGGGCGGCTTCTTCGGTCCGGCCGGCGGTCCCGTACATTTTGGACAAACTCAGCCATTCTCCGGCCGACGGTTCCGCGAGATGGGCGAGGTATTGCTCCTGATTGAAGATGGCCTCGTCGAGCTGCCCTGCCTGTCCGGCCTGTCGCGACCGCAGCCGGAAAAGTTCGCTGCGGTCACTGATCCTGCGGTCTGCGATTTCGACGGCCCGGTCGATTTGCCCTGTCTCTTCGTGGATGCGGACGAGCATGAGCCAGTCCTCGTCCGACCAGTTCGGAAGCGCATCACCCGCCGCGTCGAGAATGACGAGCGTCTCGTCAGCGCGTCCGGCGTCGAGACTGAACTGCAGGAGTCGCGAGGCGAAGCGCGAGTCGTTAAGGCGGCCGGTGCGGGCGACCATCTCCCAGGCCTCGGCCGGGGTGCCGGTGGCAAAAAGCTGATCTGCCAGGGCGATGAGGAGATTCTCGTCTTGCGGGTGTCGGGCGAGACCGCCGCGGAGGATTCCGGTGGCCTCGGCCTGCCCTCCTTGACTTGAGATGGCGGCGGCGACACGGAGAAAAAGGGAGGCATCGGGATTCTCCGATTCGGCCAGCTCGCGTCTCAGGTCCTCTTTCGGGGGCGAAGATTCGCCCACCGCAGGATCGGCCTCTGGCGGAGACGCGACGAGCTCTGCGGGAGGCGCTGGGTCGGGGGGAATCGCCGGCAGGGTGAAAGTCCGGTCCGGGGGCTCCTGAACGGAGATCTGCAATCCGACCCAGGACCCGAGTGAGACCAGGGCAACGAGGGAGCTTCCAAGCACCATCCGGACTCCGGTGCTGAGTCGCGCCCTCTTTTTAATCGAGACCACCTCTGTCGGGGGCAGAGGGGGAGGGGAGAAGGGATCGTGAGGAGGAGGCGATGGCATTCCAGATTGCTTTGGTATTTATTGTAAATGCAAAGCGTCCGTATTTTATCACGGAAATGGGAGGGAGAGTCTTTTTTCTCGATTTCAGAGACGATGGTCCTTTTTTGTTGAGTCAGAAAATGACTGGAATCCCGCCACAATAAGGGCAAAAATGACGCCGACGAGTCGCTGCGGTCGTAATCTCTGCTTAGCATGGTCTTCCGAAACCGCCTTCCTCTCTGCCGAAACTCTACGACATGACATCGAACCCACCTCTTCTGGATACAGCGAACGGGAGCGAGCTTTCGCCCTTCGCCTTCCTCCGCCCCGAGCTGGATCGCGTGGAGTCCCGCATCCGGGACCAGGCCGAGGCCTTCGACCCTGCGGTGGAGCCGTATGTAGCCTACATCCTGAATACTTCGGGGAAGCGAATCCGACCGGCTCTCGCCTTTCTCGCCGGCGGCGCGACCGGTGGGATCGAGGACGATCACCACAAGCTCGCCGTCATCCTCGAACTGATCCACGTCGCCACGCTCGTACACGACGACATCATCGACGGAGCAGAGATCCGGCGGCAGGCCCCCACGGCCAATGCGAAGTGGGGCAATGCCCTCAGCGTCCTCCTCGGCGATTGTCTTTTTTCCCACGCGCTCATGCTCTCGACCGAGTTCGAAGACCCCATCATCGGGAGAAAGGTCGCGATCTCGGCGAACGAAGTCTGCAGCGGGGAGATCATCCAGACTCAACGTCGCTTCGATCTGCAACTGACGCGCCAGGACTACTTTGAAATCATTCGTAAAAAGACCGCCGCTCTTTTCGCCGCTGCGATGGAGCTGGGAGCGCGCATCAACGGGCAGAGCGAGAGCGTGTGCGAGTCTCTCCGGGATTTCGGGCTGCACATCGGCACCGCCTACCAGGTCTACGACGATTGCATTGACCTCATCGGGGAGGAAAAAGAATATGGCAAGACTCTCCGTACTGACCTCAACAAGGGCAAGCTCACTTTGCCCATCCTCAACCTACTCGCCGGCGCGAACGAGCGTCAGCGCGAGAAGCTGAATCGTCTCCTTATCCAGAAAGAGCCCATCGACATCTCTGTTCTCGCCAACATTGCCGACTACGCGGGCTCGATCGAAGCGTCCCTCGACACGGGCCAGGCGCTCGTGGAAAAAGGGCGCGAGTGTCTCGCTGTCCTCGACGAGAGCGAGCACAAGGTGGCCCTCATGGGGATCTCCACCTTCCTCAGTGTCCTCCTCGAGGGGTGCCGGCAGTAAGTTGCTTATCCTCTGGGAGCGGCTCCGATTTCGAATATTATTTTCGCGGCCGCGTTGACAAATGGCACGGAGCTTGCTTCCCTACCCCGTGGTTTCTCAACCCGAAGTTCGTGCCGTAGGCGCAGGTTGCTCAGGCAGTTGCAGGGCTTCGAATGTAAAATACAAAACGACAACAAGTTAAAATGGCTAAACTGAAATTGGAATACATCTGGCTCGACGGTTACGAGCCCGTGCCGAACCTCCGCGGCAAGACGAAAATTGCGGATGGAAACCCTGATTCGTTCACCCTCGCCGATTGCCCGCTCTGGGGATTCGACGGGAGTTCGACTCGTCAGGCCGAAGGCAAGAGCTCGGACTGTATGCTTAAGCCCGTTGGGCTCTATCCCGACTCCACCCGTAGCAATGGTTTCGTCGTGTTGTGCGAAGTCATGTTGCCCGACGGGGTCACCCCCCACCCGTCAAACGGTCGCGCAACCATCGCTGAAGACCCCGGTCTCTGGATCGGTCTCGAGCAGGAATATTTCCTTTTCCAGGAAGGTCGCCCGCTCGGCTGGCCTGACTCGGGCTATCCCGACCCGCAGGGTGAATACTACTGTGGTGTCAGCTCCTCGGCCGTGGGGGATCTCGCCCGCGCCATCGTGGAAGAGCACCTCGACGTCTGTCTTGATGCCGGCATCAACCACGAAGGCATCAATGCTGAAGTGGCCAAAGGCCAGTGGGAATTCCAGGTCTTCGGCAAAGGCGCACAGAAGGCTGCTGACGAAATCTGGGTGGCTCGCTACTTCCTCGCCCGTGTTTGCGAAAAGTACGGAGTCGATGTTGAGCTTCACTGCAAGCCATTCCAGGGTGACTGGAACGGGTCCGGTATGCACTGCAACTTCTCGACGGATTACCTGCGCGAAACCGGCGGCAAAGAATACTTCGAAGCGCTCATGGCAGCCTTCGCCGGTCTCTGCGAAGAGCACATCGCGGCCTACGGCCCTGACAACCACCTCCGTCTCACCGGTCTCCACGAGACCCAGTCGATCGACAAGTTCAGCTACGGCGTGGCCGACCGCGGTGCTTCTGTCCGCGTTCCTCACTCTTTCGTGAACAACGGATACAAGGGGTACCTCGAAGATCGCCGTCCGAACTCAGAGGCCGATCCGTATCAGGTCGTCTCGCGCGTCTCCAAGACGATCGCGACCGTTCCGACTCCCTGATCCTATCGATCTAGCAACGTCACACGTTTCCCACCAACAAAGGCGCCGCGGTTTCACGACTGCGGCGTTTTTTGTTTTTGGGGAGGGGATTGGGGATTGGGGGTTATTGTTCGAGCTGGGTGAAGCCACTAGATTCGGAAACACTTCGGACGACGCGTTCGTCGAGAGTGAGTCGGCGCTTTTTCGCCCTGCGGATGAGTTTTTTGGCACCGTTAGGATCTTCAAAGACGTCGTGGAGTAGCCAGATCGTTTTTTCGTAGGCCTCGACCTCGTCGGGGTAGTGCTTGAGGACCTTCCGATACTCCACGAGCGCCTCGGCGTAGCGGCCTTCGTTGACGTAGTAGGCCGGGAGCTTGAGATTCAGGAGCGGTTTGGCCAATCTGCCGCCGGGAAAAAAGAGCGAATCGACCATGCTCGTGAGCGGGCGGGTCGCGAGGTAGAAGATCGTCTTCCAGAGGAACATGATTCCCACCACGAAGAGGGCGGCCCCGCCGAGGATGCGGGAAAATGCTCCCGCCTCATAGCCCGCCGTGGCGAGATGATACGAGATGCCCAGCAGGCCGATCCCGAAGAGCCAGCGGATGAGACTGCGGTGATAGTCGCGAAGCATTGCGCAACCCTAAGCAAAGCAGGCTCGCCAAAAAAGGAAAATTTCCCGACCTTTACAAGCAGGGGAGAGGCGGCTTTGCTGCGGATCGGTTTCCTCTGAATGTTTCCCTGATCCGATGTCCCCATCTGAATATGACTTTGTCGCCATCGGCGGCGGTGCGGCCGGCTTTTTCGGGGCGATAGCCTTTGCGGAAGAGGCACCCGGGGCTCGTGTCTGCATCCTCGAAAAAACTTCGACGGTTCTGGGGAAAGTGAAGATCTCCGGCGGTGGTCGCTGCAATGTGACCCACGCCTGCTTTGATGCGAAGCGGCTCACGACTCATTACCCGAGGGGCGAGCGCAATCTCATCGGGCCCTTTCATCGCTTCGGAGCGCAGGACACGGTCGACTGGTTCCAAAAGCGAGGGGTCACCCTCAAGACCGAGAGTGATGGACGTATCTTCCCCGTCACCGATGACTCGCAGACCGTGATCGACTGTCTCATGTCCGCAACGCGCGAGCATGGCATAGAAGTGCGCTATCACAGCGAGGCCGACCGGCTCTGCCGCTCCGGAGAACGCTGGCTCGTGGATCTCAAGGATGGCTCGACGCTTTCCAGTCGCTCCGTCCTCCTCGCCACCGGCGGCACGCGGAACAATGCCGGAGTCCGCCTCGCCGGAACCCTTGGCCACGAGATCGTCCCGGCGGCAGCCTCTCTCTTTACTTTCAAAATTCCCGACCGCCGTCTCGAAGGGCTTTCCGGCATCGCCGTCGAGGAGGTCGTGGCAAGTATCCCGGGGACGAAACTCCGAACCGAGGGACCATGC
Organism: Verrucomicrobiales bacterium; assembly: GCA_041688355.1. Taxonomy (GTDB): domain Bacteria; phylum Verrucomicrobiota; class Verrucomicrobiia; order Verrucomicrobiales; family DEV007; genus Arctic95D-9. The sequence goes on along the minus strand of JBDNIL010000161.1, from coordinate 27,698 downwards.
CTCATTACTCACTGGGGGCTCAGTGGCCCCGCCATCCTCAAACTCTCCGCCCGGGGGGCCCGTGAACTGGCGGAAAAGGACTACCAGTTCGAAGTGGTCATCAACTGGTGTGGTGCGCTATCCGGGGACAAGCTCGAGGCAATGCTCGTCGAGGCTCGGGACAGTGCACCGAAGCGCCGCGTCCGCAACTGCCTGCCGGGGATCACGATGCCGTCGCGGCTCTGGCACCGTCTCGCCGAAGACTCGGGTATCCCCGCCGAGCTGACCTGGTCCAATCTCACCCGCGAGTCCCGCCAGCGCCTCGCCGCCGAGGTCACCGCCAGTCGATTCCGCGTCCAGGGGCAGAGCCTCAACAAAGACGAGTTTGTCACCGCCGGCGGAGTCGCCCTGAAAGAGATCGACTTCAAAACGATGGAAAGCCGCCGCACCCCCGGACTCTATTTTGCCGGCGAGGTCATCGACGTCGACGGCGTCACCGGAGGCTTCAATTTCCAATCCGCCTGGACCACTGGGCACATCGCCGGCGAGTCGGCAGCGGAGGGATGGGGGAGCTGAGGATCGTCGCTCTGAGGCCTGTAGCCGGGGTCTGTGACCTGAGCCTTATACAAATTTTGCGGCTGGAGTGAAGCTACGCATTGGAGGGTTACGATTTTTCCGTGTGGTCGAGTGACTTTGCGACCTCCCGAGCTGCTGCGGATAGGTCTTCGACGGCCTTTTGACTCTCAGTCGTAGGTTCTTGACGCGGCCAGACGCCCCGTCCGGGGTTACTTGCCGAACGCTTTCCAAGCGATTGCAAAATCACGCACCCGGGTTAGTCCCTGCCACATCGACTGCGGACCTGGCGGTCCATCTTTGTTGCAACCAGGATAGTCGCCGAAGATAGCCACAAGATAAATCATCCGTGACAGATCGGGTTCTTTGCCTCCGAGTTCCATGGCCACTTTCATCTTCCGCTTCACCGCAATGGCGGCGACCGATTTCCATTCAGCCTCTTCAAAGACCACCGAACAGGGCAGGTCGGGACATTCACGGCCCAGGTGCGTCAGATAAAGGATTCGCCAGGCAACAATCAAATAAAGTGCGAGACACGGGCGAAGCGCTTCTTCGGTTTTGAGCTGGATTTCTTCAACGCGGCATCCGGTTTTCAAGACCCGGTGAAAGACTTCGATATCCCATCTCGCCAGATACAGTCGCAGGATACGACGGGCTGCCTCCAGATCGCCGACTTCAAAACTCGTCAGGAGGACCCGGGAAATGGGCTTTTCTCCCTCGGGCGGATCGAGTTCCACCACGCTGATGACCCAGTAGCAGACCGGGACAAGTTTTTTCCCGCCTATTCTTCGCGGGATGCGCGGCGTCACCTTGGATATTCTAATCTCCTGACGCACCTGACGCCGACTTCTCACCGTCGTCGTTTCCGTTTTCATCCGACTGATTTTGCGGCTCTTTGTCTTGCCGGTGATGTTGAATTCAACGATGCCCGGAAGCGATCCCTGTGCGGCCCTCTCAAAGAGTCGGGCCGGATTCTCACCGATCTCACCATCCTCGTCGACGAGGACTCTATCCTTGGCTGCGCAGACGATCCAGTGAGCTGGCGCGGGACTGCCCTCGACTGCGGTCGAGAGCAAAAGCTCGCGATGCTCGAAGATTTCGTAGATGTCGCCCTCGCGATCACTGACGGAAAATATTTCCACTCCTTCGCCGACCGCGACCCCGAGTTCGCAAGCTTGGCGATAGCCGAGGAGCCAGCGGTTGCTCTCTTTTTCCTCAATGGGCAGGCAATGGTTGTCCGGTCTGGATTGGCCCGGCGGGAGATCAGCACGGGCATAGAGATTGGTGCTGTAAACGCCCAGAGGGAGACGATCCTCACTTACTGCGAATTGAGAGTGGAGAAACCATCCGCGACGCGGATTGTCACTTGCCCCGAACAGCCCGCTTCCCTGAAGATGTTTCCCGGGGGTGAAATCCAGCTCTGTGGTATCCTGAATGAGGGCAACACTGCGGTGGGCGCGAACCCGTTCCACGGTGGCGCTCTGATGAGGACGAAGGACGCGCTCAAGGGTCACCGCTTTGTTGTTAAAGAGCCGATAGGCAGCCATTGATTCGGCCCATCCTGCGTAGGCAGCCTGAATGCTGCGGGCGGGCGAATCCAGAAAACGCGCCACCACGGTGCGGAGACGTTTGTCCCGCCGCTTGTCACAAGACCACTGTGAGTCGCTCGCTGAACCCTCTCCTTCCCCGGCCCAAGGGTGACAAGAATGCGGAAGGGATGAAAAAGTGATCTCCTTGCAATTGGCGATGACAGCGTAACTTTTTCCGCCTCAAACGCCTTCTTTCAAATTCCTCCTTCGGTGTTTTTAAATTATGAGTCACCGCGCGCCCGTTGCGCCCTGCGGGATAAAAGTTGACTTCCCCCCCCAAACAGCGTCGCTATTCCCGCTCCCCCCATTTCTATGATCGCAGAGACCATTGCCACGCAGTTTGATGTCCCCGGCCGCCTTGTCGCGCTCCAGCCGATCGGCTCGGGCAATGTCAATGACACCTACCGTGTGATCCTGCGGACGACGTTCTCGGAGGAGCAATACATCCTGCAGCGTATCAATCAGGCAGTTTTCAAGGATCCGGCGGCGGTCATGGCGAACATGAAGGCCGTCACCGATCACGCCCATCGCCGCATCGAGGAAGAGGCCGACCATGCCGACCGCATCTGGCAGTTGCCGCGGGTGATCCCGGCGAAGGACGGGACCGACTTCGTCGTCGATGCGAAGGGCGGCTACTGGCGCGCCCTCTCCATGATCGCGAGCACGACGAACTACGAGAAGCTCACCATCCCCGAGCACGCGGCCGAGGCGGGGCGGGTTCTCGGGCACTTCCAGCGCATCATCTCGGACTTCCCCATCGATGGGCTCGCGGACACGCTGCCGGGTTTTCACATCGCGCCGCTCTATCTCGAGGGCTACGACCGGACCCTCGAGAATGCCGAGGCAAAGGCCCGTCTCGCAGCGGTCTCGGAGGCACGGCGTCTCCACCAGTTTGTTGAAAAGCGGCGCGATTTTGTCGGGGTCCTCGAGTCGGCCCGCGAGCGGGGCGAGATCCATCTGCGTCCGATCCACGGGGACCCGAAGATCACGAACGTGATGATAGACAACTTCACCGGAAAGGGGACCGCCATCGTCGATCTCGACACGGTGAAGCCGGGTTTGATCCACTACGACATCGGCGACGCGGTGCGCAGCGGCTGCAATCCGGCGGGGGAGGAGACGAGCGATCTCAGTGAAGTCTTCCTCGATCTCGATCTCTTCGAAGCGCTCGTGCGGGGTTATCTCACCGAAGCGAAGGGCTTCCTCACTGATGCCGACAAGCACTATCTTTACGACTCGATCCGGCTCATCGCGTTCGAGTTGGGGCTGCGTTTCTTTGCCGATTACCTTGCCGGGGACGTCTATTTCAAGGTCGGTCACGAGGGACAGAATCTCAATCGGGCTCGGGTTCAGTTCGCGCTGTGCGAGAGCATCGAGGCCCGCGAAGGGAAGATGCGGGCCATCCTCGAGAAGCACTGTTGAGCCGCGACTAACAGAAATACTCGCGATTCCACTTCACCCCGTAGTAGTAGCCGAGGACACTCGCGATGGTGCTCACGATCGGGCGATCAACGACGCCCTCTCCGCTCACAACCAGCCCTTGCGTTTGAAAAACCAATAGGGAAGCAGGGCCGAGAGGATCATCAGGCCAATCGCGAAAGGATAACCAAAATGCCATTCCAGCTCGGGCATGAATTTGTAATTCATCCCGTAGATCGAGGCGACGAGGGTGGGGGGCAGGAAGACGACCGCAGCGACGGAGAAGATCTTAATGATCGCATTTTGCTCGATGCTGATCATGCCGAGAGTGGCGTCGAGGAGCAGGGTGATCTTACTCGCGAGAAAGCTCGCGTGGTCTCCGATCGAGTGAAGATCTCGCGTGATCGTCTTGATGCGGCCACGCTGTTCTTCGGTGCCCTCGCGGCGCACGATGTGCTGGGCGTAGAAGCCGACCGCCCGATCGAGGGTCATGAGGCTGTCGCGAATGTCCGAGATGAGATCCCCGGCACGGCCGATCGTCTCGAGGAAAGACTTGTAGTTCCGGGTTCGCGCGATCCGCGGATCGACCGCCTGGAAGATGCTGCGCGAGATCGGCGTGACATTGTGCCCGGCACGCTCGATGATGTCGGCGAGACGATCGACGAGCGCCTCGAGGAGCGCGAGGAAGACCATCTCCCCGGTGATGCCGGTGATGCCGGTGCGGGCGGCCCGCGCGGGAAAGGTGTTGAAAGTGCGGGGATCGTGGTAGCGGATCGTGATGAGTTTACCCGCGACGAGGACGAAGGTCACCGGGCCCATCTGGGTGGCGTCGTCCTCCGTCGCCGAGGGCAACTGCACGGTCATGAAGACGGCGCCGTCCTCTTCGTAGAGTCGGCTCGAGATCTCGATCTCCTCCATGTCCTCGCGAGTGGGGAGCTCGATACCGAGTAGTTTTTCGAGTTCGACCTCCTCCTCCCGCGAGGGGGAATAAAGATCGATCCAGACGGAATCGCCTACCTCCTCTGTTTCGAGAAGTTTGCCGGCGTGGAGATGGTAGAACTTTTTCAAAGGGTAGCCTTCCGGATGTATGTTAGTCCGTCACCCCGGCCTCGGCATTGGTCTGCATCGCCACATAGATGAGGAGCGCAGCCCCCATGACGAGCCGATACCAGGCGAAGCCGTTGAAGGTGTGGCTCTGCACGAAATGGATGAGCCATTTCACCACGATGAACGCCGAGATCGCCGAGACGACCGTCCCGAGGGCGACCATGGCCCAGTCTTCGCTGCCGCCGTGGCCTTCCTGAACCGAGGAGAAGATCTGGAAGGCCCCTGCCGCCATCAGCGTGGGCACCCCGAGGAGAAAGGAGAACTCTGTCGCTGCCGGTCGCGCTGCACCGAGCGCCATCGCGATGAGGATGCTGGCTCCGGAGCGGGACGTCCCCGGAAAGACCGCCGCGAGGATCTGGGCGAGGCCGACGGCAATCGCCATGGTCCAGCTCACTGACGGTTCGCCGGGGTGGCCCTTGCGCCAGAACTCGACGCCGAAGATGACAAAGGCCCCGATGAAAGTCGCCCAGGCCACCGGAGCGATGGTTTCGGGGAGTTCGACGTCCAGCTTCTTGATGATGAGTCCACCGACGGCGGTGACAAAAAAGGCGAGAGCCAGTTTTGCGAGATAGTCCCGCGTCTCCCGTTCCCGCAGGGTCGAGGCGAGGTGCTTGATGCGCTCGGCAAAGACCGCGACGACCGCGAGGACGGCTCCGCTCTGGATGACGATGGAAAAGAGATCGGACTGACGGGGCAGCCAGCCGAGATTCTGCGGGATGAGGAGATGTCCCGTCGAGGAGATGGGCAGGAACTCGGTTATGCCCTCAATAAGACCCAAAAGTACAACCGAAACCCAAACAGGAAGATTTTCCATAATATCTCGGAATACTTAGTATCTCCAGAGGGGAAAATCAACCCCTTTTCCCGTCACGTCCGGCTTCCCTGAGGGCCGTCTTTATTTCTCCGGCACCGGCCAGCCGAGATGGCGGTGGAGGAAGTCGTAGGTCCCGACCGCGTGGATGGAGTGCGGGCCGGCGAACCACTCGATCTCGCAGCGGTCCGCCAGTCCGAGGCGGGCGGCGTAGAGATTCCGCACTTTCGCGAATTCGAAGGCGACTTGCTCGTCGGGTCCGACCCCGTCGAAGTGCCCGCGCTCCACCATGAAGGGGCGCGGGCAGATCAGCGCGGCCATCTCGGCGTAGTTGAAAGTCCCGCCGAGATTCCATTCGAAGATCTCGTATTCGCCTTTGTTCGCGTAGCTGTAGCGCAATGAGGCGGTATCCGTCGCGGCGTTTTTCCAGACCCACTCGTTGAAGTCCGCCGAGCAGATCGAGAGGCAGTAGCGATCCACGAGCGGGGGGATGCGCATCGCCGATTTGCCGCCGTAGCTGAGCCCGTAAAAGGCGATCTTTTCCCCGTCGACCCAGGGCTGCTCCGCGAGCCAGTCGGTGATCTGCCGGTGCTGCGGCACGATGATCGAAAAGAGGGTCTTGCCGATGCTCTGCGCCTTGAACTGCTGCATGCGGAAGAGGTCGAAATACTTGTAGCTGTTCTGCGGGGCGAAGGTGATGAACCCACGCTCGGCGAGCCGCGTCGCGTAGGCCTTGTAGGCGTCGTATTTGGCCTCGCCGATAACATCCTGCGGGGTGCCCTCGAGCCCGTGCTGGCAGACGACGACGGGGCGCTTTTCGCCCGAGGTCAGGTCGATGTCTTTTGGCAGTGTCAGGATTCCGTAGGCGAAGACGGTCTCGCCGCCGCTCTCCGTGACATCAAGGACGACCTCGTATGACACGGTCTTGTCACCGACCTGATAGGGTCGGGTGCGGGCGTTGGGAGGCAGCAGGGGACGCTCGAAATCGCCGATGACCCCGGTGCGAAATTTTTCGCGGTAGGGTTCGATCGTTTTTTCGAAATTCTCGAGCGTATCCGTCTCGAGGTCGGCGAAGTAGCGGGTCCGATCCGCCGCCGCGTCGATGAGGGCGAGTTGATTGTGGCGGACGAGTTCGTTGGTGCGGTCGGGGGAAGAGGGGAAGACAACGTCGCTCTGCGTCGGGATCGGATCTGCCGCGGTGAGGCCGAGATTTGTGAGAAAAAGTGAGATCGTTTCACTGGACAGTGCCTCGGGACTGATCACCAATTCTGTCCTGGAGTTGGGCGCGAGGGTCGAGAGTCGATTGAGCTCCGCGATGACATCCTCGGTGGAGGGAGTCGGGAGCATGCCCGGTTTGCCCGGGAGCTTGCCGCGGTTTTCGAAATCGAGTTCCAGATCCCCGCTCGCGCGGTATCCGTATTTCGGGTACGCCCCGCACTCGATGAGGAGCGATCGCGGAGTGGTGAGACTGGCCAACTCGGCATCGCCGAATTCGCGGAGCAGCCCGAAGACATTGCGGTCAGCCGGTTCCTTCCAGAGTTGCTCGCGCGGTCCGAAGGCACCGCTTACCGCAACGGTGTCGATGCGTGGATCGATGGCAGCGGCGAAGAGAGCGAGGCGACCGCCTTCCCCGTGGCCGATGATTCCGATAGGGCGGAATCCCTCTCGACTCGAGACGAGACAGTCGATCGCGGACTGGATCTTCAGCACCTCGTAGCCCGTCATCGTGCGTCCTAACAGAAAGGCGGATCGCTGCACCCATTCCCGTCGGCTGAGCTGGTGTTCGTTTTCTCCACGATCCACGAGGCCCACGACGAGAACCCGGCAGCCGCTGCGGGCGAGGGAGGCGGCGGCGGGGAAAACGGAGTCCTGATTTTCGGCGTCCGGGAGCAGAACGACATCGGCCTTGATCCCGCCTGCGGGAAGAAAGACGACCCCGTCACCATGCACGTCCCCAAAGGCCTGCCAGGTCACGGCTGAGGGAGTGTCGGCCTTTGTTAGCGGGTCGGTCGAGACATAGAGAAAGCGATTCCCTCCCTCCGGGGCCGGTCGCGTCTCCCGATCCAGCCCGAGCATTTTCACCAGCCCCTCCCGATTCGGCGCGACGGATTTCGCATACGCCTCGGGCGAGGAAAAATCGCGATTCCAGAACTTCCCCCGGTCCGCCTTTGCCCGCTCGATCTCCGCGTCGAGGAAGCGGTCGTTGGCGTGGTGGAGGGCGAGACTGAGGTCGCCGGGATCGGTTAGCAGGGTCGTGCCGGGGAGCGGAGCGGAGACGGTTGCCGGGGTGAGGACGGGCCATTTCGGGGCCTCCTCTGCCGGGAGGGAGACGACCGCAGCGGAGAGGAGGATCGCGGGGAGAAAGTTCCGGGGAGGAGTCATGTGGAGGAGTTCACCAGATCGGCCCGGCTTTGTCAGTTTTTCTGAAAGGCGCATTGGCGTCAGAAAAATCGGCGAAGCCGGGTAAGGAATCCTCCGCGGCGGGTAAGTTCGATCTGCAACCACTTGAATATCGCTCTGCCAGCCCCCCGCTTTCTCACGACGCACCCGACAGGGGATCGTCGGGCAGGCTACCCTGTGACGTTTTTGTCGGCGTGGTTGAAGTGTCGGGTGGCTCTGCTACGCTGCGGTGTCGCCAACCCGAGATCGCCCGTGGCTATTCCCGACACCAGTGTATCGCTATTGATTCAGCTCAAGGATCCGGAGAATCGTCCGGCCTGGGAGAGCTTCGTGCGCCTCTATGGGCCGCTCCTTTACGGATTCGGTCTGCGGCGAGGAATCCCCAGGGACGAGGCTGATGACTTCGCGCAGGACGTTCTGCTGCAAGTCTCGCGGTCGATGGAGCGATTCGAATACGACCCTGCTGCGGGCACTTTCCGATCGTGGCTTTTCCAGGTCGCCCGGCATGTCCTGATGAATCGAAACCGCGCCCTGAGCTGTCGCCCCGGACTGACCGGCGGTTCGTCGATGATGCGTGTCGCCGAGGATTCTCTCGCTCACGAGGCGGAGGAAAAACTGCGTCAGGAGTGGGAGCTCGAGTATCACCGCCAGCTCTTTGCCCGAGCCGCCGCCCGGATCGAGGCAGAGGTCGATCCGCAGATATGGGCCGCCTTTTGGCGTACCGCCGTCCTCGAGGAATCTGCCGAAGCCGTCGCCGCCGATCTCGGGATCGCCATCGGCACCCTCTACGTGCGGCGCTCTCGTCTCCTCGCCAGGGTGAAGCAGGCCGTCGGCGAGCGCGAAGCGGAGTGGGAGGCTCACGAAGCACTGGCATGAGCACGAAGCCCTGTCCCGATCCTGCGCCGCTCGTCGCGTGGGCCAAAGGCGGCGATCCTCCCGTGCCCGAGGCGGAGTGGGAGGCCCATCTCTCTCAATGCGATCGCTGTCGCGTAGTCGTGGATGAGGCGATGGGCGGGAGTGCTGACTCCGTCCTCATGAGCTCCCTCGTGGATTGGAAGGAAGAGCAGGAGACCTTCCTCCCGACTCTGCGGGCGGTCCTCGCCAGCTCATTTCGCGCGAGGGGGCCGCTGCGGCTTGAGGACTTTGCCTTTATTGAATCCGTCGACGGAGATCAGGTGACGGGACGTCTCGGAAATCTGGAGTTGCGCGAGCTCATCGGGGTCGGCTCGATGGGGGCGGTCTTTCGCGCGATGGACGCCTCGCTCGAGCGCGAGGTCGCGGTCAAGGTGCTGCGTCCCGAGTATGGCGGTAGCGACGAGATCGCCCGTCTTTTCCTCGACGAGGCGCGTGCCGCCGCAGCGCTGAAACACGAAAATGTGCTCCCCATTTACGATGTCGCACGCGATCCCGGCGAGGGCTCCTACTATGTGATGCCGTTCGTCGAGGGCGGGCGTCTTGCGGATCTGATCCGGGAAAAAGGGGGGCTGCCCCCGGATGTCTTTTCCGACATCGCGACGAAGGCGACCCGCGCGCTCTCTGCCGCCCATGCCGCCGGGATCGTGCATCGTGATGTGAAGCCGGCGAACATTCTCCTAGAGGGAGGGGGCGGCGCGGGTGTCTGGCTTGCGGACTTCGGCCTGGCACGGGCCGCGCATCACGGCTTCGGCGAGGGCAGTCTCGTAGGGACCCCGGGCTATGTGGCGCCGGAGATCGAAAAAGGCGGGTCCGGCACGGTGGCGGCCGATCTCTACAGCCTTGGTGCCGTCTTTGCCGAGATGTGGGCCAGTCGTCTGCCCCGGCGCGGAGAGGAGATCGCTGACTTTTGCAAAAATGCCCCGAAGGCCATGCCGGGGTGGCTCGCGGGGCTCATTGGCGATCTTCTGGCCTGCGATCCCGCCGCCCGCCCCGCCTCGGCGGTGGAGGTGCTGACGCGCCTCGAGAGTGGTCTCGCTGCAGAGCAGGGTGCCGCTGTCCGGAGAGAGCAAGCGGCTCGGCGAACTCGACGGCAGAGACGGGCGCTGGCGGGAATGTCAGGGATTATTATTTTCGCCCTGCTGGGAGATCTCGCTTCGGGTCATCGATTACTGAACCACCTCCTGCGGACGATCACGGCAAAAGACGTCTCGGTGGACGGTCGCCCGGGCACCTTCGCCTCTGTCGCTGAGGCGCTCGCCGCCTGTGAGGGAGATGTCGTGATGCGTCTCTCGGAGCCCGGCTCACTATTTTCCGGCAGTGCGCTGCGGATCGAAGGACGCCGCGTCACTCTCATCGGAGTCGGAGGGCGAGGGAGTGTCCCGGCGCGTGCCCGGGGAAGGGAGGAAGTGATCGAAGTGATCGACGGAGAACTGCATCTCCGTGATCTCGAGCTGCGCTTTAGCGCTTCGGGAAATCAAAGTCATGAGGGCTTCGTCGAGTTGAGCGATGCGGTAGTGACGCTGGAGCGCTGCACGCTGCGCCAGTCGGGCGGGGCTTCCCGTGCCGCCGCTGGAGGAGGCGCGCTCTTTTTACTTAGGGGCGACAGCCGACTCGAGGTGCGGGAGGGAAATCTCATCACCGATCGTGCGGGGAAGGGGATCATCCTCGTGGGAAACCGGGGCAGCCGGAAGTCGGTGCATTTGGAAGGAATGAAATTTGCCGGGGGCAATCTTTTTCAGATCGTCTCTAGCGACGGGGGCGGCGGCGATGACTCCGGAATCATCGAGGCGGAAGTCGCCCGATCCCTCATCCTCGCGACGAATCCGATCCGGTTGGGACGGGACGGGGCGCAGGTGCAGACCACACTGCGATCACGAAAAAATCTCTGGCAGTGCATCGATGTTTTTCTCAGCGCCCGAGACGAAGACGCCGATCACCTGCGCGGCAATTTCCGATTTACCGACGAGGACTCGCTCATCGCGGTGGGGCACGACCGCGCCGTCGAGGTCGCAGTTCGCCCGGCGGAAGCAGCCCGTCAGGGCAGGGGAGACGGGAAGGCGGCGGCAGCGGACTGGGCGACTTTCTGGAGCAGTGGAGCCGGACCGGCGCCGTCAGTGAATACCACGCAATGGGTCGATTGGATCGTCGTCTTCAGACCGGGTCGGTCTCCGGTCTGGAACGGGGAGCTGCCTCCGGGAGAGCGCGGCCCGCTCGGGGATGACGAAGAAATCGAAGCGTTGGAGTAAGTCTCGAGACGGATCAGTGATGCCCCCGTATGCATCGCGCTATCGCTGTGATCCGGGATGACGGAAGGGGCGCCTCCCACACTACAACCCCAGTCCGTAACGAAGCAGAGCCTCCGACTCGACCGACACCGTCGGCGACGTGCTGCCGAGGACGACGGCAACGACGGTCCTGCCGTTCGCCGTGGCCGACGAGACGAGACAGCGGCCCGCCGCATTGGTGAAGCCGGTCTTCAGGCCGGTGCAGTAGGGAAAATTTTTCAGCACCTGATTGGTGTTATAGAGACTCCTGGTCGAGCCGCTGGCGAGGCGGAAAGTATAGGCCTTCGTCCCGACGGCATCGCGCACGTAGGGGTTGCGCAGGGCTGCCATGCCCAGCTTCGAGAGATCACGGGCGGTCGAGTATTGGCCGGGAGGCGAGGGGAGTCCGTTCGAGTTTGTGAAGTAGGAATTGTTCATCCCGAGCTGGCGGGCTCGCTGGTTCATGCTCGCTGCGAAGGCGGCCTCGCTCCCCGAGTGATCGCGGGCGAGAGCACGGGCGATGTCGTTGCAACTGCGGATCAGGACTGCTTTGAAGAGCTCGTGCTTGGTATAGACTTCACCGGGCTTCAGACCCAGGACGGTGGGTTCGGCCCAGGTATCCGACTCCACCACGGTGATGGATTTTTCGAGATTGCCCGATTCCGCCACGAGGATGCCGAGGAGCAATTTCTGAGTGCTTGCCGTGGGGAGGTGCGCATCGGCGTTTTTCTCGAAAAGGACGCGACCGAATCCATCGACGAGGATGGCCGCTTTCGCCGTGATATTGGGCTGACCCGACGCGGGGGGTGCTGAGCGGGCGAGTTCGGGGAGGGAGGGTGCCTGGCCCGGCTGCACCGGGATGTGGAGCGACTGCTGGCCGGGCGAGGCCTGGGCTCCGTTCGGATCAGGGTAATTGAAGGCACCGGTCGGAGACTGCGGCGGTGCCGTGACCGAAGAGGCTTGCTCGGTCGAGCGACAGCCCGTAAGAGAGAACACTACACCCAGCAGGGCCACACCTGCGAAAGACGTAAACGGGTTCGAATAAGAGCAAAAACGGCGTGCTGAGGTCATGAACGGGGCAAAGGTAAGGCATAATCGCCTAATTTCACCTAGAAGCTTATTCCGACTTTTTCAAGATTGTCTCAATCTCCGGTGCGGCGGGTGTCCCGAGGTCGATAGCGGCGTAATAATGCCGGCGGGCCAGTTCGATCCGGGGCGGTTTCATCTCCAGATACGTCACCGCGAGATTGTAATGGGCCGAGGCGAGCTTCGGATCGATCTCGACTGCCCGCTGCAACTCCGTCACTGCGGCATCGGTCCAGCCGTAGTCCCGCAATACGGCGGCTAGGAGTAATCGTGACTCGGCCTCTTCGGGTGCTTCGTGGATCGCTCTCATGAGGTGGGAAATCGCCAGAGCCAGCTCGCCTTTTTCATAGTGAATGAGTCCGAGCGTTTGCCAGATGCGGGCGATGTGCGGGTTGAGCTCGAGCGACTTGCCGAGATTCCCGGCGGCGGCGATGAGATTGTCGAGCTGATGCTCTGCGACCCCGAGATTGGCATAAGCGAGGGCATTGTCAGGAGCCTCTTTGACCATCCTGAGATAAATCGTGCGGGCCTCTTCCCAGTTACCATCGGCCACGGCGAGAGCCCCCTCGCGAGCCATCTCCGCCAGGGCCGGCGGCAGGGTCTCAATGTCAGTGACTCTGCCCACCTGCATCGTGCCGTCGGCCGGCGCGGCGGTGGGCGCGGCCGGAACCTTGCCTGGCATCTCCCGACTGGTGAAGCGGAAGCCTTTCATTGGCAGCGGTGCCACCGTTGCGGTCTCTGGGACTTCCTGCGCCGCGAGCTTCGGAGAAGCGGGAAAGAGGAGGGGAGACCCCATCGCCAGGACGGTGAGAAAACCCGTGGAACCATAGAAAAATCGCTTCATGTAGAAAGGTTAATTAAATTCCGAATTTCACTTGCGCACGGCAAAAAACAATCAATGTTCTCTGGAACACTGTTCATAATGAAGTTAACAGCCCGCCAACAAGAAGTCCTCGACTATTTACAGTCAGAGCATCGCCGTTTCGGAATCATGCCCTCCACGCGTGAGATCCAGGAGCATTTCGGATTCGCCAGCCAGACCGCTGCGGTGAGCCACCTTCGCGCTCTCGAGCGCAAAGGTGCGATCACTCGTCGGGAGGGGGATGACGAGCGCCGCCGCGCTCGATGCCTCGTCTTCGCCGATGCGGCGGACCGCGAACCCATCGTCGATATCCCGGTCTATGGGGCCATCCCGGCCGGCTACAGCGACGATACCAACCCCGTCGCCGATGGCACTCTGTCTGTCGATGTAAAGTCCATGGGACTTACCGAGCGTGCCAAGGCCTACGCCCTCAAAGTGCGGGGCGAGTCGATGATCGACGCCCACATCATGGATGGCGATCACGTCGTGCTGGAGTATCGCGAACCTCGCGATCAGGACATCGTTGCCGCCCTCATTGATGGTGAGACGACCTTGAAGAGATACATCGTGAACGGTCGTCGCCCCTATCTCAAGGCTGAAAATGCTGCCTATCCGGACCTGATCCCAGCGCAGGAGTTGCGCGTCCAGGGAGTCATGGTCGGTCTCGTTCGCGGTGCTACGCGCCGCTGGTGAAGGACGGTTCGGACAGGTCGGACGGTGGCTTCAGGGCAGCTTGCCCTGGGGCTCCGGCTGGCTCTCGAGCCACCTCCGGATCGACGAGATCGGCACTCCGGACTTGATCACCATTTGCAGATGGCCGGGGGACTCTTTCCCTTTGTCGTAGTAGATGGAGTTGGTGGCGGTGGCCAGTCCGACGAGTTCACCGGCGGTGTTGAAGATGCCGGCCCCGCTGGATCCTTTTGCAAAATCCGCCGTGATCTGGAGCCGAGCTACCTTGTCAGCGGTTGTCAGGTATTTTCTTGAGAGGTAGCCTTTCGTGAAGCTGTGAAAGAATCCGTCGGGGTGCGAGATGACAAAGAGTTCGTCTCCGGTGGCGACTGCCTCCCGGATCGGGACGTGGGTCAGATTCGCCGCATCGCGCAGGCGGATGAGGGCAATGTCGTCTTTTTTGGAAGAGGCGAGGACTTCATCAATCGCGAAGACCTGCCCCTTGCTCGTCATCGCTCCGAAGACGATGCCTTCGCGGGTGTCGAGGACGTGGTAGTTCGTCAGGGCAAGTCCGTCGGGGCTGATGAGGACGCCCCCTGCCAGATTGGCGTGATATTTATCGCATTTCCCGCAGAGGTAGAGGTGCCCGAGGACGAGTGTGGCGTCACGGGCACGGTCGTAGATCGCCGTTTGTGATGGCACGGGCGCTGCCGCCGGCATTGCAGGCAGGGGGATCGGTCCCGCGTTTTCCCGATGGAGCTGCTTCAGGGTTTCCGAACCGGTCTGGATTCCGCCGGCTTCGAAGAGGGCGCCCAGTCGCGACTCGAAGTCTGCCTTGATCCTGGCGTCGTCGGTGAATTCGTCGCTGGTGATCCCCACCTGCGCGCCGGGACTGCACAGCAGGGCCAGCACGAGCAGGGAGAGAAGCGGACTATTTGCTGATGATGCGGGCATCGGGGAGGGCGCTCCGGAGCTTTTTCGCTCCTGCTTCGGTGACTGCGGATTGCCAGAGGTAGACGGCGTCGAGTGATTTGAGCGCGGTGAGATGATCGAGTCCGGCATCGGTCACGGCAGTGCCATGAAGATTGAGGTAGCGCAGCTCTTTGAGGTCTTTGAGTTGCGTAAGCCCCTCGTCGCCGATGGCGGTATTGCTGAGATCGAGCCGGACAAGTCGCGGCGTTTCCGCGACGAGGGCGAGGGCGGCGTCGGTGGCGGAGCTGCGTGAGAGATCGAGATGGGCGATGTTTGCCGCCACGGCTCTCGCGGAGAGGATTGCTTCGTCTTTCGCTTCGGCACCGGCGAGACGGAAATCGACCGAGAGCAGGGGACTCGTCTGGGCGAGTGGCAGGACCCGGCCGCCGGCTGTAGTGACAGACTCGATGATTTTCTCATCGGGAAGAGTGAGTCCTTCGGCAAGTCGGGTATAGGTCTTCTGGGTTTCGGAGACGGTCATGGCGGCGGGTGAGGCAGCGGTTTCCTCCGTTTTCATCGTAGGCTTCTCCTCGGGCTTGCCCTCGCTACTGCCCACCCATCCACTGAAGTCGGCCCCTTCATTTATCCAGCGTTTGAAAAGATCGAGCTCCGTCGCAGTGAGCGGATCGGCTTTGCCCTGAGGCGGCATGAAGTCGTCGTCATCCCGGGGAAGGGTGACCCGCAGATAAAGTTCGCTCTTCGCCGCATCACCCGCTTTGAGCACGGCCCCGTCCTCGCTGCCGGCGGTGATGGCCCAGGCACCGTCCATGCGCAGGCCGGCTTTGGGTTTGACTATCTTTCCGTTTTTGTCTTCGTGGCGCGCGCGATGACACTCGACGCATTTCTTCTCGAGAAAGGGGAGCACCTCGGATTCAAATTTGACCGGAGCCGCCTGCAAACTCAGGAGGGAAAAGGGGATCGGCATCAGAGCCAGGGTGAGAAGGGGAACTCGCATAGTCGGAGGATGGCGAGTTTCGCGTCGCATCGCAATCAGAAATGACGTGTCGGTCGGCTGCGGGTTCACGTAGTGAGGCGTGCGGTCTCCCGGGACACGAAGGCCGCAAACGCCTCGCGCAGGCGCGACAATGAGGGTGCCTCGACCAGTTCGCGGCCGTCTATGGCCGAGATCGTCTGTATCTCCCGCAGGCTGGAGGTGAGGAAGGCCGACTCCACCCCGGGGAGTTCGGCGAGGGGGGTCGCGACTTCACGCATCTCCAGTCCGAGGGCGTCACCCAGATCGAGCACGACGGCACGAGTGACCCCGGGAAGGCAGCCCGACGTCAGCGGCGGAGTCAGCCACGTGCCATTCAGGTAGAGAAAGACATTGGACCAAGTGCCTTCGCAAAGTTCGTCGCGGGTGTTCCCGAAGAGGGCTTCGTCCGCCCCGGCCTCGCGGGCGTGTCGCATCGCGACAACGTTTTCTCCGTAGTTGATCGTTTTCAGGCCGGCGAGAGCGCTGCGTTCATTGCGGGCGAAGGGAATCGTGACGACCCGGGCCCGCTCCCGATGCGGGGGGGCCGCGCCTGCCTCCACGAACCACGAGAGGCCGCCCGCGACGGGAGAGGTAAGGGTGATTCGGATTCGGGCTTTGACGAGCGCGGAGAGCTGGTTTGCCGTGAGCAGGGTCTTCATCGCTGCGACGAGATCGGCGTCAGACGGACAGTTGAGATCGAGCCTCTCCGCTGCGCGACGCAGCCTCGCGAAGTGGGCAGGGGCGAGAAACGGTTGCCCGGAATAGGCAGCGATCGTCTCGAAGGCACCCTGGCCGCGTGCGGGGGCGCCGTCGCGGATGGAGAGGACTTCCTCCCCGGCCTTGCGAAGGACGCCATTGTGGATCAGAAAGGGGGATAAAACGGCGGGTTCGCTGTGCATGGCGGGACTTTACAAACCTGTCCGGATGCCGTTGCCTTTGCAACTTTTGAATGAGCGGTCGCCCGTCGGCCCTTTTTATGATTGCCGCGATCTGCACGACCCTCTTTTTTGCCTTCTCCGCCGTTACCGGACAACGGGTCGCGATGCGTCTGGGCGGGGCGTGGGGGAATCTGATGCGGCTGCTCATCGCGGCTATTATCCTCGGATTACTCGTCCTCGTGCTCACGCCCGACGCGATCCGCTGGCCGTCTTTTCAATGGTTTTTCCTCAGCGGAGTGATCGGCTTCGGGATTGGTGACGTGGCTCTCTTCACTGCCTACGAGCGGATCGGCTCGCGCCTCACGATTCTGCTGAATCTCTGCCTCGCTCCGCTTTTTGCGATGGTGATGGAGTGGCTCTGGCTGGGAAATGGTCTGGGTGGGCGGGTCATCCTCTGCGCTCTCCTCATTCTCACCGGGGTGGCCATGGCGATACGGCCGGGAGCACGATCCCGGCAAATGGTGGGTCTGCGGGGACGTTATTGGGTCGGCATCGTCGCCGCGATCGTCGCCGGATTCGGGCAGGGGACAGGGGCCGTCATCAGCCGCAAGGCCGAGGCAGTCGCGCTCGATCTGGGCGTGCATGGGTCGGGGATCACCGCCGCCTTCCAGCGAGTCCTCGCCGGGCTGCTCTTTTCAGCGGTGGCGGTGCTGCTGATCCGCTTGCTCGGCTCGAAGAAGGGCCGCGAAGCCTGGCGATCGCCCCTGAACCGTAGCATTGCTCCCTGGCTCTTCGGGGCGGCGATCTTTGGTCCGGTCATCGGGGTGAGTTTTTTCCAACTCGCCCTGCAGAGCCTCGAGAGCGGGATCGTCCTCGCTGTGGTCGCCCTGACTCCCATCGTCATGATGCCTCTCGCGATGATCACCGAGGGCGATCACCCCAGTCGCCTTTCGATCTTCGGAGCCCTCGTCGCGGTAAGCGGGGTGGTGTTGCTCAATCTCTGGGCACGGTAGGTTGCCGGCCTCATCCTCATCCTCACCCTTGATCTCAACCTCAAGCGGTTATACGATGCATATCGGGGGAATTTTACACTCCTCCCCCGGGGACGGCTGCCGAGGTGGCTTGATTTGGATAAAAACCCCGTGCTTTTCATTGATCACCAAACAACAGAGTGGCCCGTCACGGGTGTCGCATCCAGTCTGCCGGAATGCGGGGGCCGCACTGGTGGTCCTCGTCATCGCCTCGATGTCGGGCCTCTTGCGGGCCGAAGAGGCAGAAAAGGAACCGCCCCCGTCTTCCTCCGTGCCCCCGGAAACCGAAATCAGGATCGAGTCGCTGGACTACGGTGCCACGCCGATGATGGCGCTGCCGGACTGGACGGTCAAAAATTTCAAGATTCCGGCTCCTCGCAGTCGTATCGTTTCTGCCGATGGTGTCACCCTCGCGCAGAACCGGGTCGGGAAGCGTCTCGTCCTTTCTCTCGCGCAGGCGGCTGACTCGGCCGATGCCGCCGTGACCTTGCTCAGTGGGTTGAGGGCAAAGTTCGACGAAAAAGTCCCTCTCCTCAGCATCACCGAGGCCGAGGTGCGGAAACACTTCGAGCACCGTCCCTGGATCGCCCTCGCTATTTCGTCGCCCCTCTCCGCCGAAGCGCTCGCGATGCTGGGCGAGCCCCTGCCCGGTGGCGCCACCCTCGAATCCGTCTACGTGCGGGAGTATCCCGAGGGGCAACTGACCGCTCACCTCGTCGGTTACATTGGCGTGTCCCTGCCTGACCAGCATGGACCGGTAGGGCGGATTGAATATGCCTTTCCCCCCACCGAGGGACGGGCGGGGATGGAGACGACCCTCGACGAGCAGATCCGCGGGACTGACGGGGAGGTGCTGCGGCTCTACGATCCTGCAGGCCATCTGAAGCACCAGGATGTCGTGAGTGAAGCAAAGGCGGGGAATACTCTCGTCCTTTCGATAAATCTAGGGATGCAGCGCCTCGCGCAGGAGCAACTCGAGCGCAGCGGTCGACCGGGTGCCTTCGTCGCGGTCGATGCGGACACGGGGGACATCCTCGCGATGGTCTCGCACCCGACCTTTGATCCTAATCTCTTCGAAGGCGGGATCTCTGCGGAGAAGTTCGCGGCGCTCTCGGTGGGAAAAGATGCCCCGCTCTTTGATCGCGCGGTCACGGGAACGTATCCACCGGGCTCCACCTTTAAGCCCTTCGTCGCGCTCGCCGGGATGGAGGCGGGCCAAATCATCGGTACCGAGACCCTTTTTCCGGGTCCTCCCGGGCTCACCATCGACGGGCGTTTTTTCAAAAACTGGAGCGCCAGCTCCTTCGGGCCCATGGACGTGCGTTATGCTCTGGTGACCTCGTGCAACACGTGGTTCTACCAGGCGGCGCTGAATACCGGGGCCGGTCCGATCGCGGACGTCTGCGCCCGCTTCGGGCTTGGAATCGCACCGCAGTTGCCACTGCCCTCGGTCTCGCCGGGCAATATCCCGAAGCCCGAGTCCTACGGCGATCCGCGCAGTCTTGCCAATTTTGCGATCGGTCAGGGCCAAGTCCTCGCCTCACCGGTGCAGATGGCCTTTGCCATGGCGGCCCTGGCGAATGGGGAGTATGTCCCGCAGCCGCGACTGATCCGCGAGACGGTCGATCCGCAGGTGGGGACGCTCATCATGCGCAATCAGCCGCGGAAGGCTTCACCGCTCCGTCTCCGGGCCGAGGACATCGAACTGGTGCGCGATGGGATGTGGGGCGTGGTGAACTACTCCAGCGGCACCGGGGGTAGCGCCGCGATGCGGAATCCTGTCGTGTATGGAAAGACCGGCACCTCGCAGTGGTCGGTGGACGGACAGATGCGGTCGCTCGCCTGGTTCACCGGCTGGGTCGATGCGGAAAATCCCAGGATCGCCTTCGCCGTCGTGACGCAGGGGAGGGGACGCGAGACTCTCAGTGGCGGGCGCAGCGCCGCGCCGATCGCGTCAGGGGTGCTGCGCAAAGTCTACGCCGATCCCGCGACCTACGCGGTCACCCTGCCCGAGGGCCCTTCGAGGGAGCGGCCCGCGATTATCGCTGCTGCGGTTGTCCCGCCGGTAGAGGAGATCCCTCTCGAGACCGTACCGCACCGCCGCGGGGGACTGCTGCGTTTTCTTTTCGGCGGTGGGCGCCGCGAGTTCTAAGATGAATGAGACCCCGACAGGACCGGATCTTTCCAAAAGCGCGGAAGCAATTGTCGACCCCGCCGATCCACCGTCGATCATTGACGAGGGGACAGCTTCGAGGAATCGTCCGCTCTGGCGTCGTCTCCTCGTCGGCTTTCTGAAAGTCATCTTCCTGACTCCTTTCTATCTCCTCATCGCGCTCGTCGCCTTCGGCGGCGGGGTGGGGTGGCACTACTTCGAGGCCAGCGCCGACATCGATCTCACTGCGGTAGATCGCCTCGAGGTCGGTGCCCTCGTCCGCGATGTGCATGGACGTGAGATCGGGCGGGCCGGCACGATGAGCCGGCTCCTCATCACCCGTGAGGACATTCCGCCGCACTTCGTCGATGCGCTCATCGCGGCGGAGGATCAGCGCTTTTTCCTGCACCCGGGGTTTGATCCGGTCGGGTCAGTGCGGGCGGCATGGGTGAACTACCGGGCCGACTCGATCCGCGAGGGCGCGAGCACTCTCACCCAGCAGCTCGCCCGCGATGTCTACAAGCTTGCAGGCAAGGACGCTGACCGCAAGCTCTCCGAGGTCGCCGCCGCCGTGCGCATCGAAGAGCACTACACCAAAGACGAGATCCTCGTGCATTACCTGAATCGGATCTACTTCGGGAGCGGATTCTACGGTCTCGGCTCTGCGGCCCGGGGGTTTTTCGGGAAGACGGCTCAAGAGCTCACCGTCGATGAGTCCGCCCTGCTCTGCGGGCTCATCCCCTCGCCGAGCCGCTATTCGCCGCTGGTGAGTGAGGCCCTCGCTCTTGAGAATCGCAACCAGACCCTGCGCCGCATGCATCAGATCGGCAAGCTGACCGACTCCCAGCTCGCCAGTCTCCTCGAGACCGAGAGCATCGTCGCCAAATCGCGCGAGCACCTCATCAACCGGGGCCAGGTGAACTACCTCCTAGCGAGGGTCGAGCGGGAGCTGCGTGCCTCTCTCGCGACACGTCCCGTCCCGATCAAATCGCTCGACGGGCTCGTCGTCGAGACCTCGATCGATCTGGAGATGCAGCAAAATGCCGCGAGGTCGATTGATCGTCATCTCGAAGAAGTCGTAAAAAGGGCCGCCACTGCAGGCACTCCGGGCGATGATCTCGAGGCCGCCTTCGTCATGATGGAGAACCGCACCGGGCGAATTGTTGTATCGGTAGGGAGCCGCGATTTTCACAAGAGCGAATACGACCGCGCCGTCGAGATGACGAGACCTCCGGGGTCGGCCCTTTTCCCCTTCGTCTACGCCGCCGCTTTTGAAACGGGGGCCTTCACGCCCGATACCCCCGTCTTTGACGCGCCATTCGACAATCGCGAGATGGGCATCGGCAGCGTCGGCGGCATCCTCGGGGAATGGAGCGCCGAGAACCCCGGGAACCGGTGGGAGGGGCGCATCACGGCGGCGAAAGCCCTGCGCCTCTCGAAAAATTCGCCCACGGCCCGACTCGGCCTGCAAGTGGGCCTCGGTCCCGTGCGCGAGCTGGTCGCGGCAGCGGGAATCCAATCCCCGTTCGAGGACGCGCCCGGCAGTCTCCTCGGCAAGAGCGAGGTGAATCTCACCGAGATCACTCTCGGCTACACCGTTTTCCCCAATGGCGGGACCCGTGCCCCTCTGCCCGGGATGATACGCGAGGTCCGCGATGCCTCGGGCAAACTTATCTCTCCTCCGCTCGAGCTCAAGCCCGATCCGGCCATGAGCGGGGCCACGGCCAGTGCCGTCTCCGCTTGTCTCACCGCAACGAGCGGGGGCGTGACGCAATCGGGCAAATCGGGGACGACGCCCGCCTTCACCGATGCCTGGTATTTCGGATTCGACGACGAGTACACCTGGGGCACCTGGGTCGGGCGCGACAGTTTCACCCCGCTCTTCCCGCTCGCCTTTGGCAGTGAGTTCGCGAAGCCACTTGCTGCCGCGATAGTGGCAGAGCGGACTTCCACCAGCCCCGCAGTCCCCGTCGCCGCTTCGGAAAAGCCATGAGAATTTTCACCCTGATTTGTTCTCTCCTCCTCATCGCCCTCGGTGCGGTGGGCTATTATGGATGGGGCGTCGAGGGCGAGGGGCCGCGAACTCTCGTCTCTGCGATCCCCGGCGGGTTCGGGCTGCTGATGCTCATCGGGGTCATCCTCGCGCTCCCGCTGCGCCGGACCGGACTGCAACTCGCCTTCCTCGCCGCCGTCGCGGGCGGTTTCTCCGGACTTGGTCGCCTTACCCCTTCTTATCTCAAGGAGACTCTCGATTGGCAGAGCCACCCGATGAATCTCATCGTCGCGATGGCCGCGATTTGTCTGGGTTATGTGCTCGTGGCAGGGTTTCGATGCCTGTTTGTCCGAAGTAAGCCGGTTCCGGCAAAAGCGAAGGAAGAAGAGGCTCCGCCGTTTAAGGCGAACGGTGAGGCGGAGGGCGAAAGCGAGGCGGGCAACTCCATTGATGCATGAACACCTTCCTCGTAGTGCCAATGGTGTTTTGCATCCCGCTGGTGGTGCTGGCTGCAGTTATGCCGCTTTGTCGTTTTGAAAAGCGGCGCCGCCTCAGTCTGGCGGAGAAGCCTGATGAGATGAAAGGGGCGCTGCACATCTCCCCGGTGACTGGTTACTCGAATTTTGAGAGTATTTTTCCTTTGGCTCTAATCGGCGTAATCATCGTCGCGGATTACTTCACTTCAGATTCCTGGAGTGATCGGATCCGGGGAGCGGGCTGCCTACTTGCCTTTTTCCCATCGCACGAATCCATCCCATGCTAAAAATCGGACTACTCGGAGCCGGCTGGTTTGGCCGCGAAGCACATCTGCGGAACCTTCTCACACTGGACGGCGTTAAAGTCAGCGCGGTCAGTAGTCGCAGTCCCGCGAGTCTCGATGCGTCGCGCGAGCTCGTCGGTCACGATCTGAAAACCTTCTCCGACTGGCGCGAGGTCGTCGCTCTCGAGGAAATCGACGCCGTCATCGTCGCCCTGACGAACGACCAACACCACGCGGCCGCGACCGCCGCCCTGCGTGCGGGCAAGCATGTCCTCTGTGAAAAGCCGCTCGGTCTGACCATTGCCCAGTGCGATGGGATCATCGAGGCCGCCGGTGCCGCCGGGAAGATCCTCCAGATCGGACACGAGATGCGCTTTCAACGTCTCTATCGGCACATGAAAGAGATGATAGATCTCGGGGCCATCGGTGATCTGCAGCTGATGTGGTGTCGCGAATTCCGCGGTCCGATGAGGCCGGGATGGCGCTCCAGTGAGGCTCTCACCGGCGGAACTATCCTCGAAAAAAATGTGCATCACCTCGATCTTTTCAATTGGATGATGGACTGCCCGCCGGTTCGGGTCTCCGCCCACGGTGGCACCAATGTGCTGACGGATCGCGAGATCCTCGACAATGCCCAGATCCTCATCGAATACGAAGGCGGTCGTCGCGCCTCGCTCGAGCTCTGCCTCTTTGCTCCCTTCGGCGGTGAATGCGAGATCGGCGCCTGCGGGGACAAAGGCCGCATCGACACGAAGAATCAGGCCCTCGAGCTCGTTCATCATCGCTTTGATGTGCCCGACCGCGAGGTCATGCAGATCGCCGACGAGGGAGATGAGGCGAACTTCGTCGATAGCTCCGGTCGCGTGGACCGGGGGATCAAACCCGAACTCGAGCATTTCGTCGAGTGTATCCGACACGACCGGACTCCCCTGAATGACGGACCCGCCGCCCGGCTCGCGGTGGCCGTCTCTCTCGCCGCGCAGGAGTCGATCCGCCGCCGCGAGACTGTCCTGATCGCAGAGATCCTGGGATCCTGAGCACGAAAAAAGCGGCACCCCGTCAGGAGCGCCGCTTTTCGAAAAATTATCCGGTTGGGATAGACTAGTAGCGCCGATCACGTCCGCCGCGATCACCGCCACGGTCACGATCACCGCCGCGGCCACCGCCGCCGCCGCCACCACCCCCGCCGCCGCCGCCGCCGTAACCACCACCACCGCCGCTGCGGCCACCACCACCGCCGCCGCCGCCGTAACCACCACCGCCACCGCCGCCGCTGCGCTCTTCACGAGGCTGGGCTTCGTTGACCTTGATGTTGCGTCCGTCAACGCTCTGGCCGTCGAGAGTCTTGATCGCAGCGTCCATGGCGCCTTTGGAATCCATCGTCACGAAGGCGAACCCACGGGGGCGTCCGCTCTCACGATCAGTGGGGAGATGCACGTCCGTAACGGTTCCGTGCTCGGAGAAGAGGGTCTCAAGGTCCTGCTTAGTCGTGTCGAACGACAGATTGCCAACATACATTTTCATAATCAATACGGCGGTTCTGTGCTTGGCGCCGTCTCCATAGACTGCTCCCAATTAGCGGGTTTCAGATCACCACCGAATTCAAAAGACTCACCTGGCAACACTTCAGACCTTGATTTTGCCAAGCTTTGAACCGACTGAGAAAAGAAACAGTCTTTTTCTGAAAAAGCGAGCGATGTTTTTGAAACGAAGCTGAAAGCTTCGCCGTCATCCCGTATCAGGGTCATGCCACCTCTGGCGGTGACGGGGCAAAAACCCTGTTGCCTCAAAACTAAAAGACACTGAAGGCGGCTCGATTAGGCTGCTTTCGTAGTGTCCGTAGCGTCGCTCCCCCACTCCGCCCTTGCACCGCCCTTCTGACGGGTAGATGAATTGGTATTTAACCACCGGCTCATTATGAAGCATTCCTCCGGGACACATCTTTTTCCCACTATTTGCCGGTCTTTGCGGATGGTGATTCTGGCGGCACTGCTCTTCGCGGGATCCGTGGAGATCACCCGTGCGCAGAGCGGCGGGGTGGTGGTCACCTTTGCCAACCAGACGCCCGAAAAAGTGGTCATCCGGCGGGTGAACCCGAGAGGAAAACCGGTCGGCCCGAATCCCGACACGGGCCTGGCTGCCGGAGCCTCGGTCAACGTCACCGCAGTCCCAGGCGAAAATTTTGCTATCCTCCTCGGAGCCCGCCAGATCGGACTCTACACCGCCACCAACAAGGCCAGCCAGCGCTACCCCATTGCCCGGGGCGGAGGTGGAGGTGGAGGTGGAGGGAACCCGGTCGCCCCTGCCGGTCTCGTCACCGTGACTTTCACTAATACCACTTCGAAGGTCATCACGGTGAACCGGCTCGATCCGGGAAACGTCGTCCAGACCTTCGGAACGATCGCTCCGGGCAAAGTCATGTCGATGCAGTCCGTTGCCGGTCAGGTGTGGATCTTCCTCAACACGAACAATAAGGAGTTCGGCCGCTATCAGGTCACCGCCGCGCCACGGCAGGCGTTCGCTATCTCCCAAAGCGGTGGCGGTGCCGGTCCGGTAAACAAGGGCGGGACCGCCGTCCCCACCGCCAACCTCGCCGGGAACACGGGATCAAAGCTCGATGCGGCGCAGGCGCAGCAGCTCGTGAACTATCACAACCAGAAACGGAAGGAGGTCGGGACCGGCCCCGTGACCTGGTCCCCCAAGATCGCGCAATTTGCCCAGGGACGCGCCGACACGATCGCCCGGACGAAGAATTTTTCGCACCTCCCGCAGGGGCAGAACCCCTACGGAGAAAATCTCGCCCAGGGCGGCAGTAGCGGCGGTGTCTCGGGGTTCACGGTCGTGAGCGCTTGCGACGGCTGGTATGCCGAAAAAGCAAAGATCCCCAAAGGTTCCCGGGTCATGACCACTGCGATTTTTAACCGCGGGGTCGGCCACTACACTCAGATGATCTGGAAAGACTCCACCCAGATCGGTGCCGGTATCGCCCACTTCCAGCAAAACGGCTTCGCCATGACTGTCGTAGTCTGCTGCTACAATCCGCCGGGCAACTTCATCGGCGGCGCGATTTTCTAAGCACCAAGCACGATTTTCTAAGCACCAAGCACTAAAGAAGCGACTCAACAAAATCCGACGGTACGAAAGGCTTAAAATCGGCGGCGGTCTCTCCCGTGCCGATAAAGCGGGTCGGGACACCGAGTTCGTGACGGATCGCGACGACACTGCCGCCTTTGCCCGATCCGTCGAGCTTCGTGACGATGACGCCGTTGAGATCGAGGGCCGACTGGAATTCGCGCGTCTGCGAGACGGCATTCGAGCCGGTCGTGGCGTCGACGACGATCCAGCGTTCGTGGGGAGCGGTCTCGTCCTGTTTCGCGAGGGTGCGGCGGATCTTGCGGAGCTCTTCCATCAGGTTGTGCCGGGTGTGGAGACGCCCCGCCGTGTCGCAGATGAGGTAGGCCGCGCCCGTCGCGATGGCCTTCTGATGCGCGTCGAAACAGACCGCCGAGGGATCGCCCTGGTAGTGAGTCGTGACGAGGGGGACACCGATGCGCTCGGACCAGATCGTGAGCTGCTCAATCGCGGCGGCACGGAAGGTATCGGCGGCGGCGATGACGACGCTGTGGCCCTGGGATTTGAGAAAGGCGGCGAGCTTCGCGACCGAGGTCGTCTTGCCGACTCCGTTGACGCCCGCGACGAGAATGACGGTCGGTTTGCCCGGCGGTCCCGGTGGCGGGAGGGGCAGGGCAGTGCCACCGAGGATGGTCTTGATCTCCGTGCGGCAGGCCTCGACGACGGACTCGGCATCGAGTTTGCCTTGGCGGTCGCGGAGCCGGTCCACGATCTCGGTGGTCAGGCGGATGCCGAGGTCACCGGCGATGAGGGTCTCTTCGAGGTCGTCCCAGTTGATATCGTTGCCGCGAAAGCGGTTGAGAATCGAGGTAAAAAGTCCCATAGATCAGCGCTTCAGAATCTTGTCGAGGATGCCGTTCACGAAGCGGGCCGAGTCGTCAGTGCCGAAACGCTTTGCGATCTCGATGGCCTCGTTGATCGCGGCCTGCGGCGGAATGTGCTTGGCGTGGAGAATCTCGAAGGCCCCGAGCCGCAGGATGTTGCGATCGACGGCGGCGAGCCGCTGGAAGGAGAAATTCTCGAGCTGGTTCCGGATCATGGAATCGATCTCACTGAGGTTCTCCATCACTCCGGCGATCAACTCGGCGGCAAACTCGCGGACGAAGGGTTTCGCGTCTCGCAGTTCCCAGAACGCTTCTAGCGTGTCAGGCGAATAGTCGATGATGCCCTGGATGTCGTTGCCGTAGAGGAACTGTACAGCCGCCTCGCGACCGTCACGGCGCGGCGACGGGGCTTTCTTTTTGGTGGTTTGTTCCCTGGAATTGGAGGAATCCATCTGAGTGAGTGAACACTTCACGACCGTCACGGAGGGCGACGATTTGACATTCGATTCCTCGTTTATTCTCGATGAATTGCAAGCCCTCCTTTGTCCCCAAAAGCACCACCGCAGTGGCATAACTGTCTGATGTGGTAGCGTCAGGGCCGATCACGCTCGCGCCGATGCGCTCGGTCAGCCCGAGCCCCGTGCGGGTCGAGACGATGTGCGAATAGCGGACTCCGTCGAGCTCGAGGTAGCGCCGTGTGTCGCCCGAGGTCGAGATCGCCGCGTTCACCAGTGTGACTGTCTCGAGGTCCTTCAGATCGTGCCCGATCTCGAGCGTTTCGATCCCGATCTTCCACCCCGGCTCGCCCGGCGGAGCGTCACCGACGACGATGTCTCCACTCGCCGCAACGAGGCTGCGGGGGAACCCGCCCTCCGTCAGGATCGCGAGGGCGGCATCGGCGGCGTAGCCCTTGGCAATGCCGCCGAGGTCGAAGAGCATGCCGTCGATCTTTTTCAAAATCGTGCGTTTTTCCCGATCGAGGACGAGGTGATGAAATCCCGTGCGTGCTTGTGCCGAGGCGATCTGATCGGCCGTAGGCATCGCCCTATTCTTGCGTCCCATCCGCCAGAGCCGGATGATGGGCCCGGCGGTGATGTCGAAGGCACCGTCCGTCTCCGCGGTGAGCCGGCCGGCCTTTTCAAAGAGAGTGAAGAGATCCTCACTCACCGGAAAGGCGAGACCGGCGGGGGCTTTGGCGAGCTCATTGATCTCGGATTCGGGCAGGTAATCCGAGAGCGATCGGTTCAGCGCGGCGATGCGGGCAAAGGCCTCGCGAGTCACCAGGGTCAGGTCGGCGACCTGACCCTCT
>JBDNIL010000160.1:0-2589 GCA_041688355.1 Verrucomicrobiales bacterium | reverse complement strand
CCCTACGACGGCTTCGACCGATTTAATCGGGTGCAGCAAATGCGCTGGCAGGGCACCGCGACCGGCACCCCCATCGACGCGTGGAAATGGGGCTTCAACGAGGGGTCGAACCGGACTTGGAAGAAGAACCTCGTCGCCGCGAGCGGGCAGGACGAGGCCTACGTCTACGACGGGTTGTCGCAAGTGATCCGCGACGCCGTCGGCACGCTAAACACCAACCGCACCGCCATCGGAGGCATCCCCGGCGAGGAGGCTGATTTCACCTACGATCCGACCGGGAACTGGCTCGCCTACCGAAAGAACGAGGATGGATCGCCGATTCTCGAGCAAAGCCGTTCGAACAACAAGGACAACCAGTTGACCAAAATCGACGGATCGAGCCAGGGCATCGAATTCGACCGCGCCGGCAACTCCACCAAGCTTCGTCCGGGCGCCGAAGTTGACTGGTCAAAACATTTCATCGCCGTCTGGGACGCGTGGAACCGGCTCGTCGAGGTGAAGGCCGAGAACGGCGCGACCGTTCAGAAAAACACCTACGACGGCCTTTCGCGGCGTATCACCAAGGAATCCGGCGGCAAAGTCGTCCACACCTACTGGAGCGACCGGTGGAAGCCACTGGAGGAGCGGGTGGATTCCGCGACGGCGGCGGCGCGGCAGTACCTCTGGGGCGAGCGTCCCAGCCATCGGGACGAACTGATCCTTCGGGACCGCGATACGGACGGGGACGGCACGCTCGACGAGCGTCTCTACGCGACGATGGACTACTTCAACGGAACGGCGGTGCTGGACACGTCGGGGACCGTCGTCGAGCGCCACGCCTACGCGGCCTTCGGCCCGAGGCGGGTCATGGCGGCGGACTTCACCTCGCGGAGCAGCTCGCTCTACGACTGGGACTTCGGCTTCCAGGGGCAGTTCCGGGATGCAGAGACGGGGTGGTACAATTACGGCTATCGGTTTTATGTGCCGGAACTCGGGAGGTGGATCAATCGGGATCCGATTGGGGAAGAGGGCGGAGAGAATGTATATAAATTTGTTGAAAACAATTCTCTCGCAGGAATCGACTACCTCGGACTCGATATTCGACTAGAGCGTGGCAACGACACTACTTGGCAGATTTTGAATAATATCTTTCACATGCAAGTATGCGTGGACCAATGGGAGTTATCCGATCCTAACTGCACCGACGAAAACAAGTGGGACAACGAATGCAATTGTCACATTGGGATCGAGTGCTTCTCATTTGCAAGGACCGGAATTCAAGCCCCCCAATTCTCCCAAAGCTGGCTAGGGTGGAGCTCACCGGTTGGCGGCGCCATATTAAGGGGCGAAGTGTATACGACGGCCCCCGTTGCCGATGCTGCCGTCCACGACACTCACGTAACCACGATGGAACAGGACGAAAACTGGTATAATTATATGGTTAGCGTTCGCGTAGGCCTGATCGACGCTTACTCCGTAGCGAGGCACAACTGCGTAAAATACTCCAGGATGGAGTTCGACGATGCCCCCCTCCATTGGTGAGCTAATGAAAAAGTTTTCGATAACGCCCATGAAGATTGCTGTAATTTCAACAGCAGGATTCTTGGCGATCGGAGAATCAATGATAACCCGAATGGGAACAGAAGATGTAACTCGAACCGCCTTTAAAACTTTAGAGTTTAGAATTCGGGAGTATGATAAACTTCATGGATCGCCGCCAAAAGATATTCACAAACTAGACAAACCGGAGAATCGAAATGTCCGACAGGAGAATATACATGGAATCGAGATTCGTTACACTTTTTCTGGCGATACGGTTACTCTGAAAAGCATTTCACCAAGCGGCGAGGAGCTTGCTCAGCATTCATTCAGGCTGAAGAAACGCTAGATTGCTGCCTATACAATTATAAATTCTTCAGGCGGATAACTCTCAACTCTCATGTAAATTCTAATCTCCTCGAAGTCTGAACAAAATCCTTGAACCGATTTGGTTCGGTAAATTTTGAATTACCCCTTTACCCCCCTTTACCCCCCGCGCAGCCGAGAAGCCGAGAAGCCGTTCACGTCTTCCTCCCGATGACCTTTGGTTCAAACTCTCGCATCTCGGGAATGCGTTTCTCCGCCCGATCAAAGAATTTCTGAAACAGGCTTAGAAATTTGAAGTAACATCCTACATAAATCCCGCTTCGCAATCTTAGTGTTCGGCTCTGAAACGACCTCCAGACCCTTGACTCCATGAATAACACCGCCAGACGTACCGAGATCACCTACCCCGATGGTCGGATCGTGACCCTCGGCTACGGGGCGGGCGGCAGCATCGAGGACGCCTTCGGCCTCGTCAAGACCATCGCGATCCAGGGCGAGTCGGGCGACAAGGTGGACTACATCCGCGTCGGACTCGCTCGCTTCGTGACGATAGCCTACCCGCAGCCGGGAATAGAAATGTCGATGATCCGACCCGGCGGCGGGTCGGAGGGCGATTCCGGCGATCCCTACGACGGCTTCGACCGATTTAATCGGGTGCAGCAAATGCGCTGGCAGGGCACCGCGACCGGCACCCCCATCGACGCGTGGAAATGGGGCTTCAACGAGGGGTCGAACCGGACTTGG
>JBDNIL010000015.1:0-10160 GCA_041688355.1 Verrucomicrobiales bacterium | reverse complement strand
GATCGTCGGGAAGGTCAGGACGCTCACATCCACCGCGGTGAAGGAAAGTCGCAGCGAGCTGAGATTGGTCGCGGCGCGCTGGCGGGGGCCGTCGACGGTGCGCCCGACAAAGTCGCCGTCGAGAGCCATCGAGGGCGCGACTACGTGGATACTACCACCGGCGGCGCCTTCGATATAGTCGGGTTCCCAGCGTTCCCCGGTGAGGGCGAGCGGCTGATTATACTCTTCATTGACGCCCCAGCGTTCACTCACGCGGAATGTTGTGCCGGTGTAAATACCCTCGTATTGACGGTTCGGGGTCGCGTCCTTGATATCGACGAGCCCACCCTGGAGTCGGAGTCGGGTCGTCTCGACTTTGGCCCCTTTGTATTTCACAAATCCGCCCGAGACATCGACGCGTGCGCCCTGCTGCATCACGACCGATTCGCCGGCGCTGATCGAGACCTGGCCGCCGGGAGCAGTGAACTCGCCGACAGTGCGCTGGATGATACTGGCAAAACCCGTCGCGTCGGCCAGCGGCGTGCCGAGCCAATCGCGTTCGGCAAAGGTCCCGGCGTTTCGGAGATCGACTGTGATCTGGGCGTCGCGCAGAATCCCGCCACGCTGAAGCGGCGAGTTCGCCAGCTCGGCCCCGCGGAGCTCGAGATCGAGGATATGCTGGAGGATGGAAACGGCAACCCCCGTGGAACCGGCCACATCGATGAGGGCACCGGAATCGAGGTAGACCTGCCCGGTCGATTGGATAAAGCGGGCGTTCGGATTTGTGCCACCCAGTCCGATGATGCGCCATTCCCCTGCATTAATGCGGATAGTCCCACTCGAAGCCTGGAGACTGGAATCTCTCCCAAGATGGATCACGCGCCCCGACACATTGATCTGCGAACGCAGAGCCAGCTCCCGGCCGATCGCGGTTTCACTGCTGCGCAGTTCGGGGAGGATGCGGCTCACGCTCCCCGCCCCGAACCGCACCGTCCCGGTCTGGCGGGAGAGAAATGGCGCCCCGGAAACAGTGTTCGCCGGATTGTAAGCGGTATTGGAAATGGCGTCGTAGCTGGCTTGCACATCGATACGACCGTTCAGTGAAACCGAGGTCGAGCTTTCCAGCGCGCCGTTCTGACGGATCTCGCGCCCGGCGAGGGTGATGTTGCCGCGAGGGGCGTTGATGATGCCATCCTGCCTTACCTGCCCGACCTCGGCCCCGCCTCCCGCAGGGGTGACCGACCCGATGTAGACATCGAGACCGCGCAGGCTCGGATCGCTCGAGGGATGCGCGGCGATGCCGACCTGCATCCCCGCTGCGAGGATAGTCTGGCCATCCGGAGTCGAGATGCTGCCGGCATTGTTCACGGCAGGACCGACGAGCATGACACGCCCGCCCGACTTCGCATCGGTCGTGGGACTGGTGATCGTCGCGCCCGCCTGCACGGTGATGTCACCGTAGCGACCGATCGCGGGATTGGGTGCGTCGGGAGAAAAGCCCGGCGTCCCTTGTGCGCCCGCCGGGACCGCGATGCCGGAGAAGAGGAATTGCGCATCGGGGTTGTTGAGAAGCCCCCGCTCGATGAGGTTCGTGTTGATCGGCAACGATGAGGCCACGAGCGACCCGACATTGACCTGACTGCCTCCACCGAAGATGATCCCGTTGCGATTGATCACATAGATCTGTCCCGGTGCCTGAATCGACCCGAGGATCTGGCTCGGAGAGCTGCCCGGATCATTGACCCGGTTAAAGGCCACCCACTTGGAGGTGTCACGTCCACCGTTCTGCTCGTAGCGCAGCGTCGTCTGGCGGCCGACGTTGTAGGTTTCCCAGCTCAAAAGGGCGGTCTGCTGCGTCTGGCGAATGTTGACAGTGGAGCGACCTCCTGCGCTCGCCTGTGTCGGCAGATCAGCGCCCGACCATACCGCCGTGCCGCCAGCCACCCCCGGATCGACCTGGAGACCGCCGGTGCCGAGCCCGTTCGGTACGTTCGGCAGAGTTCCCGGCGCGTTGGGATTGGCCCCCGCGTTATTCACTGTCGCCGTCACTGCGGCGAGACGGGCCGCGTTCTGCATCGCCTGCATGGATTGCACCGCCCGAGTCGTGCGGGCGAGATTATCCTGGGCATTGCGCCGGACCTGAGTCGTCGCCGCCGCCGTGGTCTGAGTCGCTGCTGCAGCCCGCTGAGCCGCCGCTCCCGGAGCCGCCCCGCCCCGCAGGATGTCGCCCGCTTGCACCGGGCCGCTGAAAAAGGTGAGGAGGAATCCGACCATGACCGCGAAGGGACCGGATAAAAATGGGGTTCTGAAGTGAGACAGCATCATGGGGAAAAAAGGATCAATTGGTAGCGGCCGGCATGAGGCGGCTGATGACGAGTTCGTTGATCGCGATGGGATTTTCGTTGAGGAGTCCACCGAGAAAGGATTCCGTCTCCGCTCTCGCCCGTTCCTCGCGCATTTGTTTCACGAGCGGCTCGCGGATCTGTTCGAGGGTCGGTATCCTCGGCTCGCGGATGTCGAGCACCTTGATGAGGTGCCAGCCATCATCCATGCGCACGGGCTCAGAGATATCGCCGAGTTTCATTTCGGGAAGAATAGCGCGTATGGCAGGGTGAATCTGCGGCTCCGGGAGCCAGCCAATCTCGCCCCGCCGTGATGCGCTGGCGGGTTCTTCGCTTTTGGTTTCAGCTAGGGTTTCGAAATCCGCATTCTCCGCCTCGAGATCCGCAGTGACGCTCTTGAGCCGGGCGAGGGCCTCGGGCGGATCTTGCACCATCCCGGGTTCGCGAGGGGCTGAGATGAAGATCTGGGAGAGCCGCCACGCCTTTGGCTGGAGAAAAGTCTCCCGATTCGCCGCATACGTTTCCGCCAGTTCTGTCGCGGTGGGATACGCCGCCGAGGGTGTGCTGACCGACTCGATGAAGGTGCTCGCGACGACTCCGTCACGCAGGGCGCTCATGCGCTCGGCGACGACGGCACTTTTCTCCCA
Organism: Verrucomicrobiales bacterium; assembly: GCA_041688355.1. GTDB lineage: Bacteria > Verrucomicrobiota > Verrucomicrobiia > Verrucomicrobiales > DEV007 > Arctic95D-9. Next base: position 7,192 of record JBDNIL010000015.1, on the reverse strand, counting down.
TCCCGCCTTTTTCGCCTCGCTCAGCACGACCTGCTGGACGAGGAGCGCGCGGACATACTGATTGAGCGTCGCCGGTTCGCGGACGAGGGCGGCTCGTTCCGCCTCGCCGAGTGAATCGAGGCTTTTGCGGACTTCACTGAGCTTCACCTCAAAGGCACCCGCCTTGCCGAGGACCTCGTCGCCCTCGTCTTCGGCCGGTAGGCTGAGGGCTGAAGTCAGGATAAGAGCCGCCGCGAGGATAGCGCGGAAAGGCGTCTGGCTGTCGATTGCTTGCATGGGAAAAGGAGAAAGGATCGGAGCGGGAAAAAGCGTCCTCGCGCTCACACGAAAGGTTGCCCTTCATTGGGGTCCCGTGACCTTCTTTCGCGTGCCCATTTCGTCACATCCGACAGGTTGCGGAAGGGGGAGAACGGTCACGGCGTCGGAGAGGTCCCGGGCTCGGGATTGGCGGCGGGAGTGACGGGATCATTCTCCCGCACCATGCCATCGGTGAGCTTGTCTTTGTAATCCTGGACCTGCTCTTCGAGACGCACCTTGGCGAGACCGGTGAAGGGCTCGCGAGCGAGGAGAGCTTTGCCGAACGCGAAGTTTTCGTAACGATCAAGGATCTCGTTGCCGATCCCGTAGAGTTCGAGATTCCGACGCTCGCGGTCGGCGACGGTGTTCTGGAGGCTCATCGTCTTGTCGAGGAGCCGGGCACGCTCGGCCTCCTTGGTGCGGGCGATCTCGGTGATCTGGAAGTAGGACGATTTCCACTTGTCCAGCGCGGCGGCAAACGCCGCAGTGCGCGCCTTCTCGGCTTTGAGCTTTTTCTCCTGCTCGGCGATCTGTTTGTCGGCGAGGGTCTTTTCCTCGGCGGCGCTCTCGAGAGACTCCTCGAGCTTTGCGTTGAGGTCTTTGATCCGGCGCTCGCTCTGGGTCGTGAGGACTCCGAGTTCGGCCTCGAGGCGGGCCCGCTCGGCTTCGATGGTGCGCAGTTGCAGCATCGTCCCGCGGAGCGATTCGCGTAGTTTGGCCTCGATCGCAGCCGGATCCTCCTGCGCGGAGAGGCCGGTGAAACTGAGGAGGAGAAGTCCGGTGAAAAGGGAAAAGATGAGCTTCATGTAGCGGTGATCAGAATGTGGCGAGGATATCAAACTGGAAGACATCGTATTTTAAAGGAGGACCGGCGATCTCGCTCGCGCCCATCCACCGGAAGACTAGATCGAGGTTAGGCCGGAGCGCATATCCCGAACGTATCGTGAAACCTTCCATGTTGGTTCCGCCGAGTCCGAAATTAGAATCGTTGAAGGCATCGAGAACGGAATCGGATTCGACAAAGCGGTAGCTCAAGAGCGTGTTCCAGTCGCCCTGCTTGTCGAGGACCGGCTGTCCGAACTGGACCCCGTAGTTCCACGCGATGTTGCCGCCTTCGAAGGTGCCGGGTGTACCGTTAGGCTGGAGAGGACCGCGGTTGTTGAGCGCGATCTGACTGACATCACCTTCGTCATAGCCGATGTTGACCGAGTATTCTCCGAGCAGACTGACCTGGAATGGCTCCCACTGGCTCAGGTTGATGCGTCCGTTGTACGAGAGGACCTGGAACTTCGAGGCGAGGCCGAAATACTGCCATTGGTTTGCGGTCCCGAAGTTGTTGAGCGGATCGGGGATGATGTCGCGCAGGGCCATGTAGGTATTTCCCTTCTGGGCGGAGGGCGGACGGCGATTGTCGGTGCTCCCGGCATCCTTGTTCGTGAACGGCAGGAAGGGGTCGGAGATCTCACCCTGGACCCCGCTGAAATCATGATACCCGAGACCGAACTTGGCATCGACATTCCGGGCGAGGACGAAGTCGGCACCCCCCTGCGCTCCATAGAGATAGCGGTCGGTGCTCTCGAATTTGTCAGGTTCGTTGTTCGGAAAGTTGAAAGCCGTATTGAAGATCGGGAAAGCACCCGCAGTGAGGAAGGGCCGCACATTCTCCGAGAGATCCGAGGCGACAGAAAAGGCGAGACCGTCAAAGCCGAGGTCGTTATCCCACATCAATTCGGAGGTCTTGAAGAATGGATTCGGGAAGCGCCCCGCCGTGACGGAGAGATTGCCGTCAAAAGTGGGACTCTGCCACTTCAGGTAAGCCTGGTCGAGCCAGATGGAATACTTGTTGAAGTTATCCCCCATGGTCTGGTTGGGACTGACCGGACTATCATCATTGCCGGTGACAGTGCGCAACCCGACGTTGAAACCGTCACCCAGATCGGTCTCCATCAGGAGACGCGCCCGCATCCGGAAGCGTTGGCGGTTTTCGTCGACATTGAGTTGGTCGGAGAACTCGAACCCGGCCACATCAAAGGGGGCGCCATTGTTGATGCGATTGAAGTTCGGGAAGGAGCCAGTGTTGTCGTTACCGTCGGGAAAGCGAGAGGATTCGTAGCGGAGACGGAAGTCACCGGAGATTTTGGTTCGCCGCACCCAGTCGGGGAGATCCGAATCGTCGAGGAAGATGGTATCCTTCCCGCTCGGGAGCACGAGCAACTCGGGCTGGAAACCGGAGTCGGCGAGGATGTCCTGCCGGATCTCTTCGCGCAGCCTGTCCTTGACCGGTTCGGGGATGTGCGTCACGACGATGTCCTCTTCGGTAGCCATCGCCGCATCGGCTGCGACGAGGGCGGCGGCGGCAGCGTTCCGGCTCGCGACGGCGGCATCGCGCTGCGCCTGCGCGGCGAGTTCGGCGGCATCGGCCTGAGTGAGCACGCCACGCTCGACGAGGCGATTGATGAGGTTCACCACGACACTCTCAGTCGGGGTGGGCTCTCCGCCCTCCGGACTGAGCAGATCGACAGGCACCGGCGGATCCTCTAGCGGGGAAACGAGAGGGTCTGGCGTCATCACAGGGGCGGGAGTGACCGCCTCGACCGCCGTGGACGCTACCGCATCGGCGATCTCCTGGATGGTCTCCTCTGGCGTGCGGGGTCCGGCCGATGCCGGGAGCTTCGCGGGTAGGCTCGCCGGGGGCTCTGCTGCGGGCGCGACAAGAGGGGCGGGGGCGGGAGGCTCGACGAGCTGTTCCGCGGCATCCTGCGCTTTCAAAGGCATGCAGGCCAGCACGAGCAGGGAGCAGCCGAGAGCGGCGACCGGGCGTCGGCGGGAGGATACAACGGGAGAAAGAGAAAACATGACTGGGATGGGTAAACAGAAAAAACAAGCCGTGTCTCAGGGCTTCCTCGCCGTGAGTCTGAGGTTGATAGGCATGGGCATCTCGGCCGGGGGCGGTTCGGAAAGGCGTAGATTGCCGAGGACTTCCTCACGGAGAGCACGGTCGAGCGTGGCATCGCCGGTGGAGCGCCCGAGCTGGGCCCGGGTAACCCGGCCGAGCTGGTCGGCCCAGATTTTCACCTCGATGCTCATCACCGCGCTACGCGTCGTGGCATTGCGCTTCATCGCATCGGTGACGGCGGACTGTACTTTGGCAGCATAGTTGCCATACTTGCTTCCTCCACGACCCCCGATGCCGCCGATTCCACCCAGACTGCCCCCGCCTCCGCGGTTGCTGAGTCCAAATCCATCGGGCGGACCATCACCGGATATGCCGGTGCCAATTGGGTCGGGCGCAGCCGCTTCGGGCTCGGGCGGGGCCTCGTCGGGAGCGAGTTCAGGTTCGAATGTTTCCTCCTTCATTTCGGGCTCCTGGACCGGCTCGGGCTCTTTCGGCGGGGGCGGTGGCGGAGGAGGTGGCGGCGGGGGCGGCAAGATCGGCATGATGCTCACCATCGAGACCGGTTTGGGCTTCGGCTTATCGGGAGCTCGGTTCGACCACCAATACCAGCCGGCGACCGAGATGAGCAGGAGAATGCCCGTCACGGTTTTGCCACCATGCTTTCCGAGGAAAGTTTCGTCGTTGTCTTCTTCCATGGGAGGAGAACTGATAAAAAATAAGAGTGGTCTCCGACGTGCCTTAACTACCGGGAGGCTGAGTCACGAGACCGATCTGAGTAATGTTCTGACGCCCTAACACTTCGAGAACATCCATGATCCCCTGATACTGGGTGCCGCGATCGCCGCGCACCACGACGGGGAACTCGGGCACCTTTGCCTTGTGTTCAGCGAGGCGCTGCTCGAGTTGCTCCAGGGTGACCGGTACGGTGTCGAGGAAGATCTTGCCCTCGTTGTTTACCGTGACCGCCTTGCCCTTGGGCCCGGTGATCTCGGCGGGCTGCTTGCTGCCCTTCGGCAAGTCCACCTTGATCCCCTGCACGCCGGCAGTGGTCATGATGATGAAAATCAGCAGCAATACCAGGTAGAGATCCACCATCGGTGTCACGTTGATATCGTCGTAGCTTTTTCCTTGTTCAGCTTGCATGAGTCGTGGCAGTTTGGGGTTGCTTCTCGGCGCCAAGGGCGGCGGCCGGTTTTTCATGGGTCACGCTGGGAACAGCGTTGAGAGGATGGGCGGGAGAACGGAGCAGGTCATTACCCCCGGCGACTTCCTGCGCGGCGGCTACGGGCGCACCCGATTCGCCCGGCGGCGGATAGAGCTCGGCCATGCGGGTGACGAACTCGTCGATGAAGATCTGCATCCCGGCGAGGGCGTCTCTGATCCGGCCGCTGAGGTAGCTGTAAATGAAGAGCGCGGGAATCGCGACGACGAGTCCGGCCACGGTCGCAAGGAGGGCCGAGGCGATCCCCGGCGCGATCGAGTTGACCTCGACCTCCCCGGTTTTTGAAATAATCGCGAAGGTGATCATCACCCCGACGACAGTGCCGAGGAGACCGACGTAGGGGCCGCCCGCGATGCTGATGGTGAGGAAGATGAGCTTGCTGTTCATGCGCTGGTTCTCACGCACGAGTCCGGCGTCGAGGCTCGCGCGGATCGCCTGGATCGAGCGCGCCCCGAGCCCCCGTTCGGGGTGTTTCCCGATACGCTGATGGATCTCTTCGGACCCGATGTGGTAGAGATGATAGAGAGGAGAGCGGCGGACGTGTTTCATCAGCTTCGCGCTGACGTTGCCCCCCATGGTCTTGACGCTCTCCTCGTCGCCGTGATCGAGCGCGGTGAGGTCAGCGGCGAGCTTCTTCCACTGCTTCAGGAAAATGTCGCCTCCCTTCTGGATGCTGTTGAGGTAATTGAACTTCTGCACCGCGACCATCCAGCCGAAGACAATCATGACGACACAGACTCCGACCGCGATCCAGCCGTCGAACATCATGTTCTTGGCGATGTCACCGAAGAGCATGACGTGCTCGAGGGTCTCGTTGTGACCGCCGCCTTCTCCTCCCTCGTCCGCTCCCACGGCAACGAGATCGACACTTTCCGGGGCGCCGGATTGTGTCGTCGCGAGGAATCGGAGCAAGGGCGCCTCGAGGGGCGCGGCATGGATCTGGAACTCGTCGAGCTCACCGGCGAAACCGCCGCCCGTTTCCGGATTCGCCCCGATGAAAGCATTGCCATCCATCGCCGGCAGTGCTTTGGCGAGAGTGCCATACTGCCGCCCATCGACAAAGAGATCGACCTTGCCTGCTCCCGCAACGGCCGCAAGGTGACGCCACGAGGCAGCTGCGAGAGGCTCACCGGCGGCACTGCGCATCGTCCCCGCCGAGTCGGTCACTTCGACGAAGGGAACGCCGTCATTGATCCCGAGGACAAAAGAGGCACCGGCCTGCTCGCGACGATAGACGACCGCGTCGGGCAGGTTGGACGAGGGTTTCAGCCAGACAGTTATCGTGGCGGGCGCGCCGGCTTCCCACTTCAGCGATTCACTGGCCGGGATCTCCATGCCGTTGCTGCCGAAGAGGAGGATACCCGCCCCGATCAGCGCGCCCTCGGTCGGGGTCGGGGAGGTGAGTCCGGTATTTTCCTTGCCCGAATAATCGCGCGCCGGGGAGCCCCGCTCGGCGAAGTGATAGACGAGAGCGGCCGGTTCGGGATAGGTCGCGACCGAGTCGCTCGCCGGTTCCGCCGCAGCATTGCCGTAGTAGATCCAGACGCGGGTAGGCTCGGTGCCCTCGACCAACTCGGGGACGCGAACCCAGAGGAAAGCCTCGTTCATGAGCGAGTCGTAACGCTCGAGGTGGAAAGGCACCGCCGTCTTCTGGTCATCGGCGACGACGCGGACATCGCTGCCGTCTTCCTTCACCATCGTAAAGGGAAAGTTCCCCTCGTGCAGCCTCACGAGGACGACCGCCCCGCCCTCGGGCCGACCACCGTCAGAGATTTTCACATCGACGGGCTTGCGGGCGGTCCAGGCGACATCCCACCAGGCTGGCTCGTCACCCTCTTTGCCTCCGGCCGCCTCCACGAGCGGAGCCAGGGCGGTGAGGAGGAAAAGGAAGACCGGCAGGCAGAGGAGACGGAGAGGATGGGATGATGATCTCATGACAATAGCGTAGTGTTAGGAATCGCGTTGATGGGGGAAATTCAGAAGCCGGCTTTCATCTGGAAAAGCAGGAAGGGATCGTTGGCAAAAGTGGAGCCCTGGTCCTCGAGCGGCCAGGCGACCTCGAGAGAGCCCTCGACGTCTTCGCGCAGGGTGAAGCGGGTGCCCAGCCCCCAGCTCGCGAGACGGAATAGGTCGATCTGGTCAGGGAGCGGATCATTCAGGTAGAGCTGACCGGCGTCCCAGAAGGCGTGGAAGCGCCACTCGTTCCCGGTCTTCTCCCCTTCGACGCCCTTGGCCTCACGGGTCGTCGAGGGCAGCAGCGAGGGCGTGCGGATCTCGGCAGTGAGGAACAAGCCGCTGTCTCCGAGGGCCTCGGCCTCCAGATAACCGCGCACCGTTGAAGCTCCCCCGCCCGCAAACTGCTCGTTGTTGATGAGCGGATTCCGGCTCGCCTGACCCTGGATTTTCCCGAAGGCCTCGAAGCCCCATGGCAGATCCTGCGTGTGGGAAGTATCACCGCGAAGGAAGAAAAAGCTGCCGTCGGCGTCGAAACGTTTCGTGTCGAATTCGCTCGGTTCACTCCCCACTCCGCGGAAATGCCAGTTCAGCGAGGCATTGATTTCGGTGAAAGAACGATCACGCACCCACCCGCCTCCATAAGCCATCGTGAAAGGCAGGTAGTCGATCGGAGTGACAAAAGTCTCGCCCGCGAGTTCCACATCCTCGTCGAATTTCTTGTAATCAAAGCCGGTGCTGAACGAGTGAAAATACGAGCCCCCCTCTTTCAGTTCGCGACCCGGGAGGCTGAACATGCCCCGTATCCCGATGGTCTCGCCGCG